>PANX01000090.1 GCA_002707795.1 Maricaulis sp.
CTATGGTTCGGACGGGCTGGAGCAGGACGGGCTGGGCGCGTTCGATCCCGAGGCCGATATCGCTGTCTTCATGCGGCGTGGCCTGCATGGTGTGAACGCGGTCGACTGGCGGCATTTTCTGGCCTTTCTCGACGCGCATTTCGGCGCTGGCGAGTAGGCGAAGAGGGCGCGCGGACCGGCCACGCGCCCGGTTCATCAAAACGACGGTCTTAACAGTCGCGGCCCTGATAGATGCCCATCAGGCTGGTGCGGCGCAGTTCGGCGCGGCGCACATTCTCTTCACGGCGTTCCGCTTCCGCCTGGGCCTGGGCCTGGGCGTGGCCGCCGGCGGCATTCGCGGCGAAACCGAGGCCCGGAACACGGCCCAGAGCGCCGGAATAGGCGGCGGCGTTGATGGCGGCGCTGGTGCCGGCGGCTGCGGCGCTGCCGCGGGCTTCCGCGTTCGCGGCTGCCTGCATGTCGGCCCCCATCATCTGGTCCATGCGGCCGATCTCGGCGCTGAGCTGTTCGCAGCTCATGTCGGCATCGCCGGGGCTGTTGACCTGCAGCAGGGCCGTGGCCGGTTCGGAGCTTGTGGTGGCGCAGCCGGCCGCCATGAGCGCCATCGCGGCCGTCAGGCCGAATGCGGTAATACGGGTCTTCGTCATAGTCCTCTCCCCTGGGCAAGTTGACGCGCGGGGAGGGTGCCGATGACGCAGGCGGTCAGCCATCCCCCGTTCGGGGGAGCCGGGGATTTGGGCTTGCCCGGCCGGGCGGCGCAGTCCAAGACAATCGCCATGCGGTTGCGCGATTTTCTGGCCCTGTTTGCCGTCTGTGTCGTCTGGGGCATCAATTTCGTGGTGGCCAAGTTCTCGGTGACCGGTGCGCCGGGCTGGGTCGACGGGTTCGAGGGCGTGCCGCCCTTCTTTTTCGCCTTCCTGCGCTTTGTTCTTCTCTATGCGGTGCTGGCGCCGTGGCTGCGGCCGATCCCGGCCAGGCTGGGCACGATGATCGCCATTGGCCTGACCATGGGGGCGGGCCAGTACGCGCTGATGTTCCTGGGGCTGAAATGGGCCACGCCCTCGTCGATGGCGATCGCCGTTCAGACCGGCGTGCCCTTTGCCACCATTCTCTCGGTGCTCTTCCTGAAGGAAAAGGTCGGCCTGCCGCGGATCGCCGGCATCCTCCTGTCCTTCGCCGGTGTGGCGCTGGTGATTGCCAATCCTGCCGAGCTCGACCTGTCGCTGGGCCTTATGATCGGTATCGGCGCGGCCTTCGCCTCGGCGGTCGGCATGATCCTGGTCAAGCAGATGCCGCTGGATTCAATCCGGATGCAGGCCTGGATCGGGCTGATCTCGGCGCCGCCGCTGCTGGCGCTGTCGCTGACCTTCGAGACGGGGCAGATGCAGTCGGTCGTCAGCGGCGGCTGGGCGATCGGCGCGGCCGTCGCCTTCACCGTCCTGCTGGTGAATGTGTTCGGGCATGGCGTCTTCTACAATCTGCTGCAGCGCTATGATGCGACCCTGATCGCGCCGCTGACCCTGATGGCGCCGCTGATCGGTGTGATCGCCGGCCTTACCGTAACGGGCGACCCGCTGGGCTGGCGCCTGATCGCCGGCGGTGCGCTGACCCTGCTGGGGGTCGGCATCATCGCCCTGCGCCGGAACCGCAAACTGCCGACCGCCGCGCTGGCGCGGGAGAAGACACTGTGAGCCTGGTTTTCCGGGACACGCCGTCGCCCAACTTCAACGACCGCACGTGTCCGCTCGCCTGTATCGTGCTGCACTATACCGGCATGGAGACGGGGGCTGCGGCGCTGGAGCGGATGTGCGATCCGCAGGCCCAGGTGTCCGCCCACTACATGGTCGAGGAAGATGGCGCGGTGTGCCGTCTTGTGGATGAGAGCCGCCGCGCCTGGCATGCCGGGGTGAGCTATTGGCGCGGTGAGCGCGACCTGAACTCGGCCTCGATCGGTATCGAGATCGTCAATGGCGGGCATGATTTCGGTCTGCCCGGATTTCCGGCTGTCCAGATCGATGCGGTGTCCGCGCTGGTGCGGGACATCATGGGACGGCACGGGATCGCGCCGCGCGAGGTGATCGGCCATTCCGATATCGCGCCCGGGCGCAAGATCGATCCGGGCGAGAAATTTCCCTGGACACAGCTGGCGGAGGCGGGTTGCGCACTGGCGCTGCCGCAGACGCGCGTGGCGGGCGAACCGGACGCGCTGCTGGAGCGGATCGGCTACGGGCTGGAGCCGGGCCTGCCGGCGGTGATCGAGGCTTTCCAGCGACGCTGGCGCCCGGGCCGGGTCGACGGGCAGCTGGATGACGAGACACGAGACCTCATTGGCCGTGTGGCGTCGGTTTTCCTGTGAATGATGTGCCGTATCGCCGGCAGCGGCGATAAAAAAGGGGGTGGTGGGAAACCACCACCCCCTCAGAGGGATCATCGTGAGATACTTGACACGCCCTAGAAGTCCCAGCTTACGCCGAAACGAACATAGCGCGGCGTCTGGTAACCAGAGGCCATTCCGTAGCGCGGATCAGGCACCACGCTCGACGCGTCGTAGTTCGGTCCCGGAGCAGGGGCCGAGCTGTCACCGACTTCGTAGATGTCGGTGACGGCGTCCGCATCAAAGACATTGAAGATGTCCATGCGGAACGTCGGTTCGCCCGGATAGGGCAGATTCGTCGGACGGTAGACGAAGCTCAGGTCCAGGCTATGGGTCCAGTCGCTTTCGGTCGACTCGCCACGCGGCGTCAGCTGCCCACCGCAATAGAAGGACGACGCGCCATATTCATAGGCAAACGCATCCGTCGGGTGGTAGCCGATACAACCGAACTGGCGCGGCGACGTCACGTTGAGCCGGGCACCGATCGTGAACATCTCGTTCAGCTCGTAGGAGCCCCAGAGCTTGATCTTGTGGGCCCGGTGGTTCGGTAGCGGGCCATCGGCACCGTCGGTGAGGCCCGGTTGGTCGAAGTCCTGCGTGATACCGGCATCGTCCTGGCCGTTATCCGACTTGACCGAACCTTCGTAGTTGCCTTCCGAGTTCGAGATCGTCCAGGAACCGTGCAGGTCCCAGCCATTGTCGAACGCGCGGTTGAAGGTGAACTCGACAGCCTGATAGGTCCGTTCAGCCGACGGGTAGCCGAGCTGTTCGGCCGTCAGATCGACTGTCTCGTCCAGTTCGGGCAGGTAGACGCGCATGTCTTCGCCCGGGTTCGTGAGGACGTACTGGTGGAAGCCGGTCCAGATCGCGTCGCAGCCTGCAATGCCGTTGTCATCGCAATAGTCGAGAACAGCGGCATCGATCGCGATGTCTTCGAGGGTCGAGCCGAGATCACGATGGGTGAAGGCCAGACCGAAGTCCCAAAGATCGTTCATGATCCAGTTACCGCCGATGATGATCTCCTCGACATACATCGGATCGAGATAGACATCGGTCGTTGACCGGGTGTCCGGCACGCTGCCGTCACCGAAGACCTGCTCGTAGAAGTGAGACCCGTTGTACGTCGGAACGTAGTTCCCGTCGTACCCGGAATACTCGTAGAAGCGATGAATGTAGGTCTCGTTGCCGGCCATACGGATGTTGGTATTGGTCGCAACCGGCAGGTAGTAGCGGCCCCAGGAACCGAAGACGTTCAGATTGCCGTCGGCAAAGACGTCGTAGGAAGCCTGGATGCGCGGAGCAAGCTGGTCGGTGATCTCGGTAAAGGTGTCACCCGAAGCGTTCTGGTTGTCGAACGTCTCGTTGCGCAGGCCGAGATTCAGGGTCAGCTGATCGGTAACCTGCCAGGAGTCCTGGATGTAGAAGGCGGTCTGGATGGTCGTGAACGAGCCGCCGACATTGTAGTTACGATAGCGGACGCAATCTGCACCCGTGGCAACGCCGCCACCGGCAACGCGATACGGATCGCAGTAGGCACCGTCGCCGTAGAGATAATAGGCTCCGCCGGAGTTGATGGTCGCTGCGTCGGCCGTCAGTTCCTCGCGGTCGACACCAATGCGGATGTGGTGATCCCCCATGAACTGGGCGAAGATGTCGAGGTCCGCGCGGAAGAGCTCACGGGAGTCCTCGCCTTCCTCGATTGTGAAGTTCACCCAGTCACCGACGGGCGTGAAGGCGCCGGTCGTACCGTTCACGAAGTAGGCCACGGGAATGGCATCAGCCGTACTTTGAGTCGTCTGGCCGAAGGTCTGAGTCCCGTAGGTCACGGACAGCGTCATCCAGTCGGTGATCTCACCGATATAGTTGGCGATAAAGATGTCGCCACCGCGTTCGGAGAAGCCCTGACCGGCATAGCTTTCGTTGGTGACGTTGCGCGTACCGTAATCGTCATAGGTCAGATTGTAGGTGTCGGTGACAATCGTCCGCTGATCCGAGAACGAGGTCAGGCCCAGCGTATGACCTTCGAAGAGTTCGAAGTCGAGCTTCAGGCCCCAGAAGGGATCGTTGTCGGTGGTCTCGAAACGCTGCCCGGTGGTTCCTTCGAACACGATGTTGGAATCGATGTCCTCTGAGTAGCGCGGCGAATACATCGCATAAAAGAAGACGCGATCCTCGACAATCGGACCGCTGGCCCAGAGGTTGAACTCCTGCTCGGTGTACTGGTCGAGATGGTTCGACTGCGAATAGGTGTCCGGCGAATCGGCGCGCAGCTCATCCGGGGTGTAGTAGGCGTTGAAGCCCCAGTGGAATTCATTCGTGCCCGAACGGGTGACCGCGTTGACCACGCCGCCCGTCGAACGGCCGAACTGGGCCTGATAGCCACCGGTCTTGACCTCCACCTGGTCGTAGAATTCGAACGGAATCGTGGAGGCGCCGACGAAGTTGCGGAAGTTCGTGACGTTCATGCCGTTGATGTAGAACGCGTTCTCGCCGACTGAAGAACCACCGATCGAAGGATTGTTGCCGAAGGCTGAGTCGCCCTGCACGGTGCCCGGCGCCAGCAGGGTCAGGGACGTGATGTCACGGCTGACCGGGATCTGGTCGAAAACAGCATCAACGTCGATGTTCAGGCCGGTTTCAGCCACCTGGAAGGTGTTGCCCTGGACGGCGCTGCCCGTAACGGTAATGACGTCAGCGGATTCCGAACCGCTCGCCAGCGCAAAGGTATAATTGGTGGTTGCGCCGATCCGGACGTTGATCGCGTCGTCGACGACCGGCTGGAAGCCGGACTGGCGAACCGTTGCGGAATAGGTGCCGACCGGCAGGCGGCCGACGAAGAACGTGCCGTCTGCGCCAGTCGTCACCGTCCGGGTGGTGCCGCGGTCCGCGTTGACGAGAGTGACAGATGCTCCGCTGATCGGTGAGCCTGTTTCATCCACGACGGTGCCGCCGACGGCACCGGTGGTATAGGACTGGGCGATGGCCGATGGTGCAAGAACCGCGCTGCCGGCCACAATGGCTGCAGTTGCAATTCCGAAGCATGCGGTCGTCCCCAGCAATGCTTGACGAATAGACTTCATTTGTACCCCTTTCGAGCGGGTTGTCCCGCTTTGGCTGGTTTGCATCAGGGGAGAGGCTGCAAATGCAGGCGCGGCAGAAGCCCCCTCTGGTCGTCCGGAAACGAACACCGTCTGGTCCTGCACCAGTCACGATTCAAGCCAGCCCCCCCAGGCGCCGAACACGATCGACTGCTTGATTACGGTTTCGTGATCTACATGACCTGTCAATGGAGAATTTGTAATTCACAGGCAAGGTAGTGACATTTTTGCGGCATTTTGGTCGCGCGGCCAGTCGGGGAGGGTTGAGTATGCTTTTTCAAGCAACTGTAATTGCTATATAAAAATTTTCTTCGGAAAAAAGCGGCATCTCCGCCTTGTGATCGGTGCGCAGTGGGCTGCTTCGGTGTTGTAATGTATCGGAAGGGTTTTCGCGGGCTTTGCGGGAGCGCCTGGTCGGGGTGTCCGGCTCCATATCCTTGACCGGCGCGTGCGCCTGACCGATCTAGGCGACGATCAGGTGGCCGGGCGGCCGCGGCGGCTATGCTGGAAACGGTGCCGTCGAGGAAAGTCCGGGCTCCATGGAGACAAGGTGCCGGATAACGTCCGGCGGGGGTGACCCCAGGGAAAGCGCAGCAGAGAACAGACCGCCAGGCCCTCGGGCCCGGCAAGGGTGAAACGGTGCGGTAAGAGCGCACCGCCCCGACCGCAAGGAAGGGGGCTAGGCAAGCCCCACCTGGAGCAAGACCGAATAGGGATGAGCGCGGCTTGCCGCACATGTGTCTCCGCATGTCATCCGGGTAGGTCGCACCAGGCCGGCCGCAAGGCCGTCCGCAGATGAATGGTCGCCACCCCGGACTCCGGTCCGGGGGACAGAACCCGGCTTACAGGCCGCCTGATCGTATTTTCCGGATTTTCTGCCCCCGCGTGAGCGGGGAAGCGGGCCGTAGCAAAGCTGCGGGCCGAAGGGCGCTCTTCTGCGGCCGAAGGCGGAGGAGGGGTGTCCGCGCCAGGTTCCACCATTCCGCCGTGCTTGGCGCGGCGGCCCCCTCCGCCCCTTCGGGGCACCTCCCCCGCCTGGGGCGGTGGAGGAAAGTCGCTTCACGGAACCATCTGTTCCGGATCGGAAACAATCTCCGAAATGGCCCCTGTGGGTGGCAATCCCATGTCGCACTCGCCCGGGGGCTGTGGATATTAACTTAATGTTCCACGTCTGTTCTTGTTTTCCTGTGATCTGAATACTTCAGATGGCGCGTTAATCCATGAAAAACGAACCTTTCGTCATTGTTTCCCATGCTGTCCCATGTTATCCCATCATTAACCATGCAGGGTTCGTCCGCATGGGCGCAGGGGGTCAAGGCGCGTGTTTCTGTCGACGACGATCAATGGTGTGGACGCAAAGGGACGGGTTTCCGTGCCGGCGGGTTTCCGTGCCGTCGTCAAGAACGACCCCGAGGAGAAGATCTACGTGTGGCCCTCGTTCGAAGGCGGGTATCTGGAAGGCGGCGGGCAGGCCCTGCTCGACCGCTATCTGAACCTGCTCGAGGAAATGGACCCGTATGACGACGCCCGGGCCGCCTTCGAGCAGACGATCTTCGGCGATACGCGCGGGCTGGCTTTCGACGGTACCGGCCGCGTCACCCTGCCGAAGGATCTGATCGAGCATGCCGGCCTGGACAGCAAGGCGGCCTTCGTCGGTCTCGGCTCGCGCTTCGAGATCTGGAACCCGGACCGTCTGGCCGAGCGCAAGGCGAATGCCCGCGACTTCGCGCGCGAGAACAAGAAGTCGCTGCGCCTGCCGCCCCGTACGGGAGGGGGGGCATGACCGGCTCGCCGCACATCCCCGTCATGCTGGACGAAGTCCTTCACGCGCTCGAGCCGCGTGACGGCGCGCTCTATATCGACGGCACATTCGGCGCCGGCGGTTACTCCCGCGCAATCCTGTCAGCGGCCGATTGCCGCCTGATCGGCATCGACCGTGACCCGTCCGTCCGCCCCGCCGCCGAGCATCTCAAGCAGGCGGCCGGTGGCCGTTTTGCCTTTGTCGAGGCGCCGTTCTCGGCGATGGAAGAGGTGGTGCGCACCAGCGGCGGCTCGCATGTCGACGGCATCGTGCTGGACATCGGTGTGTCCTCCATGCAGATCGACCAGGCCGAGCGCGGCTTCTCCTTCCAGAAGGCCGGTCCGCTGGACATGCGCATGGCCGGTTCCGGCCCCACGGCGGCCGACGCGGTGAACCTGCTGAGCGAGCAGGAGCTGGCGGACATATTTTATGTATACGGCGAAGAACGCCGCTCGCGCCGCGTCGCCAAGTTCATTCTGACCGCCCGCGAAGAGGCGCCGATCGAGACGACGGACCGGCTGGCCGAAATCGTCTCGCGCGCAACCGGCGGAAAACATTCGAAAATTCATCCCGCGACACGCGTCTTCCAGGCGTTGCGCATTTTCGTCAATGACGAGCTGGGTGAACTGGCCCGCGCGCTGGAGGCGTCGGAGCGTCTGCTGGCGCCGCTCGGGCGGCTTGTCGTGGTTACCTTCCATTCATTGGAGGACCGCATGGTTAAGTCCTTCCTGCGGGCCCGTGCCGGGCTGGCGGGAGGGGGCGGTTCGCGTCATGCGCCAGTCGCCGAAGCAGGCCCCGAGCCGAGTTTCCGTCTCCTGTATCGCAAGGCCGTCGAGGCCGGCGCGGCGGAGGCTGATGCCAATCCGCGGGCCCGTTCGGCCAAGCTTCGCGCCGCCATCCGTACCGATGCGCCGGCCGTCACTGACGGTCCGGAACTGTATCGGAGTGTCGTTCCGCTTGCCCGTCTGGAGGCCGCGCTATGATCCGCACGTTCAATGCGATCGCGTTCGTCGTCGCCGCGGCGCTGGCAGTGGCACTCTATATCGCGAAAGCCGAGGCGAAGAGCTCGCAGGAGCGGCTGGAGGGCATCCAGGCGCAACTGGCCGAGGAGCGCCGGCAGATCAATGTGCTCAATGTCGAGATCGCCCACCTGGAAGATCCCGAGCGCCTGCGCGCGCTGGCGCGCCGCTATCTCGGCTTCGAGCCGCTGGATCCCTCGCGTGAGGTCAATCTGAGCGATCTGCCGCTGCTGGCGGGCGCCGACGAGCGCCGCGACACGCTGCGCTCCGACAGTCATGTCGTGCGCGAGGAGCGCATCGAGGGGCTGGCCATGGCCGAGCCGCGTGAAGTGGGAGGCCCCGACTGATGCGCCTCTGGCCGTTCCGCAGGCAGGTTTCCGCCAGGTCGCGCAGTGTTGCACTGCCGCCGCTTGCCGAAGCTGCGCCGGCGGACATGTCGCGGCTGCTGCGCATCGAGAGCGACGAGACAAAAGCGCTGGAGGCAGCCCGTTCACGCCTGCGCATCATGGGGATGAGTCTGGGTGTCGGCTTTCTTCTGCTCGCCGGCCGCGCGGTGGACATCGCCGTCATGGGGCCGGCCGACGCAGCGCCGATTGCCCGTCAGGCCGTACATGCGGAGACACGCGGCGATCTGTTCGACCGGACCGGTCAGGTGCTGGCGACCACGCTGCAGACCCACTCCCTCTACGCCGATCCCAGCCTGGTCTGGGATGCGCGCGAGACCGCCGAGGCGCTGGCGACGGTTCTGCCCGATATCGATGTCGACGCGCTGACCGAGGAGCTCGGCGGCCGCGGCCGTTTTGTCTGGGTGCAGCGCAACCTCACCCCGCGCCAGCGCCAGGCCGTGTTCTCGCTGGGACTGCCCGGCCTGGGCTTCCGCATGGAGCCGCGCCGGGTCTATCCGCGCGGCCGCCTCGCTTCGCACATTGTGGGCTATACCGACCGCGACATGGCCGGTCTTGCCGGTGCCGAGCGCGCTTTCGACAGCGCGCTCCTGTCGGGCGACGGGCGTCCGGTGGCGCTGTCGATCGACATGTCCGTGCAATTCCATGTCGATGAAGTCCTGCGCTCGACCATGGCCGATTTCGAGGCAGATGCCGCCGTCGGCGTGGTGATGAATGTGCGCACCGGCGAGATCCTCTCCATGGTCTCGCTGCCGGACTACGACCCCAACCGTCCGACCGATGCGGATGCGAGCGGCCGCCTCAATCGCGCCGCACAGTCGGTCTACGAGATGGGCTCGACCTTCAAGGCATTCACGGTGGCGATGGCGCTGGAAAACGGAACGGCGACGCTGGAAAGCGGCTATGACGCGTCCAATCCGCTGCGCATCGGCGGCCACACCATCCACGATTATCACGCCGAGAACCGCCAGCTGACCCTGGCCGAGATCTTCACCCACTCTTCCAATATCGGGTCCAGCCTGATTGCGCTGGAAGCGGGCGCCGAAGCCCAGCGCGGCTTCCTGGGCGATTTGCGCCTTCTGGAGCGTGCGCCGATCGAGCTGGCCGAAAGCGCCGATCCGCTGCTGCCGCGCCAGTGGGGACCGACCGAGACGGCGACCATCTCCTACGGGCACGGCCTGGCCGTCAGCCCGATCGCGACGATTGCCGCCTTTGCCGCCATCGCCAATGACGGTGTCTATGTGCCGCCGACGCTTCTGCCGGTCGCGGCCGACGAGACCATTGTCGGCGAGCGGGTGATGTCGTCCGAGGCTGCGCGCGCAGTGATCGAGCTGATGCGCGAGAATGTGACGGAGGGTACCGGCGGCTATGCCGAGGCGATCGGCTATCGCGTGGCCGGCAAGACCGGCACGGCGGAAAAGCCCTCGCGCGGCGGCTATGATCGCAACCGGCTGATCTCCTCCTTCTCGGCGGTCTTCCCGTCCGACGATCCGCAATATGCAGTTCTGGTGCTGCTGGACGAACCGCACGGCAATGAATCGACCTATGGCTATGCCACGGGTGGATGGACGGCCGCACCCGCGGTCGGCGACATCGTCTCCCGGATTGCCCCCATTCTCGGTGTGGAGCGCGCGGAAACCGATCACGGTGAACGCGCGGCCCTGATCCGCGCCGCCCTCATGCCGGAGATCATCCCGTGAAACTGTCAGAGCTGATGCCCGAAGACGCGTTTGCGCCGGAAGACGGCGCCGTCGAGGTGCGCGGCCTGACCCTGGACAGCCGGAAGGTTGAGCCGGGTTTTCTGTTTGCCGCCCTGCCGGGGGTGAAGACGCATGGGCGGGATTTCATCCCCCAGGCCGTCGCTCAGGGCGCGGCGGTGATCCTGACCGATATCGCGGTCGAGGGGCTGGACATTCCGGTCCTTGTCACCGACGAGCCGGCCGCCGTGCTGGCCGAGCTGGCGGCGCGCTTCTATCCGCGCCAGCCGGAGCATGTGGTGGCCGTGACCGGCACCAATGGCAAGAGCTCGACGGTTGAATTCCTGCGCCAGATCTGGTCTGCCGCCGGGCATGAGGCCGCCTGCCTTGGCACGCTGGGTGTGACCCGCGGGTCGGCGCGCGAAGTCACGGGTTACACCACGCCTGATGCTATCGCGCTGCATCATGCGCTCGATACGCTCGCAAGCGACGGGGTCACGCATCTGGCGATGGAGGCCTCCAGCCACGGGCTCAAGCAGCACCGCATGGACGGGGTCGCGGTGAGCGTCGGCGCCTTCACCAATCTGACCCAGGATCACCTGGACTATCATCCCGATTTCGCCGATTATTTCGCATCCAAAGAATTGCTCTTTTCCGAACGCGTCGCCGAAGGTGGCCGGGCCGTCGTCAATGTCGACAGCGAGTGGGGCCGCCGCATGGCCGAGACGGCGCGGCAGCGCGGTCTGGACACGGTCACGATCGGCTGGCGCGGCGAGGACCTGTCGATCCGCGAGATCACGCCGCGCCCGGCGAGCCAGGATGTCAGCTTTGCCTGGAAGGGTGCCGAGCACAGCCTGGAAATCCCGCTGGTCGGCGAGTTCCAGATCCTCAACGCCCTGTGCGCCGCGGCGATTACCCTGGGTGACGGGGTCGAGACCGAAACCGTCCTGGCCACACTGCGACAGATGGAAGGCGTGCCCGGCCGGCTGGAGAAGGTTGGCGAGACGCGGGAGGCCGCGCCGGTCCTGGTGGACTATGCCCACACGCCGGACGGTCTGGACAAGCTCCTGCGTGCGGCCCGGCCGCACACACAGGGGCGTGTCATCGTCGTCTTCGGATGCGGCGGCGATCGCGATCCGTCCAAGCGCCAGAAAATGGGGGCGATCGCGGCCAGCCAGGCCGATCACATCATCGTCACCGACGACAATCCGCGGTCGGAAGATCCCGCGGCGATCCGTGCGGCAGTCCTCAAGGGCTGCCCGGAGGCCGAGGAGATCGCCGACCGCAGCGCCGCGATCCGCCGCGGCGTTTCCATGCTGGGCGAGGGCGACTGCCTGCTGATCGCCGGCAAGGGACATGAGACGGGGCAGATCGTGAATGGGACCACGCTGCCTTTCGACGACCGCGAGGAGGCCCGCAAAGCTCTGGGGGAAAGGGAGGCCGCGCATGTCTGAACCGCTCTGGACAGCCCGACAGGCCATGGCCGCGACCGGCGGCATGCTGGTCGGCGATACCGGCTGGACCTGTTCCGGCGTCTCGATCGACAGCCGCACGATCCGGCCCGGCGATCTCTTTGTCGCCCTGAAGGACGAGCGCGATGGGCACGACTATGCCGCCGCGGCCCTGAAAGCCGGCGCCGCGGCCTGTCTGATCTCCCGCAGCGATCTGGCGCTCGAGCCGGCGCTCCAGGTGAAGGACACGCTGGCCGCGCTGCGCAGTCTCGGCGAGGCCGCCCGCGAGCGCTGTGACGCGATCCGCGTCGCGGTGACGGGCAGTGTCGGCAAGACCACCGTCAAGGACGCGCTGGCTGCCGTATTCCGCGCTGCAGGCCCGGCGCACTGGAGCGTGAAGTCCTACAATAATCACTGGGGCGTCCCGCTGACGCTGGCGCGCATGCCGCGCGACACGCAGCGCGCCGTCTTCGAGATGGGCATGAACCATGCCGGCGAGATCCGCGACCTGTCGTCGATGGTGCGGCCGCATGTTGCGATGATCACCCGCATTGCACCGGCGCACCTGGAACATCTTGGCTCGATCGAGGCCATCGCCGATGCCAAGGCGGAGATCTATGAGGGGCTGGAAACGGACGGTGTCGCGATCTATCCCGCCGACGATGCCCAGGCCGGGCGTCTGGCACGTCATGCCCGCCATTCCGGTGCCGCCTTCATGCTGGATTTCGGCACCGCAAAGGACGCAGCCATCCGTATCGAGTCGTTCGAAACGGGGCTCGACGGATCGCGCGGCATCGCCAATGTGCTGGGCATGCGCGTGCCCTTCTCGGTCAAGGCATCGGGCGTGCACTGGGCCTGGAATATCGCCGCCATCTTTGCCGCCTCGGCTGGCGCCGGCCTGGATGCCGGCGATGTCGCCGAAGCGCTGGCGGGGCTGGAAGCCGGTGCCGGCCGCGGCCGCGTGCTGACCCTGGCGCACCCCGCCGGCGGCAGCTTCACCCTGCTCGACGATGCCTATAACGCCAATCCGGTCTCCATGGCTGCCGCGATCTCGGCGCTCGGTGCCGCGCGTCCCGGTGAGGGCGGGCGCCGCATCGCCGTCCTGGGCGACATGCTGGAGCTGGGACCGGACGAGGGTGCCATGCACGCCGCGCTCGCCGAACCGCTCGAGGCGGCCGGTGTCGACGAGGTCTATACGTGTGGCAGCCGGATGCGCAGCCTCCATGACGCCTTGCCCGCGACCCGCCGCGCAGGCTATGCGGCAAATGCGGACGAGGGGCTCGACCTTATCAGGGCAGCAATCCGGCCGGGGGATGTTGTGCTCGTCAAAGGGTCGAATGCCTCCGGTCTCCACAGGATTGCCGCATATCTGGCCGACGGTTCCGCGCTCGGATTGACGGAGGCCTGATCCGCCCATGCTGTATTTGTTGCTGTCGCCGCTGGCTGAAGACCTCCAGCTGGCCAACCTGTTCCGCTACATCACCTTCCGCACCGGCGGGGCCACCATCACCGCGCTGATCATCAGCCTGATGTTCGGCCCGGCGATGATCCGCTGGCTGAAGAGCCATCAGGCGGAGGGCCAGCCGATCCGCGCCGACGGGCCGGAGTCACATCTTGTGACAAAGATTGGCACGCCGACCATGGGCGGATTGCTGATCCTTGGCGCCTTCGCCCTGTCGACACTGTTGTGGATGCC
>PANX01000091.1 GCA_002707795.1 Maricaulis sp.
ATCGCGGCAGATGTCCGGTATGGCGTCTGCCAGTGGCGAGCCCTCGAAGAAGGGGGCGAGCAGGCGCGCGCCCAGATCGCCCAGCCCTGACGTATCGGCGAAGTCGCCGCTGGCGAAGCCGGGCAGGTTCCCGGGCAGGTACAGGCCGCCATCGGGAGCGGCGCCGGCCTTGAGTGCGATGTCGGCGGTGACGGCAGGCGCGTTGCCGCGGGTGGAGTGAAACAGCATGAGCGGCACTATCCCTGTTGGGGTTCGATCCGGAGCCCGGGGGAATTCAGAGGGGCGTCATAGGCGGTTGCCGGGCATCCGGCGGATGCAAAGGCCGCGGCCATGGCTGCCCGCGTGGCGTCGAGGTCGGCCACCCGGGTCCAGGCGAAGACGGAGGGACCGGATCCGGAGAAGGAGCAGCCCAGCGCGCCGGCGTCCAGTGCGGCGGCCTGGACCGGTGCCAGTTCGGGCAGCAGGCTGGCCCGCTGCGGTTCGATGAAGATGTCGCGCAGGCCGCTGGCCACGAGGTCGAGATCGCCACTGGCGCAACCGGCAACGAAGCTGGCCATGTTCCGCGAATGCTCGACCGCGATGTCCTTGGCGATCTGCGGCGAGAGAAGTTCGCGTGCGGCCTGGGTCTCGATCTTGCGCTGGGGGTGGAAGACCACGCAGGCGATCCCCTCGGGCAGGGGCAGGCGCCGGATCAGGGGCGGGTCGAGACGCGCCGCCAGGACGAGACCGCCCAGCAATGCGGCCATCACATTGTCCCAGGGCGGCGGATCGGCGGAGACTTTCTCGCCCTCCATGGCCAGAGGCAGGAGTTCGATGTCTGAAAAGGGCTTGTCGAGCAGGGCATTGGCCGCACCGGCCGCGGCGACGGCCGAAGCGGCGGAGCCGCCCATGCCGGCGCTCAGCGGCACACCCTTGTGCACATCGATCCGCAGGCCGAAATCGGCCCCGGCCGCATCAAGCACGGCGGCTGCGGCGGCGAGGGCGCAATTGCGCTCCGGTTCGGCCGGCAGGCTGTCGACCAGACCCGAAACCGTGCCCAGACGCACACCGGGCTGGTCTTCCCGCGTTGCGCAGACTTCATCACGCACGGCGTCGAAGGCGAGGCCGAGCACGTCGAAGCCGACCCCGACATTGCCTACACTGGCGGGCGCGCTGGCGCGGGCCGCCGGATTTGCTGTCGTCATGCCACCTGTCCCGTCGACATTCGGCGGATATGGCTAAGCGGATTCTCCGGTACGGGCGATGCTTCGGCTTCGCCGGTCAGATAGGACCGCTGGATGTCCATGATATCGGCAAAGACCGCTTCCGCTGTGGGCCAGCGGCCGGCCCCCTTGCCGCGGACGGAAACCGTCTTTTGCGGAAGTTTCACGAGGAAGCCATTGCCTTCGTTGACGAGGCCAGCCAGCGGGTGATCGGGTTCCAGGGCGACGATCTCGACCCGCGCTTCGACGCGGCCGTCCGGGGTCGCTTCACAGCGGGCGATCTGCTTGAAGACCATGCCCTTCTCGTTGACCGCCCGGATCCGGTTGCCGTCGAGATCGTTCAGGCTTTCCTTCTCGATCTGGCTGGGATGCAGCGTGACGCCGAAGGCGTGATGGGCCAGCAGGACCAGCTTGTCAGCGGCATCATGACCGTCGAGATCGGTGCTGGGATCGGCCTCGGCAAAGCCCAGCCGCTGGGCTTCGCTGACGGCGTCGGCGAGCCGGGTGCCCTGCTTGAGCTGGTCGAAGATGAAATTGCACGTGCCGTTCATCACGCCTTCGACGGCCAGGATTTCGCCATTGCGGCCGAGCAGGTCGACCAGTTCCAGGATCGGAACACCGCCGCCGATAGCGGCCGAGTAGCGCAATTGCCGTCCTTGCTGCCGGGCGAGATCGTTGAGCCGTTCGATATCGAGCGCGACCACGGCCTTGTTCGCGGTGACAAGATGGCTGCCATCGCGCAGCACGCTCTGGCTCAGCGCGCGGGCTGTATCCGTACCGCCCAGCGTTTCCACCACAATGTCCGGCGTTCCGGCGAGAGCGACGGCCGGGTCGCCGGTGAATTCGAGCGGCCGGTCGCAGGCGGCTGCATGTTTGGCCGGGTCGCGTACGAGAACCGGAGCGAGTTCGAACCGGCCGGGATGGGCCAGCAGGTGGGAGCAGACGCCGGCGCCGACGGCGCCATGGCCCAGCACTGCGACTTTCAGCTTGCGGACGGCGGGCACGGGCCCCGGGCGTTGCTGCACGCGTCCGGCGATGCGCGTCGCATAGGGGCGACCCAGAGCGGCAACCTCGATCACGATCTGGTTGTCGCGTGCCCGGAAGATGGCCTTCTCCTGCACCAGGCCCCGGCTCACGCGGACCGCTTCGTCATAGTCCAGCTGGTCGAGGCGTTCGGCGTCGGCAACCTTGGCCGGGTCATCCGTGTAGACCCCGTCGACATCCTTGATCAGCCGGACCCGGTCGGCATCGAGCCAGTGGGCGAACTCGACGGCCGTCAGATCCGTCCCGCCGCGACCGAGTGTGACCGGTCCTGCAACACCTTCCCCGAAGAAGCCCGGCGCAACGATCACGTCAGCCTTTTCGAAGTGCGCCAGGACGCGGTCGGAATCGAGACCCGTGAGATTGGCGTCGAGCGGCTCGCCATCGGCCATCAGACCCATTTCATGCGGATCGAGCACGGCAGAGGGAATGCCGGTTCGCTCCAGCGCCAGACCCATCAGCGCTGCAGACTTCAGCTCGCCGCACCGGACCAGCCGGGCCATCAGACCGTCGCTGGACCCCTGACCCACATCGCCGCCAACGGCAAAGAGGGCGTCGGTTTCACCTTCCAGGGCCGACACGACCGCGACAACCTTCTCGCCGGCACGCGTGTGGCGATAGATTTCGTGAGCGGCGCGGACATAGTCATCGGGCTTCTGGAGGACGGAGCTTCCGAATTTGAGAACGCAGAGCTTCAGTGGTTTTCGGGCATCGAGGTCGAGGGGCATGGGTCTGGATCCTTTGGGTCGTCTGGGTCTGGCTGGTGGTGAGGTGTGAATTTCGGGCACAAAAAAACCCGCTCGCCGGGCCGGGGAGCGGGTTCGGTGTGTTGCGGTTTTCTGGTCCGCTAACGCACGCCGGCCGCCCCCCGTGTCCAGGAGGTGGTCATAATGGTGGTCGTGGTGGTACCGAGGCCGCCGGGCATGGCGCCGCCGCGACCGGACAGACCGGTGACGGTCTGGGTCTGAAGGCCGGCGATGTTCATGGCGTCGAGCGTCATGACGGGTCCATCCCTGCGGCAGCGGTGTGCTGCGCTTGCGAAGTCATCCTAGGAAGGCGCATTTGCGCTGGCGGGTCAAACAAATTTTGCGCCAGAAGTGTTTTTTCACCGGACTGACGCAATTTTTTGGCTGAAACCTGGTGCGCCAGTCTTGGCGAAATCCGGAACAAAATTTCCGCATCGACGATTTTGCGAAAGATCATCCTGAAAATTCCGGGTCTGGGTGCCGGAATGTGAAAATCATAAATCCGCAGGCCCGTGTCGGTTGTTCCTGTTTTCGGACACAAAAAGACCCCGGCCGCCGGCAGCCGGGGTCCTTCAATCTGGATGGCGGCAGACCTATTCGGCCGCGGTTTCCAGCGTCTTTTCACGCGCCGGCAGCTTGGGTGCGGCGGCGCGGACATAGGCCGCCACATTGTCCTCGAACTTGGTGAAATTCTCGACGAACATGGTCACCAGCCTGGCGGCCTGGGCGTCGTAGGCGGCCGGGTCGGACCAGGTCGAACGCGGGTCGAGGATGCTGTCATCCACACCGGGAACCGCGATCGGCACCATGAAGCCGAACAGCTTGTCCTCGCGGAAGGCGGCATTGTTCAGCGAGCCGTCCAGCGCGGCATTGAGCAGGCCGCGCGTCGCCCTGATCGGCATGCGGTGGCCGGTGCCGTAGGCGCCGCCGGTCCAGCCGGTATTGACCAGCCAGCAGTCGACATCGTGTTCGGCGATCAGCTCGCGCAGCAGGGCGCCGTAATCCGCCGGGTGGCGCGGCATGAAGGGCGCGCCGAAACAGGCGGAGAACGTCGCGGTCGGCTCGGTGACGCCCTTTTCGGTGCCGGCCACCTTGGCCGTATAACCGGACAGGAAGTGATACATCGCCTGGGCCGGGGTCAGCTTGGCAATCGGCGGCAGTACGCCGAAAGCATCGCAGGTCAGCATGACCAGGTTTTTCGGATGACCGCACCGGCCGGTCGCCGACGCGTTCGGGATGGCGTGCATCGGATAGGCGCCGCGGCTGTTCTCGGCCAGGCTGTCATCGTCCAGATCGAGCCGGCGCGTTTCCGGATCCATCACGACGTTTTCCAGCACCGTGCCCCACATCTTCGTGGTGGCGTGGATCTCCGGTTCGGCCTCGGCCGACAGGCGGATCATCTTGGCGTAGCAGCCGCCCTCGAAATTGAAGAGGCCGTTCTCCGACCAGCCATGCTCGTCATCGCCGATCAGCGTGCGGCTGGCATCGGCCGACAGCGTGGTCTTGCCGGTGCCGGACAGGCCGAAGAAGATCGCGGCATCGTCCTGGCTGCCGACATTCACCGAGCAGTGCATCGGCATGATCTTCTTCTTCGGCAGCAGGTAGTTGAGGATGGTGAAGACCGATTTCTTGGTCTCGCCGGCGTAGGACGTGCCACCGATCAGCACCAGCTTGCGCGCGAAATCGACGGCGATCACCGTTTCCGAGCGGCAGCCGTGACGTGCGGGATCGGCCTGGAAGCTGGGCAGGTTGACGATGGTGAACTCGGCCTCGAACCCGTCCAGCTCGGCCGGCTCGGGGCGGCGCAGCAGGTGGCGGATGAAGAGGGAGTGCCAGGCCAGCTCGTTGACGACGCGCACCGGCAGGCGGTGATCAAGGTCGGCGCCGCCGAAGAGTTGCTGGACGAAGACGTCCTTGCCGTCCATGTGCGCCTTGAAGTCCTGCCACAGCGTGTCGAACTGTTCGGGCGTGATCGACGCATTGGTCTCCCACCAGACCTGGTTCTCGGTCTCCGCATCGCGGACCGTGAACTTGTCCTTGGCGGAGCGGCCGGTATGGGCGCCGGTCTTCACGACCAGCGGACCGCCCTCGGCGACTTCACCCTCGCCACGGCGCACAGCCTCCTCATAGAGGCGGGCCTCGTTCCAGTTCAGATTGACGCGGCCGGCATTGACGCCAAGGGCTTTGAGCCCGCCATCGCGCGTTTCGGAATTCGACATGTTTCCTGCTTCCCCAGTGTGGTCAGTCTGCCCGCACCTTGTTGTCCGGCCCGTCCCGGATTCGGGGCGGATGCCGGTGAGCCACTCACCTGTTTGCGGGCGCTTGTGTGAAACGGGACTGTTCGCGCACCCTGTTATCGCCGATCCCGGGAGCAAGACGCTTGCCACACGGGTCGAACGGTTTTGGTATTCCGGCGGTAGCAGATCGTCCGGGGGCAGAAAAGCCCTTCGGGCACGCCGGAAATTGAAAGTGAAGGACGGGGATCGAAATGGTATCGCAAACACTTCTGACATGTGCCGCAATTGCTTCGGTTTTTTCTGCCTCGTCTGTTTTTGCACAGGAACCGGCCGAGCCGTCCGAGCGCAATGTCCGCTTCATGCAACTGGCACTGGATTGCGTGCAGCGCGAATATCCCAACAAGATCTCGCATGTGCTGCAGTCCGGCGAGGATGCGCTGACGCCGCGGGAACTCTATCCGGCTTTCTATGGCTGTTATGACTGGCATTCGGCGGTCCACGGCCACTGGCTGCTGGTCCGGCTGTTGCGCGAGACCGGAGACGGCGAGCTGGCCGACCGCGCGACAGCGGCACTCGATGCCAATCTGACGCCCGGGAATATTGCCGGCGAAGTGGCCTATTTCCAGGGCGAGGGGCGCGGCTCGTTCGAACGCCCCTATGGTCTGGCCTGGCTGCTGCAGCTTGGTCTGGAGCTGCGCGAATGGGACGATCCGCGGGCCGAGCGCTGGCTGGCGGCGCTGGAACCGCTCGAGACGGCGGTGGCCGACCGCTACAAGGCCTGGCTGCCCAACCTGCTCTATCCGATCCGGATCGGCACGCATAACCAGTCCGCCTTCGGCTTTGCCCTGGCGCTGGACTGGGCCCGGGCGACGGGCGATGCCGGGCTGGAGCGGCTGATCGTCGACAAGGCGCGCGAGTTTCACATCGGGGACCGCGACTGCCCGATCGCCTATGAACCGTCCGGCGAGGATTTCCTGTCCCCATGCCTGATGGAGGCCGATCTCATGCGGCGGGTGATGCCGCAGGCCGAGTTCGCGAACTGGCTGGGCAGTTTCCTGCCGGGTATCCCCGAGGACGGATCCGCCGACTGGCTGGAACCCGGACGGGTTGTCGATCCGACCGATGGCAAGCTGGTCCACCTGGACGGCGTGAACCTGTCGCGCGCCTGGAACCTGGAGGCCATCGCCCACGCCCTGCCGCAGGGCGACCCGCGTGTCGCAGCCCTGCGGGCCAGCGCGCAGCGCCATGGCGAGGCCGGTATCGCCTCGGTGACGGGCGAGGATTATGCCGGCGGACACTGGCTCGCGAGTTTTGCGACCTATTATGTCACGGGCCGCGCGCTCGACGCACCGGAATGGCGCGCCATGCCGTCCGCCGGCGAGGATGGCTGAGATCAGCTGGTCGGGCTGTCCGGGGTCGGTTTGACCGGCTCTTCGCGCTTGATGTCATCAGGCAGGGGGATGTGTTCCTGTTCGTCCGGCGGCAGGATGAAACGTCCTCCGGCCGGGAAACCGGCTTCCGCCGCCGCGACCCAGTCACGCTTGGCGGTGTCGATATCGCCTTCCTTGCTGGCGACGAAATTCCAGTAGATGTGCCGCTCGCCCAGGGGGGCGCCGCCGCAGATCATGATGCGGCTGGGCAATTGCGCGCCGAGTTCCGGCGCGGTGCCCGGTTCGATCACGGCCATTTCGCCAGGCTCAAGCGCCTGACCGTCGATCGTGACGGCGCCTTCCACGAGATAGACCGCCACGTCGTCATGCTCGAGATTGAGCTTGGTCGAGGCGCCCGCCCGCAATTCGCCGTGCAGGTAGACGATGGGCGAGAACACCTCGACGGGCGACCGGTGCCCCCACGCCGTGCCGAGGATCAGCCGGAAATCGCCACCATCGCGCTCGAAGCGCGGCAGGGTTTCGGCCTTGTGGTGATGGAAGGCCGGCTCGATCCCTTCCTTGTCCGAGGGCAGGGCCACCCAGGTCTGGATGCCGTAGAGGCGGTGCCCGGCAGCCCGTTCCTCGTCCGGTGTGCGTTCGGAATGCACCACGCCGCGGCCGGCCGTCATCCAGTTCACATCGCCGGGACGGATGGTCAGGTCGACGCCGAGACTGTCCCTGTGCTGCATCGCGCCGTCGAACAGATAGGTCACGGTTGCCAGGGCGATATGCGGGTGCGGGCGCACATCGATGCCCTGGCCCGGAGCGAATTCGGCCGGGCCCATCTGGTCGAAGAAGATGAAGGGCCCCACCATGCGGCGGCGCGCATAGGGCAGGACGCGGCGGACTTCAAACCCGCCCAGGTCGCGTGTGCGGCCCTGAATGGTCCGTTCGATCTTGTTGTCCATCGTTTCGCTCCCATCTGTTGGTAACGGCTTTCACAGCCCCGGCCCTTGCGCCGCGGGCAAAGCGTTTCATAGTGACGCACCGAATGTGTGGGGAGGTAAGGATGAAAGCAATTGTCGCCCTTGGAATGACCATGTTTCTCACGGCGGAAACAATCGGTCAGGAGCGCCAGGACATTTCACCGGAAGCGGCCGCGACAGCACGCACGCTGATGGAAACCGCGCTCGAAAGCGATCTGGCCTATGACATTGTCGAGTCGCTGACGACGGAAATCGGACCGCGCCTGGCAGGATCCGAAGCCGAGGAGCGGGCCCGCGCCTGGGGGGCGGCGCTGGGTCAGGAGCTGGGTTTCGACCGCGTCGAGGTCGAAGGCTTCACCATGCCCTTCTGGGATCGCGACAGCCTGTCCATCACCATGACCGCTCCCTACGAGATGGAGCTCCACGGTACGGCGCTCGGCGGTTCCGGTTCCGGCTCCGTTCAGTCGGAGATCGTGTATTTCCGCACCGTCGACGATCTTGTAGCGGCCGAAGACGGTTCGCTGGAAGGCCGTATCGCCTTCATCGACGGCGACATCATGGTGCGCAGCCAGGTCGGCGCCGGCTACGGCCCGGCCAATCAGCGCCGCCGCATCGGCTGGCAGCATGCCGAGCGCGCCGGCGCTTCGGCCCTGGTCGTCCGCTCGGTCGGCTCGGACAGCCACCGTTTCCCGCACACCGGCATGATGAGCGATCTCGACGGGAGCTGGGCCGATATCCCGGTGATCGCCGTCTCCAATCCCGATGCCGATCATCTGCGCCGCCTCCACAACAACGGCGAGGCCATCAGCCTGACGGTGAATTCCGTTGCCGGCTGGCACGGTGAAGTGACCAGCGGCAATGTGGTGCTGGACATTGTCGGGCGTGAAAACCCGGAAGAGATCGTGCTGATCGGCGGTCACCTCGACAGCTGGGACCTGGGGACCGGCGCGGTCGACGACGGGGCCGGTGTCGCGATCACCGTTGCGGCCGCCAAGCTGATCGCCGACCTGCCGCAGCGGCCGCGCCGCACGATCCGCGTGGTGATGTTCGGAGCCGAGGAAGTCGGTCTGCTGGGCGCGCGCGCCTATGCCGAGCAGCACGCCGATGAAGTCGCCAACCATGTGCTGGCAACCGAATCCGATTTCGGCGCCCGGACCATCTGGCGCCTGTCCTCGAATGTCTCGGAGGCGAGCACGCCGGTGATCGACGAGGTGGGCCGGGTTATCGCACCGCTGGGGATCATTCGCGGCGGCTCGAACGAGCCCGGCGGCGGTCCGGATATCATTCCGCTGGCCATGCTGGGCGTGCCGACCGTACGCCTGGAGCAGAATGGCGAGGATTATTTCGACCTGCACCACACGCCGGACGACACGCTGGACAAGATCGATCCGGACGAGCTGGCCCAGAATGTCGCGGCCTATGCCGCTCTGGTTTACCTGGCGGCGGAGACGGATGCCGATTTCCGCGAGACGCCGGACGATACGGCGAGCCAGTAGCGCCTGGCCGCAGACAGTCTGACAAGGAAGAGGCGGGAGCGTGGCTCCCGCCTTTTTCATGACATCAGCGCCCGACGATCCCGTATTCGCCGCCGCGTTCGAGCGCCCGCACATAGGCCGGGCGGTTGTGGATGCGTTCCAGCCAGGCCTGGATCGCCGGATAGGCCTTGCCGATACCGCCGCGGGCAGCCGCCGCTTCCAGCGGAAAGCTCATCTGGATGTCGGCCGCGGAGAAGGTATCGCCGGCAAACCAGTCGCGCCCGGACAGTTCGGTCTCGATATAGCCGAAGATGTTGTCGATCTCGGGCTGGACGAAGCCGTCATTGAGCCGGCTCACGATCGAGCGCGCGACCGGCTTGGCAAAGAAGGGCATCCTGGCCTTGGCGATCTGGTCGACCACGAGTTTCACCAGCAGCGGCGGCATGGCCGAGCCTTCGGCGAAGTGCAGCCAGTAGACATAGCGCCGGTGATCGTCGCTGCCGGCTTGCGGCTTGAGGGCGGCACCGTAGGTGTCGACCAGATACTCGGTAATCGCGCCGGACTCGGCAATGACGTGGTCGCCATCGGAAATCACCGGAGACTTGCCCAGCGGGTGAACCTCCTTGAGCGCCGCCGGCGCGCGCATGGTCTGCGGATCGCGCTCATATTTGCGGATTTCATAGGTCTGCCCGATTTCTTCAAGCAGCCAGAGAATGCGCTGGGAGCGCGAATTGTTGAGGTGGTGCACCGTGATCATGGCTATCGTCCCGCGGGTTTCGTCA
Organism: Maricaulis sp.; assembly: GCA_002707795.1. Taxonomy (GTDB): domain Bacteria; phylum Pseudomonadota; class Alphaproteobacteria; order Caulobacterales; family Maricaulaceae; genus Maricaulis; species Maricaulis virginensis. The sequence continues at coordinate 9,840 of PANX01000091.1, forward strand.
CTTCCTGCGAAGATAGGGCGCCTGTGCGGTGCGGCAATGCAAAACCTTAATCGAGCAGCGGCTCGATGGCATCGCCCGTCGGCGGCTGCCAGTCGGGCAGGGAAAGGCCGGTATCGAGACCGGCATGGCGGAGCCGGTGCTGCAACTCGTCAGCCAGCGCGCGGTCGCCGCCGGCAAGATCGAGAATTGTGAAGAAGGTCAGGCTCGCCACATGGCCGACATGGGTGTGGCCGTGATCGGCGAGTGTGAAGGCCAGTTCCGCAAGCTGCGGCTGGCGGGCGCAGAAGGTGAGCATGTCGCGGTCGAGCAGGCGGCGCGCCTCACGGTCCAGAGCGCGTGTTCCGGTCGCGTTGCGGGCGGGCTGAATGGACATGGCGAGCCCCATCTCTAGCGCATCGTTTCAGTTTCGATACCAGATATTGTGGTACGCGTCGCGAGTCGGGGAAATGCATATCCTATGCATCCCGGTCCGGGGGTGTGGAAAACCTGGTCAGGGACAGGAGGGGCGGCGCTAGATATCCAGCCAGTAGGCGCGAACGCCGAGCTGCTGGAAAATCTCGCTCCAATAGGCCTGCAGCTCGCCGCGCTGCTCGGCTTCCCACGTCTCGCGCGGGATCAGGCGGATTTCCAGCTCGGTGCCGCGCAGGCTGTCGCCATAGGTCTCGCGGATGATATCCGCGACGGCGCGGGCCGGAGGAACGCGCTGTTCGAAACGGCCCCGGCGGCGGCCATAGACCGAGAAAACGTCCGAATTCTGCAGCATGTCGGAGACGAGCACGATGCGCCGTTGCGGCACGGTCCGGTCGAAAGCCGGATCCTGGCCGAGCCGGGCGAGCGCTTCGATGATCGGACTGGACGGGGCGTCCTTTGGCAGGACGAGGTCGGCCAGCGCCCGCTGCAGCGGTTCGGCGAACAGCGCATTGTAGCGGGCCTGCACGCGTTCGGGATTGCGGTAGAGCGGATTGACCTGCTCGCCCGCGCCCGGATTGCACAGGGAGAAGCGGTTGGTGTTGCGAAGCGCGCCGCTTTCGTTGAGCTCGTAGAGCGAGAAGCGTTCACCGACCGCCAGAGCGTTGCGCTCGCCCAGGATCACATCGCCGATCGCGTCGGCCTGGGCGGTGGAATAAAGGTCGGTCTTGTCGATCACGACAACACGGTGCGGCGGCGTCCCGTCAACCAGGCACAGTGTCTGGCTGTCATACTCGGCCGGCTTCAGAACGAAGGCGGCATAGCTGATGGCGCCGACAACGCCGGCGATGATGATCAGGTTGAAAAGCCCGATGAGATCGCGTCCGGACATGCCCCCTCCCGTCGCAGGTCGAACCGGTGCAGCCCCGCACCGGCCCGTCTGTCTTAACGCCGGTGGCCCGGTCCGGCCAGATCCTGGCAGATTTCATCCAGCAGCGCCTTGGCCTCGACCAGCTCTTCCAGCTCGGGAGCCGAGAGCTTTTTCGCGTCCTTCCAGCCTGTTTCCAGAGCCTTCTCCAGATCGCGCGACGCCGCGTCCAGCCGGCGGCTGACCCCGCCATAACCGGGGATGGCGTCGTCGAACGTGCGGCCCTTGTAGGCCGCGATGGCGGCGAAGGTGGAGCCCAGAATGAACAGCAGCAGGGCTTCCAGGGTCTGCAGGTTGAACGGGTTGGCCCGCGCATCCAGAACCGGCGTCAGCACCGTGCCCGTGGTCTCGGCGCCGCCCAGGGCGAGCGTGGCCGCATTCAGTTCCAGCAGGTCGCGGAAATGGGCCGCGGTGAGGTTCAGCAGGCCCAGCGCGGCAACCGTGACGCCGACACCGACCGCGGCGAGCGCGGCGATAACCGGCTTGTTGCGGTTCGACATGTGACGCAGGCCGATGAAGCCGATCAGGAAGAAGGCCGCGATCACATTGGTGAAGGAGACCGTGATGGCCTGCAGCCAGCCGCCCAGCAGGCCGAGGTCCGAGCCCTTCGAGAAGAAATAGGCATTCGCCAGGCCTTCAAACAGCACCAGCGTCGCCAGCACGGAGAAGTGCAGGATATGGGATTTGGGGTAGATCGCAGCGCGGTCGATCGGCTTCACCGCCGGACGGGCCTCGTCGGCCTTGCCGTCCTCGGCCGGGTCGTTGATCGCACCGCCCCAGGTGCGGCGGAATTTCAGGAGATCGGCGTGACGGGCGCGGGCAATGGCCCGGGCACGCGAAAGCTGGATCATGGCGGCCGGTGCGCGGGTCTCGCGCATCTCGGTCGCTTCGGTCGAATAGTCCTGGGTACTGCCGAAATCGCTTCGGTCGAGCACGGTGTTTTCCATCTGGTCTAAGGGCATGGCCTCCCCCCGGTTGGCGCGCGCCGCATTGGCGTTCACACCATGGTTAACCGCCAATTGTGAGCCGAAATGGGGCGGAATGCGGCGATTTGTGGGTCGGCCGGTCTTTCTCTGCCGCTTGTGTATTGAATTCCGGAGGCTTGGCGCTCACGCTCTTCGTTACAGAATCCGGGGAGGGGAGCAATGTCCGACAAGGTTTCGACGCGGCGCGAGCTGCTCAAGGGGGGAGCGGTGGCTGTCATTGCCGCCGGGGCGGCCGGCCCTGCACTGGCGCGCCAGGACGCGGCGCCCGCCGCGGCGGCGGATGCTGCTGCACCGGCCGTTTCAACCGATACGCTGCATTGCGCCGAGGCGCTGTTCGATATCCGCTATACGGACGCCGAGCGTGAGCAGGTGCTTGCCGGTCTCGATGACTGGATTGCACGAACCTCGCAGCAGCGCGCGGTGGAAAAGCCGAACACGCTGGCGCCGTCCTGCATGTTCGATCCGCGTCTGCCGGGTGTGGCCTACCGGTCCCAGCCAAACGCGGTCAGCCTGTCCGGGCATGGGGCCGGGCCATTGCCGGGCAATGATGCCGATATCGCCTTCGCACCGGTCTGGCAGCAGGCCGGGTGGATACGCTCCGGGGCTCTGTCCGCGCGCCGGCTGACCGAGATCTATCTCGACCGGATCGCGCGGTATAACGGCACGCTGCACTGTTTCGTCACCGTGACGCCGGAAATCGCCCGCGCCGAGGCCGATCAGTGCGATCGCGCGCTTGCAGAGGGGCGCCTTCTGGGGCCGCTGCACGGCATTCCCTACGGCATGAAGGACATCATCGATGTAGCCGGTGTGGCGGCGACCTGGGGGGCCACGCCCTATCGCGAGCGTGTCGCCGGACAGGATGCCCGTATCGCCGTGATGCTGCGCGAGGCAGGGGCCGTCCTGCTGGGCAAGACGACCAATGGTGCGCTGGCCTATGGCGACCGCTGGTTCGGCGGGCAGACCCGCAATCCCTGGAACCCGCAGGAGGGCTCGTCCGGCTCCAGTGCCGGATCGGCCTCGGCGACGGCGGCCGGACTGGTCGCTTTCGGTATCGGCACGGAAACGCTCGGCTCGATCGTGTCGCCCTCGCATCGATGCGGCACGACGGGGCTGCGCCCGTCCTTCGGCCGGGTGTCGCGTTCCGGCGCCATGGCGTTGTGCTGGTCGCTCGACAAGATCGGACCGATTGCGCGCTCCGTGGAAGATACCGCGCTGATACTGTCGGCGATCAACGGCGCCGATCCGCTGGATCCCGGCTCGCTGGAGGCCGGGTTCGAGGCGGATGCCGGGCGCGATGTGCGCGGTATGCGGGTCGGGTGGAATCCGGCCTGGTTCGAAAACGGCACCGATGCCGACCGGGCTGCGCTGCAGGCCGCACGCGATGCGGGTGTCGAGCTTGTCGAATTCTCGCTGCCGGACCGGCCCTATGACGCGCTGCTGGCGAGCGTCGAGGTGGAGTCGGCTGCGGCTTTCGAACACCTCACCCTGGACAACAGCGATGACAGCCTGGTCTGGCAGGCGCCGCAGGCCTGGCCCAATACCTGGCGGCGGGCCCGTTTCATCTCGGCCGTCGACTATGTGAATATCGACCGGTTCCGGCGTCAGGTGATGCAGGACGTGCATGCGGCCTTCGACGGGCTGGACGCGGTGATCGGTCCGAACTTTGCCGGCGGAATGCTGCTGATCACCAACTATACCGGACACCCGCAGCTCGCCTTCCGCTCCGGCTACTCCCGGCAGCGCACCCGGACGATTTTCGGCGGGGCGCAGGAGGATGCCGGCGAGGCCGAGTTCCGCGTGCCCCAGGCCACCAGCCTGTGGGCGCCCCTCTTCGAGGAAGGCAATATCATTGCGCTGGGGCGTGCGATCGAGGCGCGGCTGGGTGTCGCGACCGAACGCCCGTCCGGGTTTGCGTAGTCAGCAAGCAGTCAGGGTAAACCGATGAAATTCTACGATTATTGCGCGGCGCCCAGTCCGCGCCGTGCTCGCATCTTCATGGCCGAGAAGGGCATCGAGATCGAAACCGAACAGGTCGATCTGGGGGTGAAGGCCCAGTTCGAGCCGGCCTACCGGGCCGTCAATCCGCGCTGCACGGTCCCGGCCCTCGTCCTCGATGACGGCACGGTGCTCAGCGACAATACCTCGATCGCGCGCTATCTGGAGGAAGCCTTTCCCGATCCGCCGCTGCTGGGCACGACACCGGTCGAGAAGGCGCTGGTGGCAGAATGGATGTCGCGGGCCGAGGGCGAGGGGCTGCTCGGCGTCGCCGAGGCGCTGCGCAACCGCTCCGAATTCTTCAAGGATTCCTCGATCACCGGACCGGACCGCTATGCCCAGGTGCCCGAACTGGTCGAGCGCGGCCGGGCCCGCGCCGAAGCTTTCTTCCAGGTGCTGGACGCGCGTCTGGCGGAGGTGCCCTATCTCGCCGGCGAGCGCTTCAGCGCAGCGGATATCGCGGCCTTTGTATTTGTGGACTTTGCCGGCTGGATCAAGCTGAAGCCGGCCGACACGCTGACCCATCTCGCCCAGTGGCGGGCGACGGTCGGCGCCCGGCCAAGCGCGGAGGCTTAGCTTTCGTCATCCAGCACTGTCATCCCGGCCGAATGCCCCGCGCAGGCGGGGCGCAGAGCCGGGACCCATACGCACCTTGTCGGCCGGAAGCAGGCTCGCTGTTCGTGCCCACCGGACGAAGACGGTGACTATGGGTCCCGGACTTCCGCCCGGCCCAAGGCCGGCCATCCATCCGGGATGACAAATGCTGGAAGCCTATTCTCCAGCAGCCTCCGGCTCTGACCCGCCAGACTGTGCCGCCGGATCGTACTCCTCGAACCAGCGCAGGATTTCCGCGACCTTGGTGAGCAGGCGGCTGGGCCGCGAGTTCGAGATGCCGTGATAGCTGTCGGGGATCACAACCAGCCGGGTCGGCACACCGTTGAGGTGGAGGGCGGAATAGTATTGCTCTGTCTCCGCCCGCGGCGTGCGCAGGTCCGCGCCGCCGACCATCATCAGCGTCGGGGTCTCGACATTGCCGACAAGCGACAGCGGCGAGCGGCGCCAGTATTCCTCCGGATCCTCCCAGGGCGCGCTGGCGAACCAGTAGCGGTAGAAGAATTGCGGCAGGTCGGAATAGAGCACGAAGCTGGTCCAGTTGATCACCGGCTTCACGACGGCCGCCGCTGCGAAACGGTTGGTATTGCCGATGATCCAGGCCGTCAGCACGCCGCCGCCGGAACCGCCGGTCACGAAGAGCCGGTCCTCGTCGATGAAGCCGCGGCCGATCATGTGGTCCACCGCGCCCATCAGGTCGTCATAGTCATGGCCGGGATAGTCGTGGTGGATCAGGTTGGCGAAGTCGTAGCCATAGCTCGTTGAGCCGCGCGGATTGGTGTAGACGACGACATAGCCCGCCGCCGCCATCAGCCGCAGCTCGGCCGAGAAGGTCGGACCGTACGCGGAGAAGGGGCCGCCATGGATTTCCAGGATCATCGGCCATTCGCGTGCCGGGTCGAAACCGGGCGGGTAGAGCACCCATCCCTCAATATCGAGACCGTCATGCGGCGAGGCCCAGTGGATCTCCTCGGCCGGGGCCAGATCGATCTCCGCGAGGACATCTTCGTTGAGTGAAGTGAGCACGCGCGTATCACCTAGCGGTGACATAAGGATGACGTCCGGGGGACGTATGGATGACCCGACTGTCGCGGCCACATGCCCATTCATCGACACCGAGAAACTGCCGCCGGTATAGGGGCGGCCGAAGGTCGGCGGTGTGAGGTCGTCCAGACCGATTTCGATATGGCCCTCCAGATTGGTCCGCGCAAGACGGGTCTGGCCGGAATCGTCGTACAGGAAATAGATCATGCGGCCGTCGGCGCTCCATTGCGGCGCCGAGACCGACCGGTCGAGCTCTGCAGTCACTGAACGCGGCCCGGTTCCGTCCGGACCGGCGACGTATAGCTCGACATTGTGATAGCCCATCCGGTGATCGTCATAGCCCAGCCAGGCCAGCTGCGTGCCGTCGGGCGAGGGGCGCGGCGTGGTGTCCGGACCGGTGCGTCCGGTCAGCGTCTCGATCTCGCCGGTGGCCAGGTCGATCCGGTGCAGTTCGCTGTCCGGGGCGAGGGCGCCATTGTCGGGGCGGCGGTCGGCGGAGAAATAGAGCGCGCGGCCATCGGCCGACCAGGCGAAATCGCCGCCGGCGCCGGCTTCGTCATCGGTCAGCTGCCGCGGCTCGCCGCCGGCCAGATCGATGACGAAGAGCTGCTGACGGCCCATGGGCAGTTCGCCGGCCCCATCGAAGCGGAAGGAGAGGCGTTCCTCGACCTGCGCGCCGGCTGCCCAGTCCATGTCTTCGGTGCGTTCGGGCAGGTCTGCGGCGGCAGGGCCTGCAGCGGGCCGGAAGGCGGCCCAGGCCAGCTGTGTGCCGTCCGGCGACCAGGCCAGGCCGGACTGACCGGCAGGGAGTGTCGTCAGGGTGCGCGAGGCGCCGTCAGCGAGTGTCAGGACTTCCAGCGTCGTGGTCTCGTCGTGCGTGCGGACATAGGCCAGCTGCGCGCCGTCCGGCGACCAGCGCGGACTGCCGGTCTCGCCTTCGCCGGGCAGGAGCTGGCGGTGACCGCTGCCATCGGCGCCGACGATCCAGATCTCGCTGCGGGTGCGGTCGGTGGCGATGTCATTGCTGCGGCGGACATAGGCGACCATACCGCCATCCGGAGCGATCTGCGGGTCGGCGGCGGCTTCCAGGCGGAACACGTCTTCCTGGGACAGCGGCCGGGTGGCCTGGGCAGAGGCGGGAAGGGTGATGGCCATGAGGGCCAGAACACAGCTTGTCGTCTTGATCACGCGCAGTCTCCTCGAATACCCGGCCATCTAAGCCCGCCTTCGAGGCGCCAGCAATGGCGCTGCTGCGGGTTGTGATGTGACAGTCCTGCAACATGGCGGTGGAAAACCGACACGCAAAGCGTCCTGCCGGTCTGCAGGCGGCCTTCGCGCCTTTTCAGCCCGGGCCGACCCGGTATATTGAGAAGTGTTCGGAGAAGAACCGGACGGCGTCGGCTCGTCCGCGTTCAAAACAAAACGGCGGCAATGACCGCCGATACGGGAGGTAGTTAAAGCATGTCACTCACCAAGCGCACGATTCTGTTCGCCGCCGCCTCGGCGGCTGCGCTGACGGCCGGTCACGCCGCGGCCCAGAATGAAGGCCGCACGGTCGACGTCATCACCGTCACGGCCCAGAAACGCGAAGAAGGCATCCAGGACGTTCCGGTCGCCGTTACGGCCTACAGCGAGGAACTCCTCTCCAACGCCGGCGTTCGCGACCTGAAAGACCTCGCCGTTATCGCGCCGGGCCTCAACGTCACCTCGACCTCCAATGAATTCCAGACGACCGCCCGTATCCGCGGCATCGGCACCGTGGGCGACAACCCCGGTCTCGAATCCTCCGTCGGCGTCGTCATCAACGG
>PANX01000092.1 GCA_002707795.1 Maricaulis sp.
CCCGTCCGGTCGAGCGGCGAAGTCGGGCTCAGGCGAGCCGGCGGCAAGGTTGGGCTCGTACGGTCGAGCGGCGAAGTCGAGTTCAGGCGATCTGGCGGCAAGGTCGAGCCCGTCCGGTCGAGCGGCGAAGTCGGGCTCAGGCGAGCCGGCGGCAAGGTTGGGCTCGTACGATACGGCGCGCCACCGCCGATATTCCCTTCCTCGTTTCCGGCAGGCGCACGCCGCTCCACAGGGCCTTCGGAAATTCCCTTATAAGTGCTATCAGCGCTTAGAAGGATGCGGCGCAAGATGTCCAGTGCGCTTTCGTCCAGCGATTGCCGGTGTGATTCCAGTGCCTTGTAGCACTCCAGGTCCAGTTCGATGGTGTTTTGTGCCGACATATCTGTCTCCGGAGGTCGCCTTATATTTTGTTATAAGAATTAAAAGGGGGGTGGCAACGCTCACGATGAGAGGGTGCGCGCGGTTCGTCTGAGGTGTCACTGCGGCGTTGCGGGCCGCCGGTGCTGAGATCGCGCAGGGCGTTGCAGAGGGAGACCGTCGCGGAGAGAGATCATAGCAGAGGGCATCGCGGAGAAGGGGGCGGTGCAGGGAAAGGCCGGATCAGGGGCGGATGCAACGCGGTCGGCGCAGGGAGATCGGCGCAGGGAGATCGGCGCAGGGAGGCCGTCGCACAGACCGGTGCAGGGAAAGGTCGTCCGCACAGGGCGGTGTAAAGAGAGACCGTCGCGCAGGCCGGTAGCGGGGCAGTGGAGGGCGGCTGATGCAGGAAGTCCGGCGCAGTTGGCGGCGCAAGGATGCCGGAGCCGGAAAGGCTGGTGGAGAGGGCGGTCCGACGAGGCCGGCGTAGCGAGAGGCCGTCGCGGAGACTGGTGCCAGGGCGGTGGAGGGAGGCCGGTGCAGGAGTCGCTGTAGGGGCTGGTGCAAGGCGGCTGATGCGGGTGGCGGTGCGGGGGCGCCGGAGCCGGAAACGGCCGGGGCTGAGGGACATCGTGTCGGGAAGTCGACAGCGCACGTCAGAGGGGGCTCTGCCGGCGCGCGTCGCGCCCGGACAATCCGATCATGCTGATCATGGGTGGGCCCGCTGCGCCGATGAGGCCTGAACAGCGCGGGAGAGACCGGCCGGCGCCGGCGTTCATTCGCGCCAGTATTGGTCACAAGGGATTGTCAGGCTGACCGGCTTGCGGTGGCGTACGGGCGCGCATGGGGGCGGTATCCCTGTCGCCAATATCGTCGAGGGCACCTATATCGGATGTCCTGGATCGGGTGCCGGACCGGAGAGGGAGATCATGGTGAAATTTGCGGTCGAGGATATCGGGGAGGCCACGGGTACGGGCTATCCCGCCGAATATGCCGGCGTCGTTAAGGGCCGCCATGCGCGGCGACTGGGCATGGCGGCCGGGCTGACCGGCTTCGGCGTCAATCTCGTGCGCCTGGAGCCGGGGGCCTGGTCGTCGCAGCGCCACTGGCACACGCACGAGGACGAGTTCGTCATGATGATGGAAGGTGAGGCCGTCCTGGTCACCGATGAGGGCGAAACTGTGCTGCGCGCCGGCGATTGCGCGGGCTTTCCGGCCGGGGTCGAGAATGGTCACTGCCTGCAGAACCGGTCCGGCGCCGATTGCGTCTTCCTGGTCGCCGGCGGGCGTTCTGACGCAGATGCGGCCTTCTATCCCGACATCGATCTGGAGGCGAAGCCGGGCCGCTACTCCGACCCGGACTGTTTCCGCCGCAAGGACGGATCACGCTTCTAGCTTGAAAGCCGCTTCTCCATCGCGAACCGGTCGAGCTGTTCGCCGCGGACCTCGACCGTCTCGCGCTGTGTGATCGCGAATCCCATGGCCGAAAAGGCCGGCTGGGCCATCAGGCTGGCATGGACGATGAGGCGGGTCTGGCCTGTCTCGAGCGCCACTTCCTCGATCGCGGTGTAGAGCCGGCGGAACAGGCCCGAGCCCTGGAAGCCGGGGCGGATATAGGCGAAGTCGACATACTCCGGCGGTGCCAGCGACATGAAGCCGGCGGCATGACCGTCCTGCTCGGCGATGAAGATCACCTGTCCGGCCAGGCGCGTATTCCAGTCCTCCCCGCGGCGCGGTTCCGGCACCCAGGCCTGGCGCTGCTGCGGCGTGTAGCGGCTGCGCGCATTGTGGACCGCGTCGAACATGATCTCGCCCAATAGCGCGAAGTCCGCCGGGGCGGCCCGGCGGATCGTGACAGTGTCGCTCATGAGCGTGGCCTGCGGGCTAGTGCGAGCGCCCGTGCGTCTCGCGATAGCGTTCCATCGAGACCGAGATCTTGAAGGTTTCGCGGTATTTCGGCGAGCCGACCGGGCGGGGCGGGTGCTGCGAGGTGAGGGCCAGGATGCGTTCCAGCGTGTCGTGCGCCGCACCGGACTGGCCGGCGCCGATATAGGCGTGCAGCTCGACCAGCGCGTCGGACAGCGGGTCGCCGCCACGGATGATGAAATAGGGCTCGTCCTTGCCCAGCTTGTTCAGCACGTCGAATTCCGACGGATTGTTGGCGGAACCGTAGGGTGCTGCCGGGTCGGCCACCGCCGGACGGTCTGTCTTGGTTTCGTCGCTCATGACGCGCCCCTTCCTGTTCGAACCGGCACATCCCATCAGATTCGAGCCGCAACGGGTAGCGGCACGTCAGCGCAGGGGCTGTTATAAACGGGGCAGCAGATCAGGGAGGCGCCGTCATGACCGGTACGGCAAGGCTGGCAGGATTGGCAATGGCGATGGTGGTGACGACAACAGCAGGCGCAGCCCAGGAGCGCGGGCCGGACCAGGTGCGGGCCCGCGAGATCGGTATTGCGCCCGGCGTGCTGGCGCCCGGTCCGCTCAATGCGATCACCGATGTCGAAGGTGTGCGGGTCGGCCAGGTGACGCTGACCGACGCCGAGGCCGCGATCCGCACCGGCGTCACGGCCATCCTGCCGCATGGCGGCGATCTTTATGCCGACAAGGTTCCGGCCGCCCTCGCTGTCGGCAACGGATACGGCAAGCTGATGGGTGCGACCCAGATCCGCGAGCTCGGCGAGATCGAGACGCCGATCGTACTGACCAACACGCTGGCCGTGCCGCGGGCAGCGGACGGGATACTCGACTGGTCGCTGGCGCTGCCGGGTCATGAGGGCATCCGTTCGCTCAACATGGTGGTCGGCGAGACCAATGACAGCCGGCTCAACGACATCCGCGCCCGGATTGTCACACCGGAACATGCGGTGGAGGCCATCGAGAGCGCTTCGGACGGGCCCGTCGCCGAAGGCAATGTCGGTGCCGGCAATGGCACGGTGACCTTTGGCTGGAAGGGCGGGATCGGCACGTCCTCGCGCCGTCTGCCCGAAGCACTGGGCGGCTGGACGCTGGGCGTGCTGGTGCAGACCAATTATGGCGGCATCCTGCAGATGGACGGCCTGCCTGTGGGTGAGACGCTGGGGCAGTACTATCTCTCCGACCACGTTGCGGACGATCGCGCCGACGGGTCGATCATGATCGTCCTTGCCACCGATGCGCCCCTCTCCGGCCGCAATCTGGAACGTCTTGCCCGGCGCACATTCGCCGGCCTGGCACGTACCGGAGCATCGATCACCAACGGGTCGGGCGATTATGCCCTTGCCTTCTCCACCCATCCCGATGTGCGCCGCACGCCGGAGCGCCGCTCGGACGTTGCGACGATCTCCGACCTGCCCAACGGCCAGATGTCGCCGCTCTTCCAGGCCGCGATCGAGGCAACCGAGGAAGCCATTTATAACGCCCTCCTGATGGCCGAGGATATCGACTACCCGGTTGCCGGCTCGGACGCCGTGGTGCACGCCCTGCCGGTCGAACGGGTACGCGCGATGGTGGAGCAACGCCATCCTCGCCCTTGATGGGCGAGGGGGACCGCTGCGAAGCAGCGGTGGAGTGGGTGGGGGCGAGGCGGTGGCGAGCTCGCAAACACCGGGATTCACCCCATCCGGCCCGAGGCTTCGCCTCGGCCCACCTTCCCCATCAAGGGGAAGGATGACGCTTGTCTCGACCGCCTTGTCTGCTTGGCGGCATCCCCCGCTTCGCGCTACCACCCTGCCATGACCGCTTCCAGATCCATCGCCATTATCGGGGCCGGGCCGGCCGGTCTGATCGCTGCGGAATATTTGTCCGCGGCGGGGTTCGGCGTGGATATCTTCGAGAAAATGCCGACGCCGGGACGCAAATTCCTGATGGCCGGGCGCGGCGGTCTCAACCTGACCCATTCCGAACCGCTGCCGGCCTTTCTGGGCCGGTATCGCGAGGCGGCGGACTGGCTGGGACCGGTTATTCTCAAGCACGATCCGGCAGCGCTGCGGGCCTGGTGCGAGGGGCTGGGCCAGGCGGTGTTTACCGGCTCGTCGGGCCGGGTGTTTCCCGAGGCGATGAAGGCGTCGCCCTTGCTGAGAGCGTGGCGGAAACGGCTGGAGGATCAGGGTGTTGTCCTGCATGTGAGACATTGCTGGACCGGCTGGGACACAGAGGGTGCGCTGGTGTTCGATACGCCGGACGGCCCTGTCACGCACCGCGCCGACGCGACGCTTCTGGCGCTGGGCGGGGCGAGCTGGCCGCGGCTGGGATCGGACGGACATTGGGCGGACATACTGTCACGTGAGGGCATCACAACAGCCCCGTTCATGCCCTCCAACTGCGGCATGGAAGTAACATTCAGTGACATCACGAAGGCGCGTTTCGCCGGCACGCCGCTGAAGACGATCGCGCTCACCCTGGGCGGGGAGCGTGTCGCCGGCGAAGCGGTGATCGCCCGCTACGGTCTGGAAGGCGGGGCGGTCTATGCGCTCGCCGCACCCATCCGCAACGCGCTGGCGCAGGGACCGGTGACGCTGCATCTCGACCTGCGCCCCAACCAGACCGCCGATGCCCTCGCGGCGATCCTGGCGCGGGCGAAAAAGGGCCAGTCCCTTGCCAACCGCCTGCGCAAGGCCGGCCTTGCGCCGGCCGCCATCTCCCTCCTGCGCGATGCGGTGACGGATCTGCCGTCAGATCCCGCCGCGCTCGCGGCGCTGATCAAGGCCGTGCCGCTGAGTGTCACCGGCCAGCGCGGTCTCGATCGCGCGATTTCCTCGGTGGGCGGTATAACACGCGCGGCGGTGGGTGAGGATTTCATGCTGACGGCAAAGCCCGGCGTTTTCGCCGCCGGCGAGATGCTGGACTGGGACGCCCCGACCGGCGGCTACCTCCTGCAGGCCAGTTTCGCAACGGGGATAGCCGCCGCGAAAGGCGTGGAGGCCTGGCTGGGGAAGTAGGGGAATTGCACCATCCTCCCCCTTGATGAGGGAGGTGGGCCGAGGCGGAGCCTCGGCTCGGAGGGGGTGGGGGCGAGGTGTTGGCGAGCTCGCAGGCACCGGGATTCACCCCATCCACCACGCCTTCGGCGCGGTCCCCCTTCCCCATCAAGGGGAAGGATGGGAGGGCCCCCCTACCGCAACAGCTCGTTGATCGCGGTCTTCGCCCGCGTCTGCGCATCCACGCGTTTCACGATCACGGCGCAGGCGAGCGAGGGGCCGCCCTTGGGGTCGGGCAGGGTGCCGGGCACGACGACGGCGTATTCGGGGACTTCGCCGCGGGTGATCTCGCCGGTAGCGCGGTCGACGATCCTGGTCGACTGGCCCAGGAAGACGCCCATGGAGATCACGGCGCCGGTGCGCACGATGACGCCCTCGGCCACTTCCGAGCGTGCGCCGATGAAGACATCGTCCTCGATGATCACCGGCCCCGCCTGCAGCGGTTCCAGCACGCCGCCGATCCCGACACCGCCGGAGATGTGGACGTTCTTGCCGATCTGGGCGCAGGAGCCGACCGTCGACCAGGTGTCGACCATCGTGCCCGCGTCCACATACGCCCCGATATTCACATAGGAGGGCATCAGCACCGTACCCGGTGCGATGAAAGCCCCGCGGCGCACGGCGCAGGGCGGCACGGCGCGGAAGCCGGCGGCGGCAAAATCGGCCTCGTCCCAGCCCTCGAACTTGGAGGGCACCTTGTCCCACCATTTCGAGCCGGCAATCCCGCCCTCGACCAGACCCATCGGATTGAGCCGGAAGCCCAGCAGCACGGCCTTCTTGAGCCACTGGTTCACGACCCAGTCGCCATTGCCGGCGCGTTCGGCGACGCGGGCCTTGCCGGCATCAAGCAGGCCGATCGCCGTTTCCACCGCCTCGCGCACCTCGCCCTTCGTGTCGGCAGACACGCTGTCGCGATTGTCCCAGGCGGTCTCGATGGCGGATTGCAGGGCGTCGGTCATGGCTCGCTCGTCAGGCTGATACGGAGGAAGAGCGCGACTTAGCACCGGTGCGGGAGAGGGGGAAGTGCGCCGGTGCGGGCGGGGCCGGACGGCCTGGGTTCAATTCGCGCTTTTGCATCAACGTCAAATTTTGCCTGCCGCACATAAAATCATTGATTGTATCCCGCGGCTGTGCCGTACTCGCCTTGAACGCGAAATTTTCGAGTCCCTGTCGCGTGAGGACGGGGGCGGTTCCGGCCCGCCGGCCGGCGCGTAGCGGAGGGACATATCATGCGAAAATTCTTGCTGGGCTCTGCCCTGACCGGGGCTCTGGGCGCTCTGGTCCTTCCGCTGGGCGCGGCCGCCGCCCAGGAAACCGTCACCTACACCTATGACGCCCAGGGGCGTGTGGTCGAGGTGCAGCACTCCGGCGGGCCCAATCACGGCGTGAAGCGCGAATACGAATACGACGACGCGGACAACCGCACGCGCAAGAAGACGACCGGCGCCTGACCGGCGCGTGGCCCTGCCTGTCTGACGTCTCTTCCAGGATCCGATTTCCGGAGTGTATCCATGCCGTTCGTCCGTCTGCTGTCCGCCGGCCTTGTCGCCTGCCTGTCTGCAATTTTAGCGTTTGCCACGCCCTAGTTCGCGCAGGGGAACGGCTATGGCGTACCGCTTGCCTATCCCGGCATTGACGGTAATGGCGTCGATCTGGCGACGGGAATTTTCACGACATCCTCGCCGGAGATCAGTATCGGCGATCCGGGCGCCGGCGGGCTGAGCTATTCCCAGCTCTTTATCGGCAGCAATTGGCGGCACAGCCTGTGGGGCACGATCGACAGCAATCCGGGCGGCACGAGTCACAGCGTGTCGGTCTTCGGGTCGACGGAACGCTTCACCACCTGGTCGGCGGGCCAGCAGGCCTTCCTGCCGGAACGCGAGACCGGCGCAACGTTGAAGCCCACCGGCTACCAGATGACCTATACCGCCTCCAATGGGATGGTCGCGGTGTTCGACCCGGTGACGAGCTATGAAGTCTTCTATCCCGAAACCCAGAACGATATGGAATGGGTGATCCGCTCGGTCACGCTGCCCAATGGAACGCGCTACGACTTCACCTATCAGTCGGTCGTGCTGGGCACCTATCACTGCATTGAAGGTCCGCCGGAGTGCGAGCCGACCTATGAGGCGATGTTCAAGCGCCTCCAGTCGGTTACCACCAACCACGGCTACCAGCTGCACCTGGAATACGCCCAGAACAATGCCGATGTCTGGGGCACGCACCAGGCCTTCGCGTGGAGTTCGGTTACCGAAGCGACCCTGATCAATAATGCGATCGATTACTGCGCGCCGGCCGCCGACAGCTGCACCTTCTCGCAAGACTGGCCCAGCCTGACCATAACCGGCGCCGTGGTCGGTTCGCGCTCCTATACGGACGATCTCGGCCGCACCACGGCCATCACCTTTGCCGGCCCGAATGTCACCGGCATCCGCCTGCCCGGATCGGCGTCGAACGATGTCACGATCGGCTACAGTTCCAACCGCGTTTCTTCGGTCAATGTGAACGGGCTGACCACCAGCTATACCTATTCCGACGTGTCCGGCACGCGCACGACCAGTGTCGATGCGCCCGGCGCGGCCGGTGTGACCGAGGTGGAGTCCAGCCTGACAACCGGGCTGATCAGCGCGGTGGAGACGCCGTCCGGTGCCCGCACCGAATACACTTATGACGCCGACTATCTGCCCGACACCATCACCCTGCCGGGCGGCCGCACGGTGGAATACGCCTATGACAGCCGCGGCAATGTAACCTCTGTTGTGGCGCGCGACAGTGGTGGTGCCAATCCGATCACCACGATGACGGCTTCCTATCCGGCAAGCTGTTCCAATCCGGTGACCTGCAACCAGCCGAGCTGGGTTGAGGACGCCGCGGGCAACCGCACTGACTTCACCTATGACAGCACCCATGGCGGCGTGCTGACGGTGACGCAGCCCTCACCCGGCTCCGGTCTGGCGCGGCCGTATACGCGCATCATCTATGATGATTTCAATGCCTGGTACTACAAGGGCACCGGATCGGTGCTCGCCGGCCCCGGTCCGGTCTATCTGCCGGTCGAGGTCCAGACCTGCCGCCAGGGCTCCGGCCCCAGCTGCACCAACTCATCCTATCGTATCGACACCGACATGCAGTACGGCTCGTCCGGTGTGGCGAACAATCTCCTGATGACCTCGACCACCGAGGCCGCCGGTAATGGCGCGCTCAGCGCGACCAGCACCATGCAGTACGACATGGTGGGTAATCTTGTCTCGCTCGACCCACCCCTGCACGGCACGAATAATCGTACCGCTTTCTTCTATGACGCGCTGCGCCGGCCGACCGGCCAGATCGGTCCGGACCCGGATGCCGGCGGTCCGCTGACCCATTCCGCACAGCGCACCACCTATAATACGCGCGGCCAGGTGAGCCAGGTCCGGTTCGGCACCATGCCCGGCTATGCTGTTGCCTGGACGAGCTTCTCCGAGCTCGAGCGCCAGACCGTCACCTATGACACGACGCACCGTCTCTCGGCCTCGCGCCTGATCACCGGTTCGACCACGCATGCGCTGGTGCAGTATTCCTACGACACTGCCGGGCGGACCCAGTGCGTGGCCCAGCGGATGAACCCGGCGACCTTCGCCAGCCCGCCTTCCTCGGCCTGCACGCCGGCCACCGCCGGCAGTTACGGGCCCGACCGGATCACACGGACCTATTACGACACGTCCAGCCGCCGCACCCAGGTGACGACCGCCTATGGCACCTCCGCTGCAGCGGACGAGGCCGCCTGGACCTATACGGCGAGTGGCCGTCTCTCGACCCTCACCGATGGCGAGGGCAATCGCACCACCTATACGTATGACGCCTTCGACCGCTTGCGCGACACGAAATATCCCTCGTCGACCCAGGGGGCGGGCACGTCCAATGGCGGCGATTACGAACGCCTGACCTATGACAGTTATGGCCGCATCTCCCAGCGGCGGGTCCGCACAGGGCAGGTCTTCGAATACACCTATGACAATCTCAACCGGATCACCAATGTCGATGCCCCGGCCGGCACGGCGGATACCAGCTATAGCTATGACAATCACGGGCGCATCCTGACGGTCTCGAACGGGTCGCAGACGATCACCAACACCTAAACGGACGCGGCTGGCTGGCTTCGCAGACCGGCGCCAATGGCGAGGTGAGCTATCTCTACAATGAGGCGGGCCAGCGCACGCGCATGACCTGGCCGGACAGTTATTACGTCACCTATGCCTATACGCGCGGCGGCCAGCTGGCCTCGATCTTCGAGAATGGCGACACGACCGGGCTCGAACGCCTGGCGGACTTCACCTATGACCAGCATGGCCGGCGCACCCTGCTGACGCGCGGCAACGGGGTGACGACGGATTATGATTACGACGCCGCCTCGCGGCTGGACGAGCTGGTGCAGAACCTGGCCGGCACATCCGACGACCGCACGCTGAGCTTCAGTCACAACCCGGCAGGCCAGATCACCAGCCGGACGGACAGCAATACCGGCTATGCCTGGACCGACTTCGTCAACTTCGACGAGACGACGAGCTATAACGGTCTCAACCAGTTGCTTTCGGTGACGGGCCAGTCGACGGCGCCGCAATATGACGGCCGGGGAAACATGACCCGGGATCACCAGGGCCAGACCTATCAATACGATCATTACAACCGGCTGAGCGGTGTCGGGACGTCGATCGATCTGGCCTATGACCCGGCCGGGCGCCTGCAGGAGACCTCGGGCACGGGCATCACCTTCCGCGAGATGCAGTATGACGGTCTCGACCTGATCGCGGAATACAATGGCTCCGGCACGCTGACGGCGCGTTACGTGCACGGCCCCGGCGCGGACGAGCCGCTGGTGCAATATGCCGGCGCCTCGGTGTCGACGCGGCAATGGCTGCTGGCGGACGAGCGGGGGTCTATCGTCGCCGTCACCGACTGGTCGGGCGCGTCGATCCAGATCAACAGCTATGACGAATACGGCGCCCCGGCGCCGGGCAATGCCGGCCGCTTCGGCTATACCGGCCAGGTCTGGCTCCCCGAAACCGGCCTCTACCACTACAAGAACCGGGCATATAACCCCGAGCTTGGACGCTTCATGCAGACCGATCCCATCGGGGTGAACGGGGGCATGAATCTCTATGCCTATGTGGGCGGGGATCCGGTGAACTTTGTGGATCCGTTGGGGCTCGCCTGGGTGAAGAAAAGATTGTGTACCAGTTTGGAGGATCGGACCTTCGGCGGGACGGGGGGCTCGTGCTCCATCAGGTATATCTGGCAGGAAGATTATTATGGTTTGGGGGGCAAGGAGGGCTCGGGCGGGCTCCCGCCGGGTGGCGTTGGTGGCGGGCAGTGTGAGAGTACGTTGTGCCTATTGGTCAACGCTCTAACCGCGTCATCCTCGGATAGTCCAAATGCGCAAGATGTGCCGAAAGTTGATGATATCGACCCTTGCGCCCTGGCGGCGGCATTGACCGATGCCGCGATACAAGCAATCGGAGGGCTTGGCGGACGCACAGTGTACGCCGAAGTTGCGGCGACCGCGGCGCTTGGGGTTGGAGCCACAGGAACTTTTGGCGGCTATTACAATCCGAGATCCGGTGAAGCAGGTTATTATCGCTCTGGCAGTGTTGGCGGCGGCTACGGTGCGTCGATGGACCTGATGCACGTAGGGGTAGGAAATGGGCCGCCTTCAAATGGCTTGTTCGTGGAAGCTTCCTACACACTGCCGAGTCCGCTAGCCATCTCTGCGGGTGGGACAGCCTCGTTTCAGAATGGAGGGGGACGTGCTTTCACCGGTGGTGCAACAGTTGGGGCGGGGTCTGGTACGTCGTACCTTGGCGTAGGTATAACAAAAGTCACTACTTGCGGAGGTTGATATGCGTTGGTTTTTCGTTGTCATCGGGTTTTTTGCGGCGTTATGTATTTGGGTTTTTGGTGGATATGTATTGATTTTTGAAGAAAACATGGCGGGAGTTTTGTTCGCTTTTCTGGGTGTTTTTATTGCGTTTTCCACCGTGTTATTTTTCCCGAATGACTTGAGGGAGAGGTTTTTTCGGCTTTTCTTTCGCGGGCCTTTCGGGGTTGACTAGAGAAATAGAGTATTTTTTAGGGAGGCGCCGGTTGGCGGGCGCCTTGATTTTGGTCTCAACTTGGGTGCCATCACTGGATCCGATTGGCCTCGATCTTCGAGAATGGCGACACGACGGGCCTCGAACGCCTGGCGGACTTCACCTATGACCAGCATGGCCGGCGCACCCTGCTGACGCGCGGCAATGGCGTGACGACGGATTATGATTACGACGCCGCCTCGCGGCTGGACGCGCTGGTGCAGAACCTGGCCGGCACGTCCGACGATCGACGCTGACCTTCAGCCATAATCCGGCCGGTCAGATCACCAGCCGGACGGACAGCAATACCGGCTATGCCTGGACAGACTTCGTCAATTTCGACGAGACGACCAGCTATAACGGTCTCAACCGGATGCTCTCGGTGACGGGCCAGTCGACGGCGCCCATCCGGGATGACAGGCATGGGCGGTCGCGGCGTTAGCTGCCCTTCACCCGCACACCCCCCAGAAACGTACTCAGACAATCCACCGCATAGTGGACATGCTCGGGGTGTTCGTCCGGGCCGGCGCTTTCCTCGTCCCGGGGGCCTTCCTTGGCGCGGACGAGGACGGTGGTGAAGCCCATTTCGTGGGCGGTCTTGAGGTTGCGCACCGAGTCCTCGAAGAAGACGGATTGTGCGGCGGGGACGTCGAAGCGGGCGGTGAAGCGGTCGAAGCCCGCGCGATGGGGTTTGGGCGTGAAGCCGGCGGCCTCGACATCGAAAATATCGTCGAACAGATGGGTGAGGCCGAGACGGCCGAGAATGTTCTCGGCATGGCGGCGCGAGCCGTTCGTGTAGACGAGGCGCGTGCCGGGCAGGGCGGCGATGCGGCCGGCCAGGGTGTGGTCGGGATCGATCACGCTGGCATCGATATCGTGCACGAAGTCGAGAAAGGCGCTGCGGTCGATCTCGTGATTGGCCATCAGCCCGTTCAGCGTGGTGCCATAGGTGCGCCAGTAGTGCTTCTGGACCTGGTAGGCCTCGTCCTCGGGCAGGGCGAGGAGCTGGGCGACGAATTGCGTCATCCGGCGGTCGACCTGGCTCATCACCGGCGCGCTGGAGGGGTAGAGCGTGTTGTCCAGGTCGAAAACCCAATGGGTGGCGTGGGTGAGGTCGGCGCCTTGCGGCCCGTCTTCCTGGCCGTCTTCCTGGCCGTCCTGGATACCGGTCTGCGTTTCGCTCATTGCCGCAATCCCTGGAAATCGGCCTCGGTGAGGGTGACGCGCACGCCGCCGTTTTCCGGCTGCGGCACGCGGCGGAAGCCGGCGGCGGTATAGCCGCGCTCGGCGCACTCGGTGCGGCCTTCGGAGACGAAGCGGGCCGGGGCGAGGCAGAAGCGCTCATTGCCGCCGCTCATCGGCCGGCGGCCCTGGCCCGAGACACGCTCGGCATAGACGAAGGCATTGTCGGTCTCCAGCCGGCTGGCGAGCAGGCGGGCGCATTCGCCCGCATGGATGCGCCACCAGCCGCGCGACTGCCAGATCTCGCCGGCGCGGTGACCGATCGCCGTGGCGATATCGCCGTCGGCCTCGTTGCACACGATCAGGCCGGAACCGGCATTGCGCTCCAGGGCGCGTGCCTCGAGGGCGTCGATCAGGGCGGCATCGCCGGGATTGCCGGAAATGCCGGCCTCGGACTGGAAGCGCGCGACGGCACGGCGCGTGGAACGGCCGTCATAGCCGTCGATGCCGGTCACGGCATAGCCGGCCGATTGCAGGAGGCGCTGGATGCCGGCGACCTGGGCGCGGCGGCCGAATTCGGACGGTTCGACCAGCACGGTGCGCTCGCGCGCATCGCCTTCGCGCATGAAGAAGTCGCGCGAGGCCAGGCCGAGGGCGGCGCAGCGCGTATTGGCGACAACCTGGAAATCCGTCTCGTCGACGCACAGCGGCACCGTGCCGCGCCATTCGCGCACGCCGCCGAGATAGGCCGTGGTGGACTTGGCGTAGAAGAAGAGGGGCTGGGTGCTGGCGTCCAGATCGACTTCCTGCGCCACCTCGGCGCATTCACCCGGGCGCACGCGCGTCCAGCCCTCGATGGCGACACCGCCCTCGACCGCCCAGGCCGCGGCGATATGCGTGACATAGCTGGTCTCGTTGCAGATCTCGGCGGCCCCGGCGCGCGGCGCCGCAAACGCGGCAAGGCCGAGGAGGGCGAGGCAGGCGGCGATCCGGACCGGCAGGCGCATCATCGCATCAGAACTCCGGCAGGAGGGCGGCGATCTCCGCCCGCAGCACATCGATCCCGTCGCCCTTGGCGCTGGTGGTGGCGACGACACGCGGGAAGGCCGCCGGGCGTTTCATGATCGCCTGCAGCGTCTCCTCGGTGATGCGTTTCACCGCCGGCGGCTTGATCTTGTCGGTCTTGGTCAGGACGATCTGGTAGCTCACGGCCGCCTCGTCGAACACGTCCATGATCTTCTCGTCGACGGTCTTGAGACCGTGACGGCTGTCGATCAGGAGGTAGACGCGCTTGAGATTGACCCGGCCGCGCAGGAAATTGCGCGTCAGCCTGGTCCACTTCTCCACGACGTCCTTGGGCGCCTTGGCATAGCCATAGCCCGGCAGGTCGACGATGCGCAGATCGGTGTCGTCGACATTGAAGAAGTTCAGCTCGCGCGTGCGGCCGGGCTCGCCGGAGGCGCGCGCGAGATTGTTCTGCCGCGTCAGGGCATTGATCAGCGAGGACTTGCCGACATTGGAGCGTCCGGCAAAGGCGATCTCGGTGCGGTCGGGCTCGGGCAGCTGCTGCAGGCTGACGGCGCCCATGATGAAGGTGCAGGGCCGCGAGAAAAGCCGCCGCCCCGCCGCCAGATCGAGATCGTCGTCGCCCGTCAGGACTGGTCTCCCGAAGCCTTGCCCTGCAGCCGCTTGATCAGCTTGTCCAGCTGGGTCTCGTTCCCGTGGCGGCGCATGATGATGTATTGCTGGGCGACCGAGAGGAAGTTGTTCCACGCCCAGTAGATCACCAGGCCGGCCGCGAAGGGCGCCAGCACGAAGGTGAAGACGATCGGCAGCATGGCGAAGATGCGCGCCTGCATCGGGTCCGGCGGCGGCGGGTTCAGCGCCTGCTGGGCGGCCATGGTGATGCCCATGATGATCGGCCAGGCGCCGATGCCCAGAACCCCGCCGATCAGCCAGATGCCGGACGGGTCGTAGGGGATGAGACCGAACAGGTTCCACATATTCGTCGGATCGGGTGCCGACAGGTCGCGGATCCAGCCGAAGAAGGGCGCGTGGCGCATCTCGATGGCGTTGAACAGGGTCTGGTAGAGCGCGAAGAAGATCGGGATCTGCGGCAGGATCGGCAGACAGCCGGCCAGCGGATTGATCTTCTCCTTGCGGTACAGCTCCATCAGCGCCTGCTGCTGCTTCTGGGTATCCGCAGCATAGCGCTCCTTGAGCTCCTGCATTTTCGGCTGCACCGCCTTCATCTTCGCCATCGAGGCGTAGGCGCGGTTGGCCAGCGGGAACATCACCAGCTTGATGATCAGGGTGAGAGCGAGAATGGCCAGGCCGAAATGCCCGGTCACGCCTTCCAGCAGGTGCAGCAGCCAGACGAAGGGCCGGGTGAGGAACCACAGCCAGCCCCAGTTGATCGACATGTCGAAGCGCTCGATGCCGTAGTCTTCCTCGACCGCGTCGAGCACGTCCAGTTCCTTCGCGCCGGCGAAGACATAGGCGGTCGAGGTCATCGAGGCGCCCGGTGCAAGCTCGCGCGTCGCCTCGATATAGGTCGCCTCATAGGCGTCGACGGCGCCGCGCTCGCGGATGCGGAAATTGGCGGTGAAGGCGACGTCCTGGTCAGGAATGGCGGCGGCCATCCAGTAGCGCTGGGTGATGCCGACCCAGCCGCCGGTGCCGGAGACTTCTTCTTCGCCCTCGCCCTTTTCAAGGCGCTGGAAACTGGTGCGCGTCACGGCGCCGTCGACGACCGCCAGCGGGCCCTCGAACACGGCGATATTCTTCACCAGGTCTTCGGGAATGCCTTCATGGCGCACCAGGCCGTAGCGGGCCAGGTCGACCGGCTGGCCGGAATTGTTGGTCACCGTGTCGGCGATGGTGAACATGTAGTTCTCGTCCAGCGAGACGGTGCGTTCGAAGCGCAGGCCCGAGGCGGTCTCGTGGACCAGCACGACGGGCGTCTCCGGCGTCAGGCGGCTGCCCGAGGCCAGCGTCCATTCCGCCGCATTGCCCGGCAGGTCGGAAAAGCCCGGCGTGGCCGACTGCCAGCCGTCGCGGGCGTAGAAAGTGTGTTCGGTACCGATCGGGTTGAGCAGGGCGATCGGGGTGTCGTTGTCGACGGTGACCGTGTGGCGGCGCAGGCGGATATCGTCGAAGCGCGAACCGGTCAGCGACAGCGAGCCGAGCACGGCCGGACCCTCGATCTCCACGCGCTGCACATCGCCCAGCGCGTCGTCGCGCGTTTCATAGGCGGGCGCCGCTTCGGTGTCGGGCAATTGCAGGTCGGGATCGGCCTCGGCCAGCTCGCCGGCGGCTTCCAGGGCTTCCTGGCGCTCGGCCTCGCGGGCTTCCTGGGCAGGGCGCAGGAAGAAGAACTCATAGCCCAGCATGATGGCCAGGATCAGACCCAGCGCGATAAACAGATTGCGTTGTTCTTCGCCCATGAAAACTCGGCCTTTCAGGCTGTTTGTCCCTTGCCACCCGCAGCCCCGTCTTCGGCGAGGCTCACCAGTGCGCTTTTGACATCCCCCATCAGACGCGGCCAGTCCCTTGCGGACGTCGACGCACGCGCGATGAATACATAGTCAAAGCCGGGCTGTCCGTGGAGGGGGAGTAGCAGCCTTGCGGCCTCGCGCAAACGGCGTTTGCAGCGATTGCGGACGACTGCGCCGCCGATCTTGCGCGTGGCGGTGAAGCCTGCGCCGACCGTATCGCACAAACAAGAAGAGCCGTCCCGTCTTCGCGCCTGGATAACGACGCTGGACCGGACGGCTTTCTTGCCTTGGGCGACGAACAAAAATTCGCGCCGCTTTTTCAGCCGATTAACGGCCAGCGGCTGCGTGTCCATCGGATTTAGGCGGACAGGCGCTTGCGGCCTTTGGCACGGCGGCGGGCCAGAACCTGACGGCCGTTTTTCGTCGCCATGCGCGCACGGAAGCCGTGCCGACGCTTGCGGACGAGCTTGGACGGTTGAAATGTGCGTTTCACGGTCGCGCTCCATCGGCGTTCAATTCGAGAGCGGCGGCTAATACGCGGCCCATCCGGCCACGTCAAGGGCGGGTGCCGCAGATTGCGCAGGCAAAAACGCTGTTTGCCAGCATGACCCGGGCAAGCCGGCCGCTCATCGCCTTCCGCTTGCCGCGCCCGGACGCCTAGGCTATTCGGCCTGCCAGCTCATGGTCAACGATCCGGACACCGATTCTTCCCGCCCGAGCGAGGAAGGCCAGCCGCCGCCCCGCCGGGGTGTCAGGCCGTTGATCGACAGCCTGCCCGGGCAGTTGCTGATGGTCACGCTGGGCCTGATCGCGGCGGGTGTGGCGCTGATCTATTTTCCCGCCGCCGCCGGCTTTCGCATGCAATGGATGAGCGACCGTGCCGAGGCGGCGCACCTGGCCGCGCTGGCGGCCGATGTGGCGCCGGGCGGGGCGCTGGGCGAGGACGAGGTGCGGGCGCTGCTGATGGGCGCCGATGCCGTCGCCGTGTCCCGTGTGCGCGACGGCATGAACGAGCTGGTGCTCTATTCCGGTCCGATCGGCGAGGGGCTGGTGGAGACCGATCTGCGCAAGGCCGGCTGGTTCACCCATCTTCGCGACACGGTCGATGTGCTGTTCGCGCCGCCGGGCCGGCTGCTGCGCATCCGCGCCGAGCCGATGGGGGCGCCAGGCGAGACGATCGACGTGATTGTGCGCGAAACGCCGCTGCGGGCAGAATTGCACGCCTTTTCGCGCTGGCTGCTGGTGTGGGCCAGTATCGGTGCCGCGATCGCCGGAGCGGTGATCTATGCCGCGCTCTTCTATCTCTTCGTGCGCCCGATGCGGCGGCTGGCGGCGGCCATGACGCATTTCAGCGCCGACCCGTCCGACCCGGCCCGGGCGATCCGGCCGTCCGGCGCGCGCACCGAGATCGGCCAGGCCGAAGCGGAGCTGGCGCGCATGCAGGCGGATATCCGCCAGGCGCTGCACCAGCGCGAACGCCTCGCCGCGCTCGGCGGGGCTGTCGCCAAGATCAATCACGATCTGCGCAATGTGCTGGCCAGCGCCCAGCTGGTCTCCGACCGTCTGGCGACCGAGAGCGACGGGCGGGTGCGCAAGATGGGCGAGCGGCTGGTGCGCGCCGTGGATCGCGGCATCCGCCTGTGCGAGGCGACGCTGCAATACGGCCGGGCCGAGGAAAC
This sequence comes from Maricaulis sp., assembly GCA_002707795.1. Taxonomy (GTDB): domain Bacteria; phylum Pseudomonadota; class Alphaproteobacteria; order Caulobacterales; family Maricaulaceae; genus Maricaulis; species Maricaulis virginensis. The sequence continues at coordinate 17,780 of PANX01000092.1, forward strand.
ACCGCCGGTGCGGGCTGCCGTGCCGGCGCGGGCACTGCTGGACGAGGTGGTGGCCGATGCCGGTCTGGCGGGCTCCGGCGTCAGCTGGGACAACCAGATCGCGGACACGCTGCTGCTGGATGCCGATCCGGACCAGGCGCACCGCCTGTTTCTCAACCTGTGCCGCAACGCCATCCAGGCGATGCAGGAACAGGCCGGTGAGCGCGCGCTTGCCGCGACTTCAAGCCTTGTCGACGGCCAGGCCGTCATCGAGATCCGCGATACCGGCCCCGGCCTGCCGCCCAGGGCGCGCGAGCGGCTGTTCGAGGCTTTCTCCGGCTCGGTCCGCAAGGGCGGCACCGGTCTCGGCCTCTCCATCGCCCGCGAACTCGCCCGCGCCCATGGCGGCGATGTCGAACTTGTCGGGAGCGACGAGGCGGGAACGGTCTTCGCCGTGCGGCTGCCGGTGGTTTAGGGGGCGTGGGCTACATGCACTCCAGCACCGTCATCCCACGGGCCCTGCGTCAGCAGGGATCCGGGGGACCTCGTCCATCACGTGAGCCATGATCCAACCGGCCGGCGTCACATTCAGGACGCCGGGTGGTTGAGGTCCCCCGGACAAGCCGGGGGATGACGATGGTGTTGGGGCGGTAGGGTCCCTAAACCCGCTCGGACACCCTGATCGCGATCCTGCACCCCGCCTGGATGGCGCGGGAGAGGAGGGCGTAGCCGGGGGCTTGCCTGGCGCCTTCCTCGACGGCGAGGTCGCGGTGTTCGATTTCCTCAAGGCGGAATTTCTCGAACAGCTCGGCCAGCTCGTCCTCGCCCATCGCCTTCAGTTCGGCGACCTGGCCGGCATAATGGCGCTCGATGACGGTCTCGACGGCCTCGGTGCAGGCATGGGCGGCTTTTTCACCCATCAGCGCGGTGACGGCACCCAGCGCGTGACCGGCGACGTCCCAGACGGGGGCCAGCGCGGTGGGGCGGGCGTCGTGTTCGAAGACCAGCCGGTCGAACGTGTCGAGATGGTGCTGTTCGTCGGCCTCCATCTCTTCCAGCTGGGCGGCGATGCGGGCCTTGTGCGGCAATTGTCCGAACACGGCCCGCTGGCCCTGATAGATCGCCACGGCGCCGTATTCGCCGGCATGGTCGACGCGGACCATCTGCTCGATCCGCGTCCGGTCGCGGCGGCGTCCGGGCAAAGGCGGGCGGGGCGCGCGTTGCGCGGTCATGATTTCAGACCCCGGATGCCCATGGCGATCGACAGGCCGGCCATCGCCGCCGAGATCAGCGCGTTATAGCCTGCCATGGAGATACCCAGCAGCGTCCAGGCCGCCTCGTCGCACATCACGACAGGGCGCTGGCCATCCAGCGCGGCAAGCACGTCGGAGACCGACACGCTGCCGCCGCCCGCGGCGGTGCAGGTTTCCGGGCCGGCCCACCATTTGTACTCGATCCCGGCATGCCAGGCGGAAAAGCCCGCCGAGAACAGCAGCACGGCCGCGACGGCAAAGATCATGAAGGGCGCGAAACGGGCGAGGCCCGGCCGCGCGATCATCAGGCCGCCGAAGGCCAGGCCCAGCGCGATCACCGCCATGTGGATATGGCGCTGGTCGTAGCACAGGGCACAGGGGTCGTAGTGGCCGATATACTGGAAGCCCCAGGCGCCGAAGAGCAGGAGCAGCGAACCGCCCGCCATCAGCAGGGGCCAGCGCGAAAGGGGGAACTGGGTCAGAACAGGTGTCATGGTGTCCATTGTTGCAAGTACCGGGCAATCTAGCGGCCGGGCCCGAAACATGTACCGCGACCAATTCGCACAGACCTTCCGGCCCGCTAAACCAGGGACCGCAGGAAGTCCTTGGCTATATCAATCATGGCATAGCCGAAAACCAACAAAAGCGTGATCCACACCAGTCCCAGGATCAGGCCGGCGATGATCAGCAGCCCGTCGCGGGTAAGAAGGCCCAGCGCGGCGATGGCCAGCGCGATGCCCGGCGTGGTGTTGGTGGCCGGCAGCGGCACCAGGATCGAGGCGCAGAAGATCATGAAGATAACGCCGATCGCGCGCTCGGCGGACGGGCCGGAGAGAAAGCTCAGGCGCGGCCGGGCGAGCGCTTCCAGCCAGCCGAACCATTTGCGGCCACTGCGTGCCATGCGGTCAAGTCCGGCCTTGGACAGGCGCCGCGCCTTGAAGCGTGCCGGCAGCCAGGGCTCGTCGCGGCCCATCGCCATCTGGGCAGACAGCGCCATCATCGGCAGCGACATGATCTGCGGCACGCCATAGAGGAAGGGGATGGAGACAGGCAGGGCCATGGCGAACAGGATGATGCCGAAGGCGCGCTCGCCGAGGGCGTCGACAAACTCGCCCAGCGTGCAGCCCTCCTCGCCCGTGTCTGCGGCAATGGCCTCCAGGGCCGACAGGAGCCCCCGGTTTTCGGCTGCATCGGTCATGCGGATGGTGTCCTGACAAACGGTGTCGAGATACGCGGACACTAGCCAGCGCGGCCCGTCCCGTCGAGCGCAATGGCTTGTTGACTTGCCGGGGCTTCGCGGTCAGCTTGCGGCGCGCTCGGGCGGCGGCTCTCGCCCCGCCCTGAAAGCCCCTGTGGCGGAATTGGTAGACGCGACGGATTCAAAATCCGTTTCCGCAAGGAGTGTCAGTTCGAGTCTGACCAGGGGCACCACCCTTCGCCCTTCGGGCTTCGGGTGGCAAGCCACCCGCAGCGCGAATGCGAGCGACGCGAGCGGGCGAAGGCGGACTGCTCCTCACAAGCGCCATCCCCCCTCACGCCATCCACCACCGCCAGCCAGCGCTTTCACGCTACCAATTGCAACTTTTGATCGGCGGACGTGTTCGCGGCCTCGTCAGATGCGGTCCGGAGTGCTAGCGTCCGGTCACGGCCAGCTGGACGGGGTGAGTTTGAGGAGGCGGGCCTTGCTGTCACCGGGTAGTGCGTTGATTTTCGCGCGTTTCGCGCTGGCGCTGACTTTCTTGTGGTTCGGCGCCATGGACTTCACAAGTGTCGGCACGGCGATCACGGCGGGCTGGCTCGACGGCCATGCCATGCTGCCGGACGTGTCCGACCAGGCCTCCTCCGCGGCGCGGGCGATCGGCGTCTATCAGATCGTCATGGCGGTGCTGATCGGCCTGCCCATCCCTTCCGGCGGTTTCCGGCGCATCGGCTTTGCCATGCTGGGCCTGTTCTGCGCCGGTGCGCTGACGCTGATCGCGACCAATCCGGTCTGGAGCGCGGCCGAGGGCGGCTTTCCGGCGATCGGCGCGGGGCAGGACATCATCAAGTATCTCGCCATTCTCGGTCTCGCCCTGTGGTGCGGCTCCTTCGACAATACCCGCATGTTCTCCAACCGGTATTCGCAGATGCGGGTGTGGGCGCAGCTGGTGATGTGGGCCGGGCTGGTGCTGGTGCTCGGCTGGATCGGCGCGATGAAATTCACCGCCACCGAGGCCGCCGGTATCGAGCCGCTCGTGCGCTCGCACCTCTTCTTCTACTGGATGCCCGGCCTGATCGGTGTGCAGGGCACCTCCTATGCGATCGGCGCGATCGAGCTGTTCACGGTCGCGGCGCTCGCCGGCTACTGGTTCTCGACCCGCGCCTACCGGACCGGTCTCTTCCTGGCTGCGGTGACCTTCTGTGTGACGCTGTCCTTCCTGGTCACCTTCTCCGGATCCTGGGAGAGCCAGCTGGGCGGTTTCCCGGCGCTGGCGCCGGCGGGACATTTCCTCCTGAAAGACCTTCCGCTGCTGGCGGTCTGCCTTGCGCTCGCTGCTGAAACCGGCCGCGCCGGCACGCGCTACCGGCGCTGACCGGCCGGTTGACGCGGAAATTCCCGGACATGTTCTGAAACACGTTTCACACTTGCCGCCGCAGTCGTCCTGTTGTGCTTGACCGGGTGGGGGCCCTACCTACTCTGCTGGGCAAAACGGGAGGAAATCGATGGGCGTTTTCGGCGCGATCAAGCGCGAGTTCGACTATGTGTCGGGCATGCTTCGCGTGCTGCGCGAGATCCGCAAGGTGGGCTCGGGCTCCTGCGTGCGCGTGCCGGACAAGATCGAGGCGACCGTCGACCGCTATCCCGACCGGCCCATGGCCCTGCTGGACGATGGCGAGATCTCCTACCGCCAGTTCGACGCCTATGCGAACAGGGTCGCCCACTGGGCGCTGGACCGGGGCCTGAAGCCCGGCGACACGGTCGCCCTGTTCATGAGCAATCGCTGGGAATACATCGCGATCTGGTTCGGCCTGTCCAAGGTCGGCATCGTGATCTCGCTGATCAACAACCAGCTCACCGGTCATTCCCTTGCCCACTGTCTGACCATCGGCGAAACGAAGCATGCCATCGTCGAGGGCGAGCTGGCCGGCGCCTATGAGAGCGCCCGCGGCTGCGGTATCGGCGAGATCGGCGCCTGGGTGTTCGACGGCGAGCTTGACGGGGCGCAGTCCTTCGACGCGGCCCTGGCGGCGCAGTCGTCGGAACGGCCCGATCCCATCCTGCGCGACACGGTGAAGCCGGAAGACGCGGTGCTGAAAATGTTCACCAGCGGCACGACCGGCCTGCCCAAGGCGGCGCTGATGACGCATATCCGCGCGCTCTACTATCTCCACGTCTTCGCCATCGTGGCCAAGGCGCGAGAGACCGACCGCATGATGATGGTGCTGCCGCTGTATCACGCGACGGGCGGGCTGTGCGGTGTGGGCTGCGCGATCTGTTTCGGCGGGGCGCTGATCATCCGGCCGCGTTTCTCCGCGACGAATTTCTGGCCCGACGTACAGCGCTTCGGCGCCACCATGTTCATGTATGTCGGCGAGCTGTGCCGCTTCCTGGTCAACTCGCCCGAGACGCCCG
>PANX01000093.1 GCA_002707795.1 Maricaulis sp.
CCCCATTGCCGGTGGACCATCTGACGGTTTGCCGGTCATGAAGTGACCCCTCCGTTGGATCTTGTTCTCAGCAGAGCTGAGATCCTGTTGGCACTTGTTCCCTGTACAGCGAAGCGGCCGCCCCGGTCTTCCGAGGCGGCCGCGCCGATGGTTCCTTTGTTGTTCGCCGCGAGGCTACTCGTCGCCGAGTTCGTCCCCGTGGATTTCCTTCGGTTCGCGGCAGGTCTTCCCCGTGAAGCGCAGGATCGTGGCCCGGTCGACCAGCCGATCGACCGTGGCCACGGCGTGAGCCTTCGACGGGAAGAATCGGTGCCAGGTGCGGAAGCCCGTGTTGGCCGCCACGACCGTGGCCCTGCGCTCATGACGGGCGGAGATCAGCCGAAACAGGTCGTCCGTCGCCGCCTTGTCGAAGGCCTCGTAGCCAAACTCGTCGAGGATCAAGACGTCGGGCTTCTCGTAGCGGCGGAAGACGCGCTTGTAGGTGTCGTCCACCCGCGCGCCGCGGAGCTCGTCGAGCATGTCGGCGGTGTGTTCGACGTAGAGCGCGGTGAAGCCCTCGTCGATCGCGGCCTGACCGACGGCCTTGATCACGTGGGTCTTCCCCGTTCCGGGCTTCCCCAAGCAGATCAGCGGTCGCTTCTGCCGGACCCACTCGCAGTTGAGCAGCTCCTTGACGACCCGCGCTTCGAGCCGCGGCCGCAGCGAGAAGTCGTAGTCGTCGAGGCTCTTGGGGACGCCGAGCCGAGAGCGCTTGAGGCTGCGCTCTCGCTTCCGCTTGTGCCGAGCGTCCCGCTCGTGGCGCAGCAAGCCGAGCGCGAAGTCGGTGTAGCCAGGCGCCTTCTCCTCGGCACACTTCAAGAGCGGCTCCCACTGCGCGGCCACTGTGGTCAAGTCGAGCTCGTCTGCCAGGGCGATCAGCTCGGCACGCTTCGCCTCGCCGTTACTGCTCACCACGGCCCTCCGTCTCCAGGCGCGCGCCGTCCAGGTAGGCGTAGCTGTCCAGAGTCGCCTCCTCGTCCAGGTCGTCGTCCAAGACCATGGCCCGGCCCGCCGGCGACGAGGGCAAGGGGATCGGCTCCTCGTCGGGCAGGCCGTGCTCGCGGACCAGGATCCGCTCGACGGCCTGCGCGGTGTGCAGGCCGGCCTCGTGGGCCACGAGCGCAGCCGCGCGCACCGCGTCGTCCTCGTAGCGTGCGGCGAGGCGAAGCAAGCGGTTCAGGTGCACGTGCAGCAGGCTCTTCGCCCGCGCGTGGACCCCGTCGAGGAAGTCCTCGAGGTCAGGCCAGCGAGCGAGCAGTTGATCCTTGAGCCGCTTCGTCTTTCCGCCGCGGGCCGCCTTGACGCTGGGCAGCTCGTCGTAGTGACTCGGCTCGAGCTGCAGGCGCTGGGCCTCCTCGCCCACCGCATAGTCGCGCGCAAAGGCGATCCCGCCCTGCGGATCCATGACCTCGAAGCGCTCGGCGTAGAGCCGCACGCGGACCTGGCGGTGCGCCAGCCGGGCCGGGACCGTGTAGCGCGTGCCGCTGATCGACACCGTGCAGTCCTCAGCCACCGAGCGGTACTCCACCTGGCAGGCGCCGGGGTAGCCCGCCTCGGGCAGTGCGATCAGGAAGGGCTTCTCTTCCTCCCAGGCTTCTTCCGGCACTCGACCGGTGGTGCCGTGCTGGCGGCGGTTGGCGATCTCGCGCAGCCAGCGCTCGGCCTGCTGGTTCAGCTCGCGCAGCGTCGCGGGCCTGCGCCCACGCAAGAAGTCGCGCTCGGAGTAGCCGAGCAGCGCCTCGACCTCGCCCTTGCGGTCGGGGTGCGCGACCCGGCAGAGCTTGGGCACCGTGCCGAAGTACTCGGCGAAAGCGAGCAACTCCGGGTTCCACAGCGGCTGCCGGTCGCGGCCCACGCGACCCAGGACGACGGTGGCCATGTTGTCGAAGAGCGACTCGCGCGTCACCCCGCCGAAGAAGCGGAAGCCCGCCTCGAGCCCCTCGAGCAGCAGCGGCTGGCGCTGGCTCTCGTAGTAGCGCAGAAACGCGTAGCGCGAGTGGCCCAGCACCATGGCCAGCGCGTGGACCGTGCGCTCACGCCCGCCGAGCTCGATCCGGTAGGTCGACCAGTCGATCTGCGTCTCCTCACCCGGCTCGGTCTCGAAGCGTCGGGTCACCTTGCGCGCTCGGGGCGCCAGCGGCGTCCGCAAGGCGCGCACGTAGTCGGCCAGGATCGTCCGCCCACCCGTGTAGCCGGACTCCTGTAGCTCGCGCAGGATCCGGACCGTGGTCAGGTTCTGGTCGAGGACCTTCTCCTTGATCTGGGCGCGGAAGGGATCCAGCTTGCTCGCGCGCTCCGCCGGCGGCTTGTTCGCCTCGGACGCCTGGCTCGACTCGCTCCGGCCGCGCTCTTTGAGGACCCGCTTGATCGTGGTCCGACTCCGGCCCAGGGCGCGGGCGATCGGGCGTGTCCCGGTTCCCTGATCGTGCAGGCGCAGGATCTGCTCCCGCTCCTCGGAGGTCACCGCGTCGCGGCGGCGCGCTCGCGCTGGCGGCCCCTGCGCTGGCGGCTCCTGCGGCCCCGGGGTTGCCGGCTCCTGCGCTGGCGGCTCCTGCAGCAGCAGCTCCTGCGGCGCCGGCGTCTGCGCTTCCTCCCCCGGCGGGCCCTTGAAGAGCGGCAGGGTCTGCTCGTCCACAGCCCGAGGCTGAGGCGTGTCGTGGTCGTGGTTGGTTTTCATCAGTCGTCTCCTGACGGGCGGTCGAATCGCGGCCGGGAGCGCCCGTCAGCTCCGCGGCGCACTGAGTGAGTTGGTGTTGGAGTCGCCGTTGCTCCGCCTCGAGCCGACGACGCTCCGCGCCGCCGATCTCGGGCGGGAGCTCGCCCAGCGCGCCGAGGTCGGCGAGCGCCGCGCGCATTCGGGCCAGACGCTCGCCCCAGCGCGCAGCCGCTGGACTGGCAGGGCTAGGCGCCGCGGGTCGGACCACGCCGAGTGGCTCGCGGAGCAGCGCTTCGCGCCGCTCCGGCTCGGCGGCACGTAGGGCCGCGACCAGCGCCAGCGCTTCACGCCCACGCAGCTTGTGACGAGCCTGGCACTCGATCACCGCGTCTTGGTCGGCTCGACGCAGCCCGCAGAGGGCGTGCGCCAAGCTCGGCCCGATCCGCCCTGCGTCCACGGCCCGCTCGGCGCTCGGCGACAGCTGCGTGGCCAGCGCCAGTCGGCGAGCCACCCACCACGGGCGCCGGCCCAGCCAGTGGGCGATCGTCTTCGGTCCCAGGCCGTCGTCGTGACGCAGCGAGTGGACCACGCGCGCCTCGTCCAGCGCCGACAGCGTCCGGCGCGGGGCGTTGGCTTTGAGCAGCGCCCGCTTGGCGGCGCGCGACTCGCTGGCCTCCTCGATCACGACGGGGACCGAAGTAGCGCCTTCGTCGACCCAGCGCTCCAGCCGCTTGAAGCCGTCGACCAGCTCGTAGACGCCGTCGGACGTCTCGAAGACGCGCAGCGGAAGCTCGGCCTGGACGTCGCCGGGGCGCGGCGCCCCCAGGCGGCCGCGGCGCAGCGCGGCAAACGAGGTCCGGATCTGGCTGGGCGTCAGCCACTGGAGGCGCGGCAAGCAGGGCGCGGGGTCACGGAGGCAGACCGCCTCCGTGCGCCGCTCGGCGGTCGCGGTCGTCATTGGTAGTCCTCGAGTCGGTGGCGGCTATCGAGTCAGCGGGGGCGGCCGAGGCGATCTGCCAGGGACTCCACCAGCGCGGGCAGGCCCTGCGGCGCTGGACCGGGCGGCAGCGCCAGGACCTGGTGGAAGCCGTCCGCGGCCCCGGCTCGGAAGGGCGCGTACGCCACCAGCTCCAGCTCGCGCAGGCGCGCGAGTGCGCGGTGCAGCGCCTCCTCGCTCAGGCCCACCTCGGCGGCGATCCGATCGCGGCGGTAGTAGCTCACCCCTTGCCGATTCGCCACCAGGCACAGGAAGGTGTAGACCGCTGTCGCCTCGGGGCTCAGCGCCCGCAGCCAGCCCTGGCGCAGCAGGCGCGTGTCCAGCCACCCGAAGGGGGCTCCCTCCAGGCGACGGACCCGGTCGGGGCGGGGGACGACGATCGGTCGGTGGCGGGCCATGGCGCTCTCCTCGGCTCGGTGAGGCGGGGAGAGTAGGGAGCGGGTCGGGGCCGACCAATACGGTAGGACGATCTCCAGCCGCCTGGCGCTGCCGTGCTTGCGTCCGCGCGCGCCACTGACGCTCTCGATCCTCCGCTCGCCAGACCGCTTGCCGACAGGACTTGTGGCAGTAGCGCTGATCGGGGCTGCGCGCGGTGACCGTGAAGCGATTGCGGCAGCCGGGGCGCTCACAATCCCGCCGCGGGGGGCCCTCGCTTTGACGTTTCCAGCCGCGCAGGGGCCGGCGGGCACGGCGCTCGCGCCTGCGGCGGGCCTGCCCTCGCCTGGCGGTGCGGCGACGGGGTGACTTCCGTCGCCGGTCGGCGCTGGCAGTAGCGCGGCACGCGGGCGAGCAGTAGCGCTCCTCGTGCGCCTGCCCCTCTGGACGGTAGCGCCGGCCACAGCCCTTCAGCACGCATTCTCTGTGACGTGGACGGCGCGCCGGAGCGCGTCGTCGCGTACGATCCGTGTCGCCCACGGGAGGTCTGAGCTCCCGAGGCACAGGGCCCGGCGAGCTGCATACTCGCCGGGCCCTACCTCATTTTGGTCCACCTCAGCAGGGGGGCCGCCTCCACGCCAGTGTCAGCGAGCGGGTCACCGGTGGCGGGTCACCGTCACCCGGCAGGGGACCACCGGACCGGTCTCAAAGTGGTCCACCGGCAGTGGGGGCCTGACGGCAGGTGGCTGTTCGACCCGCGCGACGTGAAGGCCATGTTGGGAGTCAAGGAGCGACCGCCTCACCCACCAGCTCCCGACATTGAACCACTCCAGCGACCAGGCCCAACCCTATCTTGGCCGGATCCTGACCCTCGTGACCCAACACGGCCGCTGGCCTGCCACCTCGTTGATTGCGCGCGTGGCGTTCTCAACAAGGTAGAGGGCTTCTCCAACAAGCTGAAGCGCTGGGTGGGGCAGAACCGGGGCAAGCGAATGACCACTGGAGAGATCAAGGAAGCCCTGAAGCGCACCTACCCCGACGTGGGTCGCTCAAACATCCGCGGGACTGGGCTCAGCGCGGACCTGAAGCGCCTGAGCGAGTGGCTGGGGATCAAGGTCGAGAAGGGCGCGAAGGGCAGGGTCTGGGTCTTGTGACGACCGCCCGAAATGGGGTCGGCGACCGACCCCATTTCGGGCTCGCGGACCTACCGCTGTCGGTTCAGATCGTCCCGACCGATCACTCGCCGGAACCACCGGAGGTAGTCGTCGAAGGATTGGTTCGGTTGGATCACGCCGCTGGCGCGCAGGTCTGACTCGGCAGAGTTCATCATTGTTTCTCCAGGGTGAGCTTCCCCCTGCTCGCCATTATACCGCCATCAATGTTTTGCGAACGGATTAAATCCAGGGAGTGCAAGCGATTGCACGCGGCGCTCGATATCCCGCGCATTCAGGAGAAAGAGATTTCAAGCAGCCACGCAGCCCGTTTGCCGCCAATCTCCGCTTGGGAGATGGTGCGCCCATTTTGCAGCCAGTGTTTCTGGACGGCGTCCGCCTTGATGTCGATGTCGTATGGGTTCACCAACTGCTCAGCCACCAGGCCCCTGCTCAGCGAGGATTCCAGCGTCCGGTAGATGGAGGCGTCAAAGAACCGGAACTTGTCGCTCTCAACCTCGACCGCGCAAAACGCATGCTGCCAGTTGATCCGTTTCCCCTTGGCCTTCGTTGAGGCGGGTGGAGTGCCAGGGAGGTACTTGGGCAGGGCGCGGAGAACCGCGTAGGTGGTGAGACCCGTCTTGGCACCTACAAGGGTCGCTGCTACGAGTGCAAACTCCTGGCAGAGAGCCGGCAGGCGCCACAGCTTGCCCGGATCGCTGGCGGCCGTGAGGTCAACGTCGGCGGAAATCACCGCTTCTCTTTCGTCATCGTCCCGCTGCACATGGTCAAGGAAGTAGCGAACCTGAGCGTCCCACCCCTTCTTGCGCTGAGCCGTAATCGGCTTCATGTAGATGGGGTTTCTCTTTCGGTCTGTCCCCCAGATCTGCTCTTGCCTGACATGAAAGATGTGCTGGTGCAGACGATCAACAACATGACGAATCACCGACGACAGGTCAGGCTCTACGCCGGCCAAGACCTCTCGGCATTGCTCGATGGTCTGCTTGTTTGGGGAGAAGGTACTCCCCATGGCTACGCAATTCCCTCAAAGACCGGCCCGAGGCGCCCGTTTAGGAAATTCTCCAGCGCACCCAGGGCCTCCGGGTTGTTCGCTGCGTCAAGATAGAAGTTGTCTCTATCCGTAAAGGTGGAGAGCCAGTACTTCCCGTCCAACTGCTCAGGACCGCTGAACTCCAGGCCCAAGTACGGCCATAGGATCGTCGCCTTGCGCATTGATCCAACCAGGGTGCTCCCTGCTGAGCCGGAGTAGTGCTGATACTGGAATCGGTTGTTGCTGTTCGGCCCCGCCTTGCCCACCTTCAAGGCCCGATGCGCGCCGGCGGGAACCCTCTTTCCGTAGCTCTCGCTGAGCGAGAACACGTAGACCGCGCACTTGCCGTCTCGGAGAGAATGCGCCGTGTGGGGTGCCGGCTGCGCCTCGTGCTCAATCTCGCCGATGACCGTGAGTCCGATCCGCTCCGCTGCAACCAAGAACTCACCGACAAGCTCCGCTGAACGCTCGATCATCTGCACCCCCGGCGACCGCACGGAATGGGGTCGGTGACCGACTCCATTCTCAGCCCAACGTAAATCGGGCTCTCAGAAACTGCGAGAGGTGCCCTCGGAGGGATCCGCCCAATCCCGCGAGAACGTCGCCCACAAGCCTTCTCTGGGCGCGTCAGAGCCAACCAGTTGCATACGGCCGGGGGCTTCTAAGCGGTCTTCTTTGAGCCTGTCTTCGCTTTCTTGCCAGTCCCCCTCTTGGTGGCCTTCTTCGTCTTCTTCTTGGCGGCCTTCTTCTTCGCCTTCTTCTTGGCGGGCTTCTTCTTCGTCTTCTTCTTGGCGGCCTTCTTCTTCGCCTTCTTCTTGGCGGTCTTCTTGCTCTCAGCAGTCGCCGCAGTCGCGGCATCCTCCTCGGTGAGATGAGCTTCACAGTACGTCGCGAGCGAACGCCAGTGCTTCGCGATAGGCGCTGTGCCCTTCTTAAGCCAGTTTCCGACGGTCGCGGGAGTCGTCCCGAGCGCGGCCGCTGCATCCTTCTGAGTATGCCCGTGCCGAGTCAAGGCGCTCTTCAACAGGTCGCGAGTCAGTCCAGCAGGCCAGTCCCGCCTTCGCTGACCCTGGGCGCGCTTCTTCCTACCACCGCCACTCCCCGGCTTGGCCGCAGGCCGAGCCGGGCTAGGTCCGCCCATAAGCATGTGGAGGGCCTCGCGAGCCTTGTCCCAATCCTCAAGTGCGATGGCATACGCCAGATGATCCGTGGCGCTTTTCCCACCTTCGCTCATACGTCCTCCTGAAACTGAGACTACCGGATCGGATTCATGTGGCAATCACAATGGGAGGCTGTGGAACGCTCCTATCCGGAGCGAGCCCGCTGCATCAATCAGACGGTCGCCAAAAAGCCACAGGAACTCCCCCAAACCCGGCCCAAAGCGCAAGCGCGCGATTCCAGCCTCCTACGTGGATTTCCGAAGAAGGAACGCAGAAAACCCAGACATCAAGCCAGGCAGAGGACCAGACTCCACCCAGGAAGAAGCACGTGATGTAGGCCAGCCGGATTCCGCGTGCACAGCGCATTAGATGCACCCGAAGGCAGGCGCATTATACGCACCGCGCCAGCTGAGGCTTTGGCCTGCAGTCCAGGCGTCACGGAATCGACCTGGCGGTTCCGCCGCGGCTGCACTCAAACGTGTCCCTAAAAAGGTGGTTTGTCCAGACCTTGCATTGTCCCTACACTATTTGGCCTGATGTGTGTTGAGGAGACAATCAACATGCATAGACAAAACGACGACCGACATGATCGGCAAAACCCCACCAGGCCCAAGAAGCGAAGGGCTGGGCGACCCGCCCCAACTCACATCAGCCTTAGACGGCTAATGGCTCGGGCAGGGATACCGGAGAACATCGACGACCTGGCACTGCAGGTCCTGCTCGACTTCGGAATGCACGACCTGCTGATCGCAACCCCACTCCAGGACGGCAGCGTGCGGTACGACGTAGAGCGCGGAGACGACTCGGCTGCGGTAGAGGCGTGTCTCGGTGACTACGCTGCCTGGATCGAGGAATTCCGAGAGCGGGAACTAAGCACTCGTGAGCCGGAACGTGATGAGGATGAGCGTGAGGAGCGGGGGGTTGCCGCTAGAAGGCGCAATCCCGGTCGCAGGGGCGGACGCGACGAGGACGACGAGCAGGACGAGGACGACTGGAGAGACGCTGCATGAGCGGATTCTCCAGACCGCGCCACTCAAGGCGCAGAGCTTATGACGTAGCCCGGAGGCTCCTTGAGCCAGCCAGCGACTACGTCAATCGGCGCAACCCTCCCGGTGGGCGCACGGCCAATCCCAATCACAACTACATCAGGTGCTCCTTCCGGGACAACGTGAGCGGCCTGAACGTCGAGATGCAATGTGGGGTGCTTCCCGCTGCAAATGAGGACGAGCGTGAGGCGTTTCTAAGCATCTTCCGTGACGAGCTGCTAGCCCGTGGCGACGAAAGGCTGTTGGCCTCCGTGGACGACGAGGACGACGGCGACGAAATCAACTCCGAGGACTACGAATAACTCTCTAGCCCAGGGTCACTTTACGGGTCTGTTCGGCAACACCAGGCTAAATGCCTGGTGTTGTTTTGTACGCGCCGCCGGCCTGTCCAATACTAGCTTGCCGGGTGAGTGCTGATAAGATGATGATGCCCGTTAACTCGTGGCAGAACATAACCTGACGCCATGCGCAGTATGGTCCAGGATCGCCCTCCTGGGCACCCTAAGAAGGAGAAAACCAATGACGAGAACAAACTGTCCCACTTACGACATCGCTAGTGAGAACGCAGCGAAGATTGCGGTCTACAAGCGCATTAACAGCGAGCCTGATTGCCTGGCTCACGTCCATCAAGGTGGGTTGGAACAGCTGATACTCGTATCTGGCTATGATCTTGAGCGAGAGATGAAGCGGCCGCCACGCCAGAGGCGAGCCGACCCACACCTCGCCACGCGCTGGGTGGACTACGAGGACCCGAACGCAGCCATTCCGCCTGACATGGACCTCTGGTGCTGGAACTGCTACGGATTCAGCCTGACTGCCGAGTCAGACGACTAACTTGGCGAGTCTGCGTTAAGGAAGGACCACCGCTGTTCTGAGATAGGCCCCCATTGGCGTCGTGTCATTGGGGGCCTGTTCTCGTCTAGGCAGCAAGCCGCCGCTTGAGCGTTGAGCGATGAACGCCCATGTCCTTAGCGATTGCAGTAAGCGTGTCACCTCGTTTCAGGCGTGCCCTTGCTAGGTCGGCGTCAATGTCCGCCTTGGGCCGGCCGTGGGGCTTCCCAAGGGCCATGGATCTTGCAATGCCGGCTCGAACTCGATCCTTCATCAGCTCGCGCTCGAACTCAGCCACCGCCCCCAGGATCTGAAAGCTCAGCTTCCCTGCTGGGGTAGTCGTGTCGAAGGGTTGGGTGTACGAGACGAAATCGACGCCCAAGGCGGTCAGCGAGGCGCAGCGCATCCTCGAAGAGCGAGGCAAGGGCGTAACGGGCAGGACGGACTACGAGTATGTCTTGTCCGGGGTCGTTCGCTGTGGGCAGTGCGGACGCGCCATGAGCGCGCGGCACAAGCCGTCCAGCTACAAGCGGGTCGATGGCACCGTCAGCCGCTACAGCTACTACATCTACGAGTGCGGCAACAAGTCCCGGACTTGCCGCAGATACTACGTCAAGCAGAGCGAGCTTGACGAGGCTGTGTTCCTGAAGCTGCAAGACCTCTACGAGCCGGCCTTGGAGAGCAACCGGGAAGCCTTGCGGCAGGAGATCATTGCCGTGCTTGAGGCACAGGAGGGCGGCGACACCTCCGGGCAGATTGATGCGTACGAGCGGCGGCTTGTGGAGCTAGACCGGACCATCGACCGCGGCAGCCGTCGCCTCCTCTCAGCGCCCGACGACATCTATGCGGAGTTGGTGAAAGCCCTGGGCGAGGCCAAGCACGAGCGAACCGCCCTTGCTGAGCGAGTTGAGGCGCTGAAGGCCAAGCCGGCCAAGGCCGACCTGGCCGGGCGTGCCGACAAGGCCCTGGCCCTACTGCAGGACCTCATCGATCTGCGCGAGAAGGCCCCTGCTCAGCAGAAGGTACTTGTCCGGCGGGCGATCAGGTCCATCGAACTGCGGTTCAAGACTGAGCACCCGCCCCCGTCCAGGCCCACAAAGAAGCCCAAGCCCCGAAACCGGTTCATCGGAGGGACACTCAGGCTGGCCCCCCTCCTAGTGGCCACCGCCAAGGCTGCGTTTGGCGAACATCACGAGGACTCTTGTGCAGCAGCCCATGGCACCGGGGACCCTGTCGCCGAGCGCGTCGCCGCGCGGAGGAGACCCCACCCGGGATAGACTCGGGCGGGAGGGGCTATGGAGACACGCGAGCTGCAGGCGCGGATCGACGCCGCGTTCACCGAGCACTTCGGGCGCACGCCCCTGCGCGAGCGCCTCGACGACCTGCTCAAGCAGGCGATCGACCTCAGCCGCTACCGCGACGTGCGCGACCTGCGGGAGGAAGCCGGCGACCTGCTCTGCGCGTTGCTGCAGCTCAGCACCGAGTGCGACTGGCGGGTCGAGGACCTGGTCGAGAGGACCTTGGCCAAGCTCGAGGCGCGGCGGCTCCAATACGCGAGCCTGGGGCGGAAGACCCGGGTCGCGATCCTCGGCGGCTCGTTCGACCCCGTGACCCGGGGCCACCTGGCCGCGGCGAGGTTCGTCTTGGGGGCCAGTCGGACCTTCGACGAGGTGTGGCTGAGCCCAGCCTTCGGGCACCTGCAGAAGGACCTGGCGCCGGTCGAGCACCGGCTGGCCATGCTCCGCCTGGCGGTCGAGGGTTCACCTCAGCTCCAGGTCCACGACTACGAAGTGGCCCGCGAGCTGGGCGGCGACACCCTGCACATGGTCAAGCACCTGCTCGAGGAGGACTACGCCAAGACGACGTATGACCTCAGCCTGGCCTTCGGCCTCGACGTCGCGAACTCGCTGCCGACCTGGCCGGGGGCCGACACGCTGACCCGCATGATCCGCTTCGTGATCATCGCCCGCACCGGCTACGACGTGCAGCCGGGGGCCTGGTACCTCGAGGCGCCGCATATCTACCTGCACCCCGACCAGCCGCTGCCCCAGCTCTCCAGCACCATGGCGCGTCGAGCAGCCCGCGAAGGCGGCGACCTCGAAGCGATCGTGCCGCCCGCCGTGGCGCGCTACATCGAGGAGCACGGCCTCTACCGCTAAGCCCTCCGGGTGAACACCGGCGCGTCGGGGCTCGACAGCGCCGCGTCGTAGCCGTAGCCGTCCCAGTCGAACCCCAGCAGGCCCTCCGGCTCGCCGGCCCGCCGCTGGACCACGAACCGCGCCATGGCCCCGCGGGCCTTCTTGGCGAAGAAGCTGATCACCTTGTAGCGATCGGTCTTCCAGTCCTTGAACACCGGTGTGATCACGCGTTGGGAGAGCAGCTTCGGCTTGACCGACTTGAAGTACTCGTTGGAGGCCAGGTTGACCAACGCCTCCGAGTCCGTCGCTGCCAGGTCGGCGTTGAGCGCCTCGGTGATCTGCGTGTCCCAGAACTGATAGAGGTTCTTGGCGGATCGCACCGCCAGCTTGGTCCCCATTTCGAGGCGATACGGCTGCATTCGGTCCAGCGGACGGAGCACCCCGTAGAGCCCCGAGAGCAGGCGCAGGTGTCGCTGCGCGTAGTCCACGTCGTCGGGCGAGAGGGTCTCGGCGTCGAGGCCCACGTAGACGTCGCCCTTGAAGGCGTGGATCGCGGGGCGGGAGTTGGCCGCGGTGAACTCCGCGCTCCAGGCCTTGTAGCGCCCCCGGTTCAGCTCGGCCAGCTCGGGGCTGATCGACATCAGCTCCCCGAGCTTCTTCGCGGACAGGGGCCGGAGCTTCTTGATCAGGGTCTGAGCCTGGGGGACGAACTGAGGGAGCGTCGGCTCGACCTCGGCGAAGGGCGTTTCGTAGTCCAGCGTCTTGGCCGGGGACAGGACGACGATCATGAAGGGGCTCCTCGAGGACGGGTCAACCAAAGGGGAAGCCCCGAAGCCTTGCGACTTCGGGGCTTTATTCCCATCGGGGTGAAAGGATTCGAACCTTCGATCTTCTGACCCCCAGTCAGACGCCCTACCAGACTAGGCCACACCCCGGGGGAGCGAGAACTATACCCCATCGCCTCAGGGCTGTCAGCTATCGGGAGCAGTCTGTTCCGAACTCGCCGCGGGGCCCGCGCGGTGGCCGAGGCGGGGCTCGGTGCCGGCCCAGAGGCGGGCCAGGTTGGCGCGGTGGCGGACGACGACGAGCAGGCCGACCAGGACCAGGGCCGCCGTGCGGGCGCGCTCGAGGCCGAAGGCCAGGTCGGGGCCGTCGAGCAGGATCGCCGCGGTCGGCAGGGCGACGGCGGCCAGGACCGAGCCGAGGGAGACGATCCGCAGGCCGGCCACGATCACGGCGAACGTCAGCAGGGCCACGCCGAAGGCCGGCGGGTGGAGCGCGCCGAACGCGCCGGCCGAGGTGGCCACGCCCTTGCCGCCCTTGAACCTTAGGTAGACCGGGAACACGTGGCCGAGGATCGCGGCCAGCGCCAGCGCGGCCGGCAGCCAGCCCGGCGGGGGCAGCTCGAGCCGGGCCAGCAGGGCTGGGAAGGCCAGCACGGGGCCGGCGCCCTTGAGCGCGTCGAGCAGCAGGACCGTGACCCCGACCGGCTTGCCCAGCACGCGCAAGGCGTTGGTGGCGCCGAGGTTACCGCTGCCGTGCTGGCGAATGTCGATCCCCTTCCAGGCCTTGCCGACGACGAGGCCAAACGGGATCGCCCCCAGCAGGTAGGCGACGAGCACGGCCAGGACGCAGGCCAGGTCGGGGCTCACGCGGCGGCCTCGAGGGCCTGGACCAGGCGCTCGGGGTCCTTGATCCGGGCAAAGCGGAGCAGGCGGGTCCGCATGCTGAACACCTTGCCGTTGCGGGTCACGAGCCGGGCCTCGCGGGGCTGGAAGCTGACGTCGGCCAGGTCGCGGCCGAAGGGGTCGGCGTGGACGCGGGGCGGGGCGTCGAAGGCGAACTGGATCATGTGGTTCGGCTCGCCGCCGCTGGAGAGGGACAGGATCGCCCCGCGGTCGCGGGCCAGGGTGTAGCGCGTGCGCTGGCGGACGCGGGCTCGCCAGCCGAGCGCGGCGCCCACCGGGAACAGGGCCAGCCCGCAGCAGACGACCTGCGCCGTCGCGCCTTCGCGGGCCAGGCCGGCCAGCGCGGTCACGGCCAGGAAGCCGGCCAGCGCGCCGTGGATCCGGGCGCTGGCGCCCAGCGCCCGGGCCAGGGTCACGATCGTGGCCACGACCGCCGCGGCGACGCCGCCAAGCTGGAACGCCTGGCGCGGGGTCGCCGCGAACAGCGCCACCAGCCCGGCGCCCAGGACGCCCCAGCACACGGCCAGCGTGGCCAGGCCGGCCCAGACGTCCTGGCGCATGACGCCCAGCGTGGGGCGCCCCTCCCAGACCACCTCCTCGGCGGTCAGCGGCGCGAAGGCGCTCACGCGACGGCCTGCTCGGCCACGTGGTGGATCCAGCCGCTCATCAACACCTGCGCGTCGGGCTCGTCGTAGACGACCACCGCCTGGCCGGGGACGACCGCCTGGACGTCGTCGTCGAACACGAACCGGAACGCCTGCTCGGCGGTGCGCTCGACCCAGCCCGGGTGCGCGCGGCCGTGGGCGCGGACCTGGGCCCGGGCGCGTAGCCGCTCGCCGACAGGGGGCAGCGCGCCGAGCCAGGTCACGTCGGCGGCCTCGAGCTGGCGGCGACCCAGCCGCTCGGACGGGCCCACCACCACCAGCCGCTTGCCGGGGTCGGTGCGCTGGACGTAGAGCGGGTGCTTGGCCGGGATTCCGATCCCCTTGCGCTGGCCGATCGTGAACGTGGCCGCGCCCTCGTGGCGGCCGAGGACCTGGCCGTCGAGGTCCTGGATCTCGCCCGGCTGCAGGGCCGGCGCGTCGGCGGGCAGCTTCTCGCGCAGGAGCTGGCGGTAGTCGCCGGGGACGAAGCAGATCTCCTGGCTGTCGCGCTTGCCGGCCACGCGGTCGAGGCCGCGTTCGCGGGCCAGCTCGCGGACGCGCGGCTTGGTCAGCTCGCCGAGCGGGAGCAGCAGGTCGCGCAGCTGGCTCTGCTCGAGCACCGCGAGCACGTAGCTCTGGTCCTTGGCCGCGTCGACGGGGCGGGCCAGGGTCAGCCGCTCGCCGCGGGGGACCAGGCGAGCGTAGTGGCCGGTGGCGACCTTCTGCGCGCCCAGCTTGCGGGCGAACTGCAGCACGTGGCCGACCTTCAGCCAGCGGTTGCAGAGCACGCAGGGGTTGGGGGTCCAGCCCTTGGCGTAGTCGGCGACGAAGCGGTCGATCAGCTTGCCGAAGGCCTGCTCCATGTTGAGCGCGTAGAAGGGGATCCCGAGCTGGTCGGCCACCCGGCGGGCGTCGAGGGCGTCTTCGACGCTGCAGCAGCCTTGCTGCTCGCCCTGGGCGTGGGTCGAGACCCCCGAGCGCATGAACACGCCGATCACGTCGTGCCCGGCCTCCACCAGCAGGCTGGCCGCGACGCTCGAGTCGACGCCCCCGGAGAGGCAAGCCACCACGCGTTCACCCATGCCGGCTAGCCTACCCTGCGCGGTGGCCACGGGCGGCCTTGAGCGGGGCGCCTGGGGGCGTAGAATCCGGCCTCACCTGGGAGGGCCCCTGTGGACAAGCGACCGATCGCCTACCGTCACCTCGCGCGCATGCACGAGATGGTCACCCACACCTCGTTCGCCCGCGTCGTCGTCGAGCGCGGTCTGTGCAGCGATCCGGCCGTCGAGCAGGCCGCCCACGCCGACCGCGCGATCGACGAGGAGATCCAGACCCTCGCCCGCGACCGGGGCTGGAGCCTGCCCGAGACCCGGGACTACCTGTGGACCATGGTCCAGGACGACTACAACACCGTCGTCCCCCGCGTCTTGCGCGTGGTCGCCCGCGACCTGTTCGAGCTCGACGAGATGCGCCGTCGGACCGACGACGACGAGGTCGCTGCCCTGGCCAGCACCCTCCACAGCGAGCGCCGCGCGCTGGCCCAGTCGCTCGAAGCCGAGCACCCCGAGTTCACGCTCCCGGGCGCCAAGTAAGTACTGCGCACCTCCCGTTTTTGGGCGGCACGCCGTTCACGCCGACTTCGACAGCCCTTGCCTAAAGCCTTTTATTCTGAAGGCTTCGGCCTTTATCCGCCCAGCGTCCGCCCGTGGTCACATGGCTCGCGATTTGCACTTAGGTGACGCGAGGAGAGCACCGTCCCGCGTCGAGGGCAGCGGGCAGAGGAACGATGGGTAGCGAACGACGGCAACACGAGCGCTGGAAGGTGCACCGCGGGCACGCGGAGATCACCAACGTGGCCGGCCCCGGGGCCGACCGCTGCCCGCGCGGGCAGGTCCGGATCGTCGACTGGAGCCGCGGCGGGATCTGCCTCAAGATTCCCAGCCCCACGCGCAAGATGCTCCTGTTCAAGAACGAGCCGGTGCTGACCGAAGACGACAGCATCTACTGCAGCCTGCGCCTGCCGCCGCTCTACAAGCCGCTGGATATCTGCGCCGACGTCGTCCGGATCGAGCGTGACGACGAAGACCCCGGCGCGCTGCGCGTGGGCCTGGCCTACGACGACAGCGTTCCCCCGCCCACGATCGACGCCCTGGCCGAGCTGCTCGAGAAGAAGAGCCGCAGCGGCCGCGTCTCGACCAGCGGCCGCGTCTCCGGCCGCCACAAGGCGTCGTCGGGCAAGACGCGGACGTCGTCGGGCAAGACCAAGGCCGCGTCGGGCAAGGCCCGGACCACCTCGGGCAAGGTCACCAAGCGCAACACGGGCACGAGCAAGCGCCTCCGCGCCTCGGCCGAGACCCAGCGGATCCGGTCCCACGGCGGTGGGCTCTCCGAGCGGGTCAAGAGCCAGCGCGTCCGCGTCCCCTCGTCGCGCGAAGCGCAGCGGGTCGCCGCCGAGCACCGGACCAACTCGTCGCGGCAGCGCCGGATCAGCGACGCCCAACACACGCTGACCGCCGCCGAAGAGAGCGTCCGCGCGGCCAAGGAGAGCCTGCGCCTGGCGATCGAGTCGCTGCAGGTCGCCCGCGACAGCCGCGCCGTGGCCCGCGAACAGCTCGCCCGCGAAAGCGTGTGCGCTGGCGCGCACGGGACTGGCCGCCAGAAGCGCGCCAGCCAACGCGCCTTGCAAGCCAGCGCTGACGGCGTCGCCGAGAGCCAGCGCCTGACCAAGGCCAGCCGCCGCGCAGCCCGGCAGAGCCAGCGCCTCCGTCGGCAGTAGGCTCAGTCGCTGAAGCCAGCCCGGCGCAAGCCCTCGCGGAGGGCGTCGCCGGGCTGAATGATCTTGGGGGCGGCGTCGCCCGCGGGGGG
>PANX01000094.1 GCA_002707795.1 Maricaulis sp.
CTGATCTACCCGGCCCCGGTGCCGGGTGGCCTGGGCACCCATTCGACGCTGGACCTGGGCGGCGGCACGAAGTTCGGGCCGGACGTGGAATGGCTGGACATCACCCACCCCAGCGAAATCGACTACAAGGTCGACGAAAGCCGGGTGGACAGCTTCTATACCGCAATCCGCCGTTATTGGCCGGGCCTGCCCGATGGTGCTCTTTCGCCGGGCTACACGGGCGTGCGGCCCAAGCTGACCAACAGCAACGACAAGTACGCCGCCGACTTCGTCATCCAGAGCGCCGAGGTCCACGGCCTTCCGGCCTATGTGGCGCTTTACGGCATCGAAAGCCCGGGGCTGACAGGCTCGCTGGCGATCGGCGAGCATGTTGCGGGGATGCTGGCGGGGGAGCACGCTGACATGTCCTGCCCCTTGATGGGGCAGGGGGACCGCGCCGCAGGCCTGGTGGATGGGGTGGGGGCGAGGCGCTGCCGGTTATGCGCTTGACGACCCGGCGCCGGGGTTCACCCCTTCCGGCCCGGCCCGGCCCGGCCCGGCCCGGCGCTGCGCGGCGGCCCACCTTCCCCATCAAAGGGGAAGGACCATTCTTTGCCTTGTCGCGGCGCGCCGATCATGCCCAAATCCTGCCGGGGAAGGGGAGGCTGAGATGACACCATCGCGTTGGGCCTTTGGGCTTTGCATCCTGTTTGCGCTGGCAACGACCCTGCTGACGCTGGCCTTCGGCACACCGCCGGAACCGGCCGTGCCGCTGCATTCCGGTTTCAGCACGCCCATCCTGGCCCTGGAATTCGCCACGCAGGTGACGCATCTCGACTTCCTGCAGGGCGAGGCCGGCGCGGAGATGCGCGATTATATCCGGCACGTGCAGTTCATCGATGTCTTCTTCCCCGTCGCCTATGCGGGCATGGCCGCCTGCCTCTTCCTGGGCATGGCGATGCGGGGCAATATCTTCGCCGTTCTCGGCGTCGGCCTGGCCGTGGCGACCATCGTTGCGGACTGGCAGGAAAACGCCACGATCGACGATATTCTCGACGAGATCGAGAATCCGCATTGCAACGCCCAGACCGTGCCGGACGATCAGGACGGGGACCCGGTCCTGCGCGACTGCCTGTCGGACGAGGTGTTCGAGAATGCCCCGCCGGCGCTGGAACTGGCCTCCTTCGTGTTCGACAGCTTCCTGCCGATCCGGATCGAATTCCTGCGCGAGGACACCTGGATCAAATGGGCGCTGATGGCGACCTATGCGGTGCTGCTTTCGGCCCTGTTATGGTTTTCCGGACGTCCGGTCTGGCATGAGTGGCGGCGCTGGCTGGCGGTGCCGCCCGCATTGGCCGCCTTTGCCATCTGCCTCACCTGGCTGACCGGTTCGAATGGCCATGTCGCGGAAATCATGAGCATACTGCTCATTCCATTCATGCTCACTTTTCCCGCCGCCGCGGTGATGTATTTTCTCGCCAAGCCCGAAGGGTCCCGCAAGAAGGGCACCCGCTAGCAAAGGTCGAGGAAAAGCCATGAAAGCCCTGGTCAAGGCCAAGCCGGAAGAAGGCATCTGGATGGACGATGTGCCGATGCCCAAGATCGGCCCGGATGATGTGCTGATCCGCATCACCAAGACCGCCATCTGCGGTACCGACATCCACATCTATAACTGGGATGACTGGGCGGCGAAGAATGTGCCCACGCCGATGGTGGTCGGCCATGAATATGCCGGCGAGATCGTCGAGGTCGGCGGCAATGTGACCCGCGTGAAAGTGGGCCAGCGCGTCTCCGGCGAAGGCCATGTCGTCGGCGCCACCTCGCGCGCGGCGCGGGCGGGGCGCTTCCACCTCGATCCCGACACGCGCGGTGTCGGTGTGAACATCCCCGGCGCCTTTGCCGAGTACATGAAACTGCCGGCCTTCAATGTCGTACCGCTGCCGGAAGACGTGCCCGACGAGATGGGCGCCATTCTCGACCCGCTGGGCAATGCCGTGCACACGGCGCTGCAGTTCGACCTGATCGGCGAGGATGTGCTGATCACCGGTGCCGGACCGATCGGCATCATGGCGGCGGCCATCGCGCGCCATGTCGGTGCGCGCCATGTCGTGCTGACCGACATCAATACGCACCGTCTCCACCTGGCCAGCCAGGTCGCGCCGAATATCCGGACGGTCGATGTCTCGAAGGAAGACCTGCGCGATGTGCGCAAGGCGCTGAAGATGACCGAAGGCTTCGATGTCGGCCTGGAAATGTCCGGCGCGCCGCAGGCTTTCGGCTCGATGCTCAACAATATGGTGATGGGCGGCAAGATCGCGATGCTCGGCCTGCCGTCCAAGCCGATCGAGGTGGATTTCGGCCAGCTCGTCCTCAAGGCGATCACGCTGAAGGGCGTCTATGGCCGCGAGATGTTCGAGACCTGGTACAAGATGATCGCCATGCTCGAAAGCGGTCTGGACGTCTCGCGCATCATCACCCACCGCTATTCCGCCGACGAGTTCCAGAAGGGCTTCGACGCCATGCGGGCGGGCAAGTCGGGCAAGGTGGTGCTGGACTGGAGCTGATCATGGGTGTCGAGAAACGCGTGCCGCTGGAAGGGTTCGTCGAATATGCGCCCGAGGACATGTCGTCCCGGGTTGCGGCCTTCACGGAAAATCTCCGCCGACGCCGTACGGTGCGCGATTATTCGGACCGTCCGGTCGATCGCGCGATCGTCGAACAGGCCATCCTGGCCGCCGGTTCGGCGCCGTCCGGGGCCAATCACCAGCCCTGGCATTTCGTGGTGCTGAGCGATGCCGGGCGCCGCAGGGCGCTGCGCGAGGCGGCGGAGGCGGAGGAGCGGGCCTTCTATGCCGGCAAGGCGTCGGAGGAATGGCTCGAGGCACTCGCGCCGCTGGGTACGGATGCCGACAAGCCGTTTCTCGAGACCGCGCCCGTGCTGATCGCTGTCTTCGCCCAGAAGCGCGGCGGCGAGCGCGTGGGCCAGGACAAGAAGAATTATTACATCAACGAAAGCGTCGGCATCGCCTGCGGCTTCCTGCTGGCGGCCCTGCACGAGGCGGGCCTGGTGACGCTCACCCACACGCCCAATCCGATGCGCTTCCTCAACGAGGTCTGCGAACGCCCGGTGTCGGAAAAGCCCTACATGCTGATCGTCGGCGGCTATCCCGCCGAAGGCGCGACCGTGCCGGAACACGCGCTGGTGAAAAAATCCCTGGACGAGATCACGACCTGGTTGTGAGTTTTCTCCTCCAGACAACACGCACTTTTTCCCGGACGGAAGCCCGGCCTTGTGCCGGGTGGAGATCCGGGACCCAGAGGACGAGCGATGAGCCCGGTATCTCTTCGGTCGGTCCCGGCCATACGTCCCGCCTGCGCGGGACATCCAGCCGGGAAAAATGCCTTGTGGATTGATGGGAATCTGGCGGCATGACTGCCGACCCGCGAACCCAAAAAAAACAGAGCGCCCGGATCGGGGGAGGATCCGGGCGCCAGATTTGCCGACCAACCGTTATCTGATCGGGGCGCTTTTGCCAGGGAAACCGGGAGTGAGGGAACCGGTTTCCCGTTCGGGGTTGGGGGAACCCTAGGCCCGCATGCGCCGGCGGATTGCCGTGAAGGACCAGATCAGTGCGACCACCCAGCCGATCACCGTCCAGCCCAGAAGCAGGTTGGTGAGGAAGATCGCAAAGGTGTTGTCGTGACCCCGCAAGAGCGCGATCAGCGTCGGCAGGAACATCAGCAGCAAGGCGATGATGCCGAACTCCGCTCCACCCATCATGACGATCTCCATCTCCGTTTCCACTTCATATCGAATTTCGATATGAATGTATGAGCGCCCCCGGCGGAGCGCAATAGCGGGGAAGGGGGGATTGGACGGATTTTCGTCCCGCCTGCCGGCGGGCTGGCCCTCACATGCGAACGCCCGCCCCGTTTCCCGGAGCGGGCGCCGCATGCGCTGTTGTATCGGTACGGCGACCGGTCAGGCGTCGACCGTCGGGAATTCGTAGTCCTTGTAGATTTCCCGCAGCTTGGTCTTGAGGATCTTGCCGGTGGCGCCGATCGGCATCTCGTCAATGAACTCCACCGCATCCGGCACCCACCATTTGGGCACCTGGCCGCGCAGATAGTCCAGGATCGATCCGGCGTCCGGCGTGATGCCCGGCTTGGGCTGGACGACGAGCAGCGGGCGTTCCTGCCATTTCGGGTGCGGCATGCCCACGGCCGCCGCCATGGCGACATCCGGATGACCCATGGCGGCGTTCTCCAGATCGATCGAGGAAATCCATTCCCCGCCGGTCTTGATCACGTCCTTGGAGCGGTCGGTGATGGTCATGTAGCCATCGCCGTCGAGATAGGCGACATCGCCGGTCCTGAACCAGCCATCCTCGGTGAAGCTGTCGGCACCGGCGCCGCGATAATAGGCCGAAGCGATCCACGGACCGCGCACCTGCACATGGCCGGAGGACTTGCCGTCCCAGGGCAGTTCCTTGCCTTCATCGTCGACGATACGCATGCCGACGCCGAAGACGAGACGGCCCTGTTTTAGCTTGATCTTGATCTGCTCTTCACGGTCCAGCGCGTCATGCTTGGGCAGGGAGGCATTGACCGTACCCAGCGGGCTCATCTCGGTCATGCCCCAGCCCTGCTGCATGACGACGTCATACTTGTCCTCATAGGCGCGCAGCAGCGCTTCGGGCAGGGCCGAGCCGCCGATCAGCACGCGCTCGATCGAGTCGATGCGCTTGCCTTCCTGTTCGAGATAGTTGAGCAGGCCCAGCCACACCGTCGGCACGCCGGCGACATAATTGACCTTCTCGCCCTCGATCAGCTCGTGAATGCTCTTCCCGTCCATCTGCGCGCCGGGCATGACCAGCTTCGCGCCGTTCATCGGCGCCGCGTAGGGAATGCCCCAGGCATTGACGTGGAACATCGGCACCACCGGCAGCAGCGTGCCGCGCGCGCCGACGCCGATCACGTCCGAGGCCGAGCAGGCCATGGCGTGCAGCACGTTGGAGCGGTGCGAATAAAGGACGCCCTTGGGATCGCCCGTCGTGCCGGACGTGTAGCACAGGCCGGCCGCGGTATACTCGTCGAAAACCGGCCAGTCGAAATCGGACGATTGTTCGGCGATCAGTTCCTCATAGGTCTTGCACTTGGTCTTGACGGCGTCGGCGTGCGACTTGTCGGTCATCAGCACCCAGTTCTTCACCGACTTGCACATCTTCGAGATGCCGTCGACGATCGGTGCGAACTGCTTGTCGAAAAAGACCGCCTTGGCCTGGGCGTGCTCGAGCATCCACACGATCTGCTTGGGATCGAGACGCGGATTGACCGTGTGCACCACGGCGCCCATGCCGGAAATGCCGTAATAGAGCTCGAAATGGCGATGCGAATTCCAGGCGATGGTGGCGACCCGGTCGCCCTCGCGAATCTTCAGCTTCTTCCTGAGTGCATTCGCCAGCTGTTTTGTACGCGTATGTGCTTCGGCATAGGTCTCGCGATGAATCCCGCCCGTCTCCGGCAGGCGTGTCACGATCTCCTGGCCGCCATGGCATTTGGCCGCGTGGACAAGAATGTCCGAAATCATCAACGGACAATCCATCATGTGTGCGCGGAATGTCATGCTCTCTCCCCTTAACTGGTCAACCGTTGCGTTGTTGTGTTGTTTTTCCCATCAAACGAATTCCCGGGCCGCGGCGCAATCCCTTTGCTCAATCGATGTGAATTGCCTATGGGGTCCAGGCGGCTTTCGCCAGCCAAATCTGCGTATCATACCGGGAGAATTCCGATGTCCAGCCCGTTGAACCCGCCATCCTATTCCGATATCGCCGACGCAGCGGAACGCCTGGCGGGGCATGCGGTCCGCACCCCCTTGTTGCGCAATGACGTGCTGGACGAGCGCACCGGCGCCCGGGTGTTCGTGAAGGCGGAATGCCTGCAGCGCACGGGATCGTTCAAGTTCCGCGGCGCGTTCAACCGCATTTCGCGCATGAATGCAGACGAAAAGACGCGCGGTGTCATGGCCTACTCCTCGGGCAATCACGCCCAGGGCGTTGCGGCGGCGGCGCGGATCAACGGCACGACGGCCAAGATCCTGATGCCGGCCGACGCGCCGCGCTCGAAGGTCGAGGGGGTGAAGTTCTGGGGCGGCGAGGTCGTGGAATACGATCGCGGCACCCAGAATCGCGAGGAGATGGGCCGCGCCATTGCCGAGGCCGAGGGCCGCGTCCTGGTGCCGCCCTATGAAGACCCCTTCATCATCGCCGGCCAGGGCACCGCCGCGCTGGAAGCCAGCGAACAGATGGCCGAAGCCGGGGCTGTGCCGGATGTCGTGATCTGTCCGGCTGGCGGTGGCGGTCTGATTGCCGGCACCGGCTTGGCGATGCTGCATCACCACCCGGCAGCCCGGGTGTGGGCGGCCGAACCGGTCGGGTTCGACGATTTCCGCCGCTCGCTCGCCAGCGGCCGGCGCGAAATCAACGAGCGGCTGACGGGCTCGGTCTGCGACGCGATCATCACGCCGACACCGGGCGAGCTGACCTGGTCGATCAATTCCGGCCAGCTGGCCGGCGGTGCGGCCGTCAGCGATGACGAAGCCCTGGCCGCTGTCGCCTTTGCCTGGCGGCATCTGAAGATCGTGGTCGAGCCCGGCGGTGCGGTGGCCCTGGCGGCGGTGCTGACCGGCCGCGTCGAGACGCGCGGCAAGACGGTTTGCGTCATTGCCAGCGGCGGCAATGTCGACCGCGCCATGTTCGCCCGCGCCCTGGAAAGCCTCTAGGCAACAGCCGGCGCCGCGGCGCCGGCCTTCACCTGCAAGCATCTGCCTAACGATCCGACTCGTCGGCCTGCTCGTAATTCTCGTCCTCGAAACCGGGCTCGTCGCCGGGTTCGGAGCCCTCGTCATCAAGACCGGCTTCACCGGGTTCGAGTTCATCCGTCTCCACATTCACCGGCCGGGCCATGCCCGCCTCGTCCGTGAAGATCAGGACCGGTTCGGAACCGCGGCGCAGGTCTTCCTCGATCAGCAGCGGCACGGCCGCATCGTCATCGAGACGCGACCGGTAGACCTGCAGATTCTCCATCACGCGCTGGACGTAATTGCGGGTCTCGGAGAAGGGGATGCTTTCCACCCAGTCGACCGGATCGACATCCGGATCGCGCGGATCGCCATAGTCCTGGATCCAGCGGCGGGCGCGGTGGGCGCCGGCATTGTAGGCCGCCAGCGCCAGCACATAGGACCCGTCGAAATCCTCCACCACATCGGCCAGGTGATGCATGCCGAGGGTAAGATTATAGTCCAGATCGTCGGTCAGCCAGCTGAAGCGATACGGCACGCCCACCTGGCGCGCTGTCTGCCGCGCCGTCGCAGGCATCATCTGCATCATGCCGCGGGCACCGGCGCCGGACACCGCGTGCTGTCCGAACTCGGTCTCCTGGCGGATGATCGAGTGGGTCAGGGCGTCCTCGGGACGCAGCGCTGCGCTCCGGGGCAGGGTGATCGTGGGATAGGCGCTTTGCGGCAGGATGATGCCGCGCTGGCGGGCCGCCTTCGCCGCGCGCACCGACTGGCGCATGTAGAGATATTCGCTCGCCAGGCGGGCCAGCAGCACGGACTCGGCCGGATCGGTCAGCTGATCGTCCAGCCGGTAGGAGAGCAGGCGGAAATAATATTCCTCATCCTGCTCGGCCAGAAGCCGCATCGCCCGCACCAGCGGCCGCGCCTCAAAGCGAACCCGGGTCGCTTCGTCCGGCTCCGGTTCACGCTCGAGCGCCATGACGCCGCCACCGGACGCGTCCGGCAATTGCGCCAGGGCGAGCTGGCCATAGAAGGCGGTCGAGTGCTCGCCGGCCTCGGCATAATAGGCCGCGGCTTCCCCGTGGCGGCCGAGCGCATCGGCGGCGCGCGCCATCCAGTAGGAGCCGCGCGAGCGCGAAACGGGTGTCGAGACATTGTCGCGAAGATGCGTGAAGTGGGCGAGGGCCTCTTCCGGGCGGTCCAGGTGAACCAGGGCAAGCCAGCCGGCGACGAATTCGGCATCGGCGAAATCGGCGCCTTCGCTCATGCCGTGGGCACGGGCGAGGGCGTATGCCGTCTCGTAGTCACGATCGCGCACAAGGTTGAGGATCATGAGCTTGCGCTCGGTCCACATCAGTTCCAGCGCATCGGTATTGCCGTAGCTGTCCGGCAATTGCAGCAGCAGCGGCAGCGTCGTGTCGGTCAGGCCCGCGCGGCGGCGCCAGCGGGCGCGCTCGAACCCCAGTCCGGCATCGTTCGACAAAGAGGCGGGCACGCGGTCGACAGCGCGATCGACACCGCTCTGGCGGCCGGCGAGGCGCAGGCGGGCATCGGCCAGGTCGTGATTATTGCCCGACAGCAGCGGCAGGACCCGGCGGGCTGCGGTGCGCTGGTTCGACCAGATGAGATAGTCGATGCGCGCCATGTGATCGTCTTCTGTGAAGAGATCGCGATGGGCCTGATAGGTCTCGCTCTGCACCGAAAGCGGCAGGAATTCATGGCGCCAGGTCTCGCGCAGCAGGGCTTCGCCTTCCTCGACGCGGCCGGTCTCGATCAGCGCTTCGGCATATTCGACCGCACCGCGGCCGGTGGTCGGCGGATTGTTCTCGAACCAGGTGATGATGAAGGGCGCGGTCATCCCGCTTTCATCGATCTTGGATTCGGCTTCCGAGCGGATGAAGCTGTCGCGCGGCCAGTTGTCCAGCTCGTTCAGGGCCATGTCGAGCTCGAGGAAGCTCGCCCGGGCATCGCCCAGGGCGATGCGCCAGAGCAGGATGTCGCGGGCCGAAGTGTCGGTGAGTTCGTCGCGGATCTCGCGCACGCGCATCCAGTCCTCGTCGTCCGCGGCGTCGAGACCGCGCTGGAAGCGCGTGAAATCGGCGTCCGAGAGGTATTGCGAGAAATTCACCGGATCCGGCCGCATGCGCGGCGTGGGAATCTGGGCAGAGGCCGGCACGGCAAGGGCAATGAGTGCCAGCGCGGAAAGGCAACGAGCGATCATGGATCGTAGGACACTTTCTGACCGATTTGGCATGACATCATCGCTGCAAGACCGGCTCACTGTCCAGACTTGACAACAAGACTTGGCCGTTTCTGTGCCCGCCGATATGGTCGCGCGCTCGTTTTTCGGTTTCCGGGATTGAAACATGTTCAAAGGGTCCATCACTGCGCTGGTCACGCCGTTCAAGAATGGTGCCGTCGACGAGGCGGCCGTTGCCGCGCTGGCTGAACGCCAGATCGAGGCCGGTTCGCACGGCCTGGTGCCCTGCGGAACGACCGGCGAGAACGCGACGCTGACCTTCGAGGAGCATATGCGGGTCGTCGAGATCGTCGTCGAGACGGCGCGCGGCCGCGTCCCGGTGATCGCCGGCACGGGCTCGAACAATACGGCCGTCGCGATCCAGAACCAGATCCGTGCGAAGGAACTCGGTGCCGATGCCGGCCTGATTGCCGCGCCTTACTACAACAAGCCGAATGCCGAAGGCCTGTACCAGCACTACAAGGCGATCAACGATGCCGTCGACCTGCCGATCGTCGTCTACAATGTGCCGGGCCGGACCGTCATCGACATCCAGGCCGATACCGTGGCCCGTATCGCGACGCTGGAACATGTCGTCGGTATCAAGGATGCCACGGGCGATGTCGCCCGCGTGACCCAGCACCGCCGCCTGATCGGGACGGATTTCGTTCAGCTGTCCGGCGATGACCCGACGGCGCTGGGCTATAATGCGACGGGTGGCGTCGGTGCGATCTCGGTCACCTCGAATGTGGCGCCGGCCCTGTGCGCGCAGTTCCAGGCGGCGACGCTCGCCGGTGACTGGGACACGGCGCGCGAGATCAATGACAGGCTGCTGCCGTTGCATCATGCCCTGTTCACCTCGGCCAGCCCCGGTCCGACCAAGTATGCGATGTCGCTGCTCGGCGTGACGAATACCGAGCTGCGCCTGCCGCTGACCGAACCGGATGAGGCGTCGAAGGCTGCAGTCCGTGAAGCCATGGTCATTGCCGGCCTTCTGGACGCTGCCTAGATGATGCGATCATGAGCAAACCCAAGACAGAGACCGGCGCCGTCGCCGTCAACCGGCGCGCCCGGTTCGACTACGAGATCGAGGAGACGTTTGAAGCCGGCCTGATGCTGATGGGGTCGGAGGTCAAATCCCTGCGCGAAGGCCGGGCCAATATCGCCGAGAGCTATGTCAGTCCGGAACGCGGCGAGATCTGGCTGGTCAATGCGGACATCCCGCCCTACGGCCCGGCCAACCGCTTCAACCACGAGCCGCGCCGGCATCGCAAACTCCTGCTCAAGCGCAACGAGATCGAGAAGCTGGCCGGAGCGGTGACCCGCGACGGGCGGACCATCATCCCGCTGCGGCTCTTCTTCAACAATCGCGGTATCGCCAAGCTCCAGATCGGCCTGGCCAGGGGCAAGAAGACCGTCGACAAGCGCGAAACGATCAAGCGCCGCGAATGGGACAAGCAGAAGTCCCGTCTGCTGAAGAATTACGGCTGACACCCGCGGCCTTCGGGGGTGCGACCCTCCAGCATCGTGACAGATCGCGGCCCTGTGCGCACAATCGCGAGCGGTTGTGTCGTGAGGCGGGGCGATGAACAGACGCCAGATCATGCTTGCCGGTGGAGCTGCTGTCCTGGGCGGGGCCGGGATCGCCGGCTATGCGGCCACACGCACCGGGTCGATGGAGGCCTATGCCGCCCGGATGTCCGAACTGCGGCGGCCCCTGGCCGAGGACTCAGCCGATCAGGAGCTGGTGCGCTATGCCACGCTGGCCGCGAATGGGCACAACACCCAGCCCTGGCGCTTCCGGAGGGAGGGCGGCGCGATCTCGATCCGTCCCGATCCCACGCGCCGAACGCCTGTGGTCGATCCGGACGATCATCATCTTTATGCCAGCCTGGGCTGTGCCGCCGAGAATCTCGCCCTGGCGGCCGCGGCCCAGGGCCGCGGCGGGGCGCTGCATTTCGACGCGGCGGGCGAGGGCGGTGTGATGTTTTCGCCGGGCAGCGTATCCGATCATCCCGCCGATCTTTTCGCGGCCATTCCGCAGCGCCAGTCGACCCGCGCGGAGTATGACGGTCAGCCGGTCAGTGCGTCCGACCTCGCTCAGCTGGAAGACGCGGCCCGCATGCCGGGCGTGAATCTGGTCCTGATCACGGAGCCGAACCGGTTGGGCCGGGTGCGCGATCTGGTGGTGGCGGGCAATACGGCGCAGATGGCCGATCCGGCCTTTGTGCGAGAACTCAAGGACTGGCTGCGCTTCAGTCCGCGCCAGGCGCTCGCGGCGGGCGACGGTCTTTTCACCGGTGCCAGCGGCAATCCGGTTGCGCCGGCCTGGCTGGGCGGCACGATGTTCGATCTCTTCTTCACCGCGGATGCGGAGAACGAGAAATATGCCCGCCAGATGGCGTCTTCGGCAGGTGTGGCGGTTTTCCTGGCCGAGCGCGACGATCCGGAGCACTGGGTCCTGGCGGGCCGGGCCTGCCAGCGTTTCGCGCTCAAGGCGACGGCGCTGGGCCTGCGTCACGCCTTCATCAACCAGCCTGTGGAAGTGGCGGGGCTTCGCAACGACATGGCGCAGCTCGCCGGCATGCCCGGCCGCCGGCCCGACATCGTGATGCGTTTCGGTTCCGGGCCATTGCTGCCGTATTCACCGCGGCGGCCGGTGGAGGCGGTGCTGACAGCCTAGCCCGCGACGCTGTCCGCGACTTCCACGGCAAACCGGTCCCGATAGGCCTGCGGTGTGATGCCCAGCTGGCGGGCAAAGCTGCGCCGCATGCGTTCGTCATTGCCGAACCCGGTGCGCATGGCGATGGTCTTGATGCTGACGCCGGGGTTTTCCAGCATGGCCCGGGCGGCCTCGACTCGCATCTGCTCGACGGCACGGGCCGGTGTCATGCCGGTTTCCTCGGTATAGATCCGGGCGAAATTGCGCGGGCTCATGCCGCTGCGATGGGCGAGGGCATCGACCCGCAGATCGGCCGTCAGATTGTCCTTCATCCAGAAATGCAGCGCATCGAACTTGCCGGTCGCGGATTGTGTCTGCTGTTTCAGCGCTTCGGAGAATTGCGACTGGCCGCCGGGCCGCTTGACGTAGACCAGCATGTTGCGCGCCAGTTCCAGGGCGAGTTCGCGGCCATGATCGGCTTCGACCAGTGCGAGTGCGAGGTCGATCCCGGCGGTAACGCCGGCCGAGGTCCAAACGCCTTCGTCCTCGATGAAGATCGGATCGGGATCGATATTCGCCCTGGGGCAGATCCGGGCCAGATCGCTGCAGCGCTGCCAGTGGGTCACCGCGCGGCGGCCGTCGAGCAGTCCGGCTGCGCCCAGCAGGAAAGCGCCGGTGCAGGTCGAGGCGACCCGTCCGCATTTCTCCGCCGCGCGCTGGATACCGGCGACCAGGCGATTGTCGCGGCTGGCGACGTAGACCCCGTTTCCGCCGCAGGCGATCAGCGTATCGCTGGTATCGAGGCCCACACCGGCCAGGCGTCGCGTGTTCAGCGCGACCCCCGTGTCGGTCGTCACCGGACCGCCATACAGCGAGGCGAGCGTGGTGTTGTAGGCGTCCCGGCCGAGCAGCTCGTTGGCGTCGGAAAACACCTGCAGCGGACCGGTCACGTCCAGCAGCTTGACCCGGTCATAGGTCAGGAAGGCGATGTGGCGTTCGATATATTCGGACTTGGCAGGAAATGTGGGCATAACGTCATTTGTGCCATCGCTTCTTCGAAATATCAAACCGCAAAGCGACGCGGGAAGGAAGAGAGCCATGCAATCTGGGCGAATGGATACGGTCCTGAACGAGACCTGCCCCTGGTCGGGCAAGCCGGCGGCAGCCGACAGTCTGACGGATTATCGCGGACACACTGTCGGCTTCTGTAACCCCGGATGCCGCGACAAGTTCCGGGTGGCGCTGCAGTTTTTCGACGGCTTGATGGAGACGCCGACAGGCGCCGGCACCGAGAAGGTTAACAAAACATGAAAGCTGTGGATAACTCGACGGAGACTCCGCTCAACACCATGGTGCAAACGGGTATCGGGGCCGACCTGGCGTGGGTGTCCGGACCGGTCGAAGCCGCTTTTTCTGCCATGGTTAACGGTCCGGTCGCCCCGGCCGTACCCGCAGCCACGATCGGCGAGCGTCTTTCGCGGATCGATCTGTCCGCAGGCGAGGGGCTGCAGAGTGCGATCGGCGAAGCGGCGGCGCTGATGGCCGACGGCGATCTGCTTTCGGCGCACGCCCGGTGCTTCGGCTATTTCAATCCGACGCCGGCCTGGCCCGGCGTGCTGGCCGATCTTCTCTCTGCCGTGCGCAATCCGCAGCTGTGCGTCGTCAGTCATGCGCCGGCTTCGGTGATGATGGAGCGCAAGCTGATTGCCTGGCTGAATGAGGCACTCGGATTTCCTGCAAGCGCGACCGGCCATTTCACCTCCGGCGGTTCGGAAGCCAATGCGACGGGGCTCCAGGTGGCACTGGCGCGCCTGTTTCCCGGCTATGACACGGACGGTGCCCAAGCCCTGCCGGGACCGGCGCGGATCTATGCCTCGGCCGACAGCCATCTGGCCTGGATCAAGCTGGCGCGGGCGGCGGGGCTGGGACGCAACGCGGTCTCGCTGATCCCGACGGACGGGGGCGGCCGCCTCGATCCGGATGCCTTGCGCGGCGCCATTGCCGCGGATCGGGCGGCGGGTGCTGTTCCGGTGATGATCGCGGCGACGGCGGGCACGACGAATGCCGGCATGATCGATCCGCTGCACGCCTGTGCGGATATCGCCGTGGAGACAGGCCTGCATCTTCATGTCGACGCGGCCTGGGCCGGGGCACTGATTGTCGACGAGACCCGCCGTCCGCTGCTGGACGGGATCGAACGGGCCGACAGTGTGACCGTCGATGCCCATAAATGGCTCGCCGTGCCGATGGGGGCGGGCATGGTTTTCGTGCGCGATGCCGAGGCCCTGTCCCGCGCTTTTGCCGTGACAACCAGCTATATGCCCGCCGGCGACGGTGTGGACGCCTATGTGACCAGCTATCAGTGGTCGCGGCGCTTCATCGGTCTGCGGCTGTGGATGACGCTGCGCACGATCGGGGTCGCGGGATATCGCGCCATGTTCGATCGCCAGTTTGCGCTGGCCGATGCGCTGCGGGATGGGCTCGTGATGCGGGGCTGGCATATCCGCAATGCCTCGCGGCTTCCCGTCGTGCTGTTCGAGGACCCCGGAGGCCGCGACAGCGCTGCGCTCGCCGCCTGGCTGGAAGCCGACCGGCAGACCTGGCTGGGACATGTCGCCTTTGAAGGCCGGCCGGCGCTGCGGGCCTGCATCACCAGCTATCTGACCGGCCCCGATGATATCGAGGTCCTGCTCGATCGTCTGGATGCGGCCCGGGCGGCAGTTCAGCCGGCGTCGAGATAGGCGCGGATGTCTGCGAACACGCTGTCGAACATGGCTTCGGTGAGGCGGCCGGTATTCGTGTTGTAACGCGAGCAGTGATAGCTGTCGAAGAGTTGCAGCGGGCCGTTCGGACCGTCCAGCCTTGCTTGGGCACCATGGCCGAAGGTGGCGTCCTTCATCTTGTGGCCCAGCGCGCGCAACGTGTTGTCGTGCGAGATCTTGCCCAGGCAAAGCACAGCCTGGAGCCGGGGCAGGGCCGCAATCCGCGACGTCAGGAAGGGGCGGCAGGCATTCGCCTCCGCACCGACCGGCTTGTTTTCCGGCGGCACGCAGCGCACGGCATTGGTGATCATGGCATCGACAAGTGTCAGCCCGTCATCGGGCCGGCTGTCATAGGTGCCGCGGGTAAAGCCGAACTTGCCCAGCGTGGCGTAGAGCAGATCGCCCGCCCAGTCGCCGGTGAAGGGCCGGCCGGTGCGGTTGGCGCCGCGCAGACCGGGCGCCAGACCCACGACGAGCAGCCGCGCCTGCGGATCGCCGAAGGATTCAACCGGCGCATTGTGCCAGTCCGGATGGTCGCGCGCCGTCGCTTCACGGAAGGCGACGAGACGCGGGCAGAGCGGGCAGTCGAGCGGGGCTTCGGCCGGACAGGCTGCGCTCACGAACCGCCTCCGTTGCGCCCGATCATGCCTTCCAGATCGGCCAGTTCGATGAAGGTGTCGGCTGCCCGCCGCAGATCGTCGGACACCATGGAGGGCTGGGTTTTCAGCGAGGAGACCACGCTCACCCGCGCGCCCCGGGACTGGGCGGCCTGGATGGCGCGCCGGAAATCGCCATCGCCGGAGAAGAGGATGATATGGTCGAGATAGCTGGCGGCCTCGACCATGTCGATCGCCAGTTCGATATCCATATCGCCCTTGATACGGCGGCGCCCGCTGTCGTCGGTAAACTCGCGCGCCGGCTTCGTGATCACCGAGAAGCCGTTATAGTCCAGCCAGTCGACGAGGGGGCGCAGCGGGTTGTAGTCCTCGTGTTCCAGAAGGGCGGTATAGTAATTGGCGCGGATCAGCTTGCCGCGCTTGCGGAACTCATCCAGCAGCCGCTTGAAGTCGATGTCGAAATCCAGCGCCTTGGTGGTGGAAAACAGGTTGGCACCATCGATGAAAAGACCGATGCGCTCGTCGGGATAAAATGCCATCTGATTGTATCCTTTAAAAAATCATGGATCGATAATGTCTGCTGACGCCATCTATATCGCGCTTGGCGCCAACCTTCCAGAAGGCGGCCGCACGCCGCAGGACACGCTGGCCCTGGCACTCGAGGCCACCCGCACCCCTTTTGTGCTGGTGACGCAAAACGACCGGCCTCTGCATCGCCGC
>PANX01000095.1 GCA_002707795.1 Maricaulis sp.
GAAATGCGCGGGTAACCATCGGAATCCCGCGCTTCCTGAGCATCGTCAACATGGCGCTCCACGTCGCCACCTGGCAGCACGACCAGGCCCTCGTTGTAGGTGAAGTCCCAGTTGTGCCCGAGAGGCCCGTCGAACTCGATTCGCGATCGATAGCGACGTGTCATATGCCAATGGATCTCTCCACGCCCTGGAATGGAGAGATCGGTGACTGTGAAGAACTCCTCGCCGTTGTTGAAGCGGACATTGCACGAGGTCCCAGTCTGGTCGTGGGCGTCACGCCCGTCCCCGGCACCTCGGTTTTGGTCGCCAGCAGCACGGCCGTTCGACCGCGCCCGCGTCTCCCCCCGGCTGGCAGATCCACCCGAGCCCGAGCTTCCGTCACCGACGGAGTGCCAACCGGGGGCCAGAATCCCGGTCCCGGGATCGCTGACCACAAACTGGCCGTCGGGAGTCACCGTCATGCTGCCGACGACCTCCCACGCTCCCTTGTCGTGGTTGAAGGACCACAGGGCGAGCTTGCTGCCTGGGGGAAGGCCCCGCGTGTTCGGGAACTTGACGGCGACGGGTACGTCGAAGTTGGTGGCGCCATCCGTCTGGAGGGTGAAGACGACGTCGAAGTCCAGTCCCTCGGGAAGATCACCGGGGAGGCGGTCGGGGGCGACGGGCGCGATGCCGACTTGGCCGCCCGGCGTGCCATCGTCGGCATACAACGAGTTGGGCGGGACGATCACCTCGGTGTCTTCGAGTTCGGGGAACACCTCTAGAACACTGGTGGGAAAGGTCACGACGGTGTCGCCGGTCGTGCTGAGAGTATTGAGGACGTCGCCGTTGACCAGGGGGAGATAGATGTTCCCGAGGTTTACCTCGCCACCCGGTATCGAGGTGAAGGGCTTCCCGACGGTGGGGTAGTAAGCGTTCTCCGGGAGATCAGCGGTGGCAGTGGCGCCGTCGATATGGACGAAGAAGCGCCCTGCAGGAGCCGGCTCGAGGCGGAAGTTCCCGAACGCGTCGGTATCCGCGAAGAGCACGCTCTCCTGGCCGTCCACGCTGATACGCACCCCTTCGAGCGGCAGGTTCATGCCTCCGTCGCCAAGCTCGCTGGCGAACACGCGCCCGCAGACGGCTGTGCCTGGGATCACCGTCAGGGTGAGCGTGTCGAAGTCAATGAACGCCGTGCCACCAGGCACGCCGTCCCGGTTGGCGTCCAGGGCGAATCCGCTGGCGCTGCGAAGCTGGTCCCCGTTCACCGTGACCCGCACGCGGGCGTTCGCCGGGAGGGGGGCGCTGTAGAACAGGGTGACCGTCCTAGCGTCCGAGCTGATCTGAACCCGCGCGGCCAGGACGTTTCCGCCGAATTCGGCGATGATCGACTGGTTGGTCACCGAGGTGCGGTCGATCGGAGCAGTAAAGCGCAAGATCGTCTCGCGGGTGACGGCCACCTCGTCTTCGCCGTTGAGGGGAGAGGTCGTGGCGAGGGCAGGAACGCCGATCGACACCACGACCTGGGCTGTGAAGCCGTCGAGCGAGGCCGTGATGGTGGCGCTTCCGGGAGCGACCGCCCGGACCAGGCCTTGGGCGTCCACGGTGGCGATCGCTGCGTCAGACGTGCTGTAGCTGGCCTGGCTCGTAACGTCTTCTTCGCTACCGTCTGCGAATCGCTCGGTGACCCGAAGCGCGAGCACCTCACCGGCAGAGAGGACCGCTTGGGTGGGCGAGACGAGCAGGTCGACTGGGGGCACCTCGGGCACAGTGGTGTCGAAGGACGCGGACTCTCGGACCTCCCCAGTTTGAGCGTTCGTGGCACGCACGAAGACGACGTGAACGCCGCCGTCGAGCCGCGTGGAGAGAATGAACTCGCCGTTCGAACCGGCCGAGCTCGTCGCCACGACTTGCCCGTCGACCACCAGCTCCACCGAGCCGCCTGGGAACGATATGCCCTCGACCGTCACGGTCCCGTCTTCGGGGAGTTGTGCCGGCGGGGCCACCGTGACGACGGGATCTTGGAGCTCGACGGTCACCGACAGGTTGCCACTGATATCGAGCGGAGGATCCTCGAGTGATTGGGCAGTCACTACGACCGTCCCCAGGGTCTGGAAGACGGCGAGGCCTTTGAGAGTGATCTCCCCCATGTTCGCTGGCGTGAGCTCCAGCAAGAGTCCGTCGAGCGGGAGCCGACCGTCTGAAGTGGTCAGCTCGACGAACCCCGTAAAACTCG
Organism: Maricaulis sp.; assembly: GCA_002707795.1. GTDB lineage: Bacteria > Pseudomonadota > Alphaproteobacteria > Caulobacterales > Maricaulaceae > Maricaulis > Maricaulis virginensis. Next base: position 2,216 of record PANX01000095.1, read on the forward strand.
AGGCCGGCGCGCCCGTGCTGGTCACTGCGCGCAGGGTGAGGTCTTGAGCAGTTCCTACGAGGACCGGCCCAAGGAAGACATCGTCGGTCAGCTCAGGACCAATGGTGGTGTTGCGACGAATGACGTCGGCCAGACGGGTGTTCCGAAGTGCTTGCAGCGCAGCTCCGCCAAAGGCAGTCTCGTACCAGAACCGATCTCCGTCGCGCAGCAGCTCGAACTGAGCGACGAGAATGGCATGGAACAGCTCGCCGACCATGGCGCCGGGGAGGTGGTCCTCGGCGAGTCCGCCGCTCCAGGCGTCGATCTCTTCGACCCCGGCGTAGACGCTGGCCAGGCGAGCCTGGACCTCTGGGTCGCTGGAAACCTCGGCGAAGGAGGCGCGTGGGGCCAAGCCAAGCTGCCGGCGGGCCTCGTTGTAGCTAGGGAGCCCATGGTCACGTCCACGCTGAATGTTCAACGAGGCCAGATCGAGCGCGGGCATGCCTGGCGCGCCGAAGAGGAAGTTGCGGACACCGTCGACGAGCTGAGTGTCGAGCTCCTGACAGTGTTGCTGAGCGGCGCCGCGGAGCAGCGGCTCGATCCCTCCGCCCTCAGTCAGCCTGTGCGGCGCGAAGAAGCTCTCGTGGAGGCTGAGCGACCCCTCGGGGATCGGCATGCCACCCGCGTCCAGTCGCTGGAGCTGAGGCGAAAGCAGGCTGTGGCCCAGGCGGAATGCCGCGTTGGAGAACGCGTTGATGATGCCCGTGTCGACGTCGGCGTCGTATCCCGCATACGGCGTCAGGGCGCTTGGGCCGAGCAGAACGGGCAAGAACTCCTGGTAGGTAATGGCCTGGATCTGCGCGCCGACCAGGCGACGAGCGGACTCGTAGATCTGATCGCCCGTCGCCGCAGGGAACTGGGCCCGAAGCAGATCGGCCAGGCGGTTGTGCTCGCGGACGAACAGGGTGTGCATGGCGAGCAGGGCGACGTTCTCGTTGGCGCGAATGTCGCCGGCCAGGAAGAAGGTCTCTGCAAGGGGACTGGGATCGTTGTCGAGTTCTAGATCGTTGAAGGGGAGGAGATCGCCTTGGCTCGTCCTGAGCCGCCCCGTACCGTCGAAGGATCGAAGGGCGAGCGCGCGATCGAGGTCGGCCCCGTAGACCATGGAGGCGTCGATCCAGGCGGTCAGGTCGTTGAGCTGCTGGCGTGGGACGCTGCTGGTCTCGTAGTCCGAACGGAAGAACGGGATCTCAACGCCCCCAGCGCCGGTAGGGTCGAACAGCGGATCGCCAGTGGGCACGGTGATGGGGAAGGGCTCCTCAGGCGCAGCGGTCAAGCTGAGCGTGACGTCGTGGTCAAGGAACTGGCCCCAGATCCAGAGGAAATCGCTCGCGCCTCGGTCGTTGAGTCGCGAGCCCGCCTGAGCGTGGACTGCGTTACTGATCGCTCGCGGGCTGGGTCGGCTGGGGCCAGCCGGCGCAGAGATAGTATCCGCGTAGTCGGGGTCGAGAAGGCGGAGGAGCTGGACACCCGTAGCGCCCTCTTCGGGATCGAGGAGGTCATTCTCGGTGCCATCGTAGGTGCGCGCTTCGGCAGCCAACGCGAGAAGGTCACCGTCGTCTGGTGGGGTGGTGCTTACAGGAGGTGGGCCAATGAAGAGCTCGAAGGCGATGGCGGGCGCGACCACGTTGAACGCACTGGTCGAGTCACTCTGGTTCCCCGCCAGGTCCCGGATCGAAACCATCAGCACGTGCGCGCCTTCGGCTAGCGACGGGTCTGCGAACCGTGCCTCGGAGGCTCCGATCGCGAAGGACGAGGTCACGTCCACTCCGTTTAGGAGGGCCTGGAAGGTCCCCAGGTCGACACCACAACCCAAGTCCTCATAAGTGGCGACGAGGGGATCCCGAGGTCCCTGCGTGGACCCCGGTGACGGCGTCAGCGAGAGCGCTGGCGGAGACGCGTCGAAGTCGAAGCCGACGCTTTGGTCGGCTTGGTTTCCGGCGCCGTCCTGGACGAGCACCCGCAGCGTATGCGATCCAACGCTGAGACCGAGGGAGGCGAGCGGGGCTTGGACCTCATCCCCCACCGGCGCGAACTGCGAGGTGATGTCCACGGCATCCACCAGAACCTGGAGCGTTGACAGCGCTACTCCGCTCAGGTCGTCGAGGAGCCGGATCCTGGCGGTCTGGGTTGGACCGACGCAGGCTCCCTCCATGGGGCGGAGGAAGGCAACGGTGGGCGGCGTCAGGTCAGCCAAGACCGCCATGAATGAGCTCGAACCCGAGGTCGTGTTCCCGGCCTGGTCCGCGACGGACACGTCGAGGGTGTGGGCACCCACGCTGAGCGACAGGGTGGCGGTCGCCTCGCTCGACGAGGTTGCGAACTGGGCGCTTACGTCGGCGCCGTCCAGGAGGACGACAAGTGAAGTTGGGTCTACTCCGGCGCCGGCGTCGGAGTAGGTGATCCGAGCGGTCACGGTGGCACCCACCGTGGATCCGTCGGTGGGCACGATCTCGACGGCGGGCTCGACGGTGTCTTCGACGGTGACGGTGAAGGTCACGGCGCTGGAGTTCCCGGCGCTGTCGGTGGCGGTACAGGTCACCGTCGTGATCCCAGGGGCGAAGAGAGACCCTGAGGCCGGGGAGCAGGACACGACCGGCGCGGGATCGGCCAGGTCGCTTGCGGGCGGGGCTGTGTATGTGACGAGGGTGCCAAGCGGCCCGGCCTGCTCGATCACCAAGTCTGCCGGCTGGTTCAGGGTGGGTGCGGTGGTGTCTTGCACGGTCACCGAGAAGGTCGTGGTCGCCGTGTTGCCAGCGGCGTCGCGAGCGGTGCAGGTCACGGTGGTCGTGCCAGGGTTGAACACCGAGCCGGAGGCGGGCGAGCACGAGACCACGGGGGCAGGGTCGGCGGCGTCTGTGACCGCAGGGTCTACGAAGTTGACGACCGCTCCAGTGGAGTCGGACTGCTCCACGACAAGATCAGTTGGCTGAACCAGCGACGGGGCGATCGTGTCCTGGACTGTGATCGCGAAGGTGACCTGGGATTGATTGCCTGAGCTGTCAGTGGCTGTGCAGGTTACGGTCGTCGTGCCCGCAGGGAAGGTCGTGCCCGATGCAGGCACGCAGACCACCGCAGGGTTCGGATCCGCGGCGTCCGTAGCCGTGGGGGGTGAGTAGGACACGGTGGTCCCGGCAGGCGTCGATTGCTCCACCGCGAGCGGCGAAGGTTGGGTCAGCACTGGCGCAGTCGTGTCCTGAACGGTCACCGAAAAGCTGACTTGCGCTGTGTTCCCGCTGGAGTCGGTCGCCACGCAGGTCACGGTGGTGATTCCCGCAGGGAAGAGCGAGCCTGAAGGTGGTGTGCAAACGACGGTCGGCGCGGGGTCTATGTCGTCCGTCGCAGTGGGCTCGACGTAGGTGACGACAGTCCCGCCAGGGCCCGCTTGTTCGAGCACCAGGTTCGCGGGTTGGGTCAGGACTGGGGGCGTGGTGTCCATGCCTCCGATCACGAAGGTGACCTGGGTGGTCGCTGGGTTGCAGGCGCGGTCCAAGATCTGAGCCACCAAGACATGCGCACCCGGCCCCCTGAGCGCCGCCGGCAGATCCGCGACGGTCGCGCTGGCCGTGTTGTCCCCTACTGTGAAGTGCTCCGTTACGTCGGCCCCGTCGACAGTGATCCGCAGGCTCTCCACCTGGAGGCCGCTCAGCGAGTCGGCGTAGGTCAGTTCGAGAGGCTGGCTCGGCTCGGCCGTCATGCCGTTCGCAGGTGATTCCCACGCCAACTGCGGTGCGTCTTCGTCGACGATCGTCCCGCGGACACGCACTTGGAGTGCGCTCCCGCGCCTTCCCAACAAGAGCGCACGGATCGTGTTGATCGTGAGTGGTTGAATCGCCGCCTGCTGATGCTGCCGCAGAGTCTGGAACGGGGTCTCGTCGTTCCACTTCAGCACCCCCCGCGCGCCGCCAGGCTCCAGGACCAGCGAGAACAGACCCTGCGTCGTGGGCAGCTCCACTGTGGACTGGCTATACCCGCGCGCTTGAAACTGGAGGGCTGCGAACTCGAGATCCCGGGCGACTCGAAGTCCCGTACCCGCAGGGACCGTGGCCTCAGGGACCACCCCTTCGACGCGCACGGTGAGGCTGCCCGGTCCCAGCGGGCGAATCTGCAACGTGTTCTGAGTCGTGAGCGTGAGGGGGACGCGAAGGGTTCGGAGTCCTAGGTGAAAGTCGAAGGGCCGGGCCACGACTGCGCCATTGGCTCTCACGCGCGCCCGAGGGAGGTCGCCGGTCCGCGTGATCGTCAGAAACCACTCGCCCTGAACCGTGGGGACAGCAAACGTGAGGGTCTGGTTGTCTTCGATCGCGGTTGGCGGGACCACTTCGATCAGCCGGTGCGGTTCGCACGGGGGTGGCGCCTGGGCCCCGGCGGGGACAGCGCACGCAAGCGCGACGCAAAGCCAGGGCATAGTCTGCTGGCGGCTCACGGCTACCTCCTCGCGATCAGCTTCTTGGCAAGGGGGCGTGTTCTGGGGTCGAGTGCCTCGAGCGAGGCTTGAGCGGCTGGATCGCTGCTGCGAGTGAGCACGCCGACCGCGTTGAGTCGAACCAGTGAGGACGAGTCGCTGAGGAGCTTGCGTGAGACACGCAAAGCCTCTGGCGCGGAGGCCTTCTCCAGCAACCTCAGTGCTGTGTAGCGAACCTCAGCGGGCAGCGTCTCGTCGAGCGACCAGGATTGGAGGTGGTCGACTTCGTTGTGCCGGTCGTCGTCGAGTAGGGCGCGTGCGCTCGCGGGGGGGGGCAGTGCGACTGCGTCCTCCGGCTCGACGACCGCGTGCCCCGAGCCGACTTCACCATCGAGCAGCCCGACTTCGGAACCAGGCTCGCTGCTTTCGGACGGAGTCAATGGATCCAGGCTGACGGGCCCGGCGGCCAGGGCCGGCTCGGGCAGCAGTTGCTGTGGCGCCCATCGCTCGGGAGGGGGGACGCTGGTGTCATAGGCCACAACGAGGCTGCTTAGTGCGATGCCCATGCCGCCGGAGAGGCCGCCCAAGGCCAAGGCTGTGACTGCAGCACGGTTGAGTCGACGAAACGAGCCCGACTCGGGGGAGGATCTCGCTGGCACCACGACCTACTGCGGGTCGAAGGTGATGGTCAGCGAAAAGCGCGAGTAGCCGGAGGGCAGGCTAAATGGCCCGAGCGAAGCGGTGCTCGAGGCCTGCGTGCCAGTGAGGGTCGAGGTGGTTAGCACCATGGTCCCGCCGTTGTCCGACGTGACCCGCAGCTCGATGGTCGAGCCGGTCAAGGGGACGTTCTCGGCCATGACGTTGACGGTGATCGGGTCGATCGTGTCCACGACCGCGTCAGGCATCACGTAGCTGCCCGCCGGGTTAGCCGGGACGGGGACCGTCGCTCCGCCCTGGAGCACGATCTGGGTCGCGCGGATCCGCGGCGCGGTCGCAGGCAGGAACACGGGGCCGGGTCGCGCCACGCTGGCCGAGGCAACGGGCAAGTAGTTGTAGGTGGCGAGGTGGGAGAAAGCCTCCACACGGATCCGACCGTTGCTCGAGTTTTGGCCGAAGGTACTCCCACCAACGCGGATCGTGCCGCTGCCGGCGACGGCCGGGGCGACCAAGCGCACGCTACCACCGCTCCCAGCGCCTCCGGTTCCAAGTCCGCCGCCTCCCTGGGCCAAGATCTGTCCAGACACCGTGATTTGCGTGTCGCTAGCGATCAGGATCGCGCCGCCGCCGCCACCGCCGCCACCACCACCGCTCGACTCACCGCCAGCGCCGCCCGAGCCACCAATCAGCGGCAAGAGGAACGCGTTACCGTAGGCCGGTCCTCCGCTGCCTGGAGTGATACCGTCTTCCCCGGCCGTGATATGGCCAGCGCCGCCGCCGCTGCCCCCTGGCGTGACGATTCCCCCCCCGGGGCCGTTGCCGGAGGTCGCCGGTGCGGCGCTGAGCCCAACTCCACCCGCATAGCCGCCCGCGCCTGCTTCCGCTGGAACCGGAGCGGAGCTCGCGCTGGCGCCGTTCAATCCGTTCAGATCGAGGACGCCAGAGATGGTCACATTCCCTTGCGCCAGCCAAACGACCGGCTTGCCCTCTCCCAGGGTGTTCGACCCCAGACGGATCGTCACCCCAGGGTTCACGTTGATCGTAGTGAAGTGGTAGACGCCATCGCCGTCAGCGTCGAGCCCAAGCGCTGCGGGGTCGAATGTCCCCGAGGCAGTCAGGTTCAAGGGCCCGTCGCTGCCGTTGGATCCGCTGCTAAAGCTCTGGCCGAACGCTGGCAACGATCCAAGTAGAGAAATGCCGATGACTCCGGCGATCCGGTGCATACGAGGCTCCTACGGGTTCTGGTTCTGGTTTTCGACGACCACGCTTTGCCCTTCGGCTTTGCCGAACTGGGTGAGGGGGTCGACTGTGTTTCTGATCACGGCTTCGCTGAACCCGAAGCCCAATTCCGGCCGGCGCAAGTTCTGAAAGAAGAGCTCTTGGAACGCTGTGCCTAGGGGTGGGGGGGTATCGTTCCGTGTCGTCAGCCCCGCGTGTGCAACACGGATCGGAATGCTCGTCGGGTCGAGCGGGTCCGAGAGGTTCTCGACCTCTGGCCCGTCTTCGAACTGATCGTCGTCGCTGTCAGGGTCGTAGATGTCGGTCGACGCTTCGAACTCGAGCCGTGAGGTGAGGGTGTCCTCGTCGTCGTCCTCGTCTCCGTCCGCGATCGAATCACCATCCGAGTCGGGGGACAAGACGTCAGTTTGGTAGAGAACCTCGGCGCGGGTGACCAAGCCATCGCCGTCTGGATCCTCGTCTCCGTCGTCGGTCCCATCGCCGTCACTGTCAGGGTTGGTGGCCGAGAGCCCGAGCAACTCTTCCAACCGGTCGGGTACTCCGTCACCGTCCTGGTCGGCTTCGGCATCGAAATACTCGAACTCCCAGGTCAAGGGAGATTGGAGCGGGTTACCTCGGAGGTCAGTGAGTTGAACGCTGGCCGTGGCCCGGTAGCGACCACTCTCGAGGGGGTCTGAGAACGTTCTGAATGCGCCCAACACGTCGTCACGAAACGAGAAGGCGCCCCCGGCGATGGTCTCGTCGTCCGGTGTGCCGAACAGCCCGTCCTCGCCTGCGTAGAGGAGCGAGAGGCTGTCTTCGGCGAGGGTTGCCTCGTCGAGGGGTTCGTTGAGGAGCAGGCCGATCAAGGAGCCTTGGCCGACTAAGGCCCCGTCTCTGGGGATCGTCCCGCGCGCGACGGGAGGAGCCGTGTCGGGCGTGATCGCGATAACCAGCTCCGGTGTAAACGTCGAGTTCCCGCCTGTGTCGTAAGCCCTGGCCCGCAGGCGAAGGTTGGTTTGGACGTCGAGCGACGGGACGCGCAGACCGAACTCGAAGGGGAAGTTCCCGTCGGTGCTGACGCGCACGCCATCGACGAAGAACTCGACGTTGCGCACCTGGGTGTCGTCCGCGGCGTCAACGGTGACCCGCAAGAGTTGACCCTCGTCCGCCGAAGTCGACCCCGCGCTCGTGCTCAGAGAGGCGGTGGGAGGTGTATCTCCGATGTCCTGCGCGAGAAAGCGGATCACCTGAAGGCCGCGCGAGGCGTCGGCTACATAGGCCAGGCCGTTGTAGATCGCGATCGCTTTCGCGTCTCCGGGGGTGATGGTGGTGTTGAGCAGGTTGTCGACGTTGCCGGTCAGTCGCAGGTCGTAAACGGAGACGTCGCGCGTGCCATTGCTGACTGGGCCTACGGCCGCGACCCCCAACCCCGAACCGTCGAGGACGAGTTGCTCCCAGCCGAAACTCGTGGTTCCGCTGGTGGAGACGAAGGTTGGTTGCGTCGGGTCACTGACGTCGGCCACGTGTACGCCGTTGAAGTGAGTGACGTAGGCGAAGTCCCCGCCCGCGAAGACACGCTGTTGATCACGGACCACAACCGGGGTGGGCGCCGCGCCGACCTGGGGGAGGCCCGGCTCGAGGTAGGCGTAGACCAGCAGCCGCGTGCGGTCGAGGACGTACAGCGAGTCGCCGGCGACGAACAGGTCGCGGATCCCCGCTCCGACTCGAACCCGATCCAGGACCGTTCCTGTTGTTAGGTCGACGCTCGACAGCTCTCCGGTCGACGTGCCTACGAAGCCGAGTTGGCCGATCACGCTGACAGCCGTCGCTGGTCCACCCAGCAGGAATTGGGTCAACGAGTGAACGACACGCGCAGCAGGGGGGTCGCTGACGTCAATGATCTTTAGCCCGCCCCCGCCGTCGGCGACAGCGATCAGCGTGCCGCTCGCTGCGACTCGCCTAGCGTCGTCGGTGCCAACCTGGGCGATCGCTCGTGGGTTCATGCCGTTGAAGACGTTGAAGACGGTCACGCCAAAGTTGCCTGCTGCAACGGCTACGATCTCGTTGGTGGCGGCCACGTCGACCACGTTCCCGCTGAGATCAGCAGAGGCGATCAGGCCAGTGACAGCCTCCGTCCCGTCCAGGGCATTCGTTCCAGCTCTCGCCTCGGCGCTATCCGACACGCCGTCGCCGTCGGTGTCTTCGGCGCGCGGATCCGTGTTGAGGATCGCCTCCCCTTGATCGTGAAGACCGTCGCCGTCCGTGTCGTGTGAGCTCGGCAAACCCAAGGTCACGTTCGGAATCTGAAAGTTCTGGCCGTTCTCGGGGGTCGTGAAGTCGACCCAGCCGACGTCTAGCGTCTCCGCTTGCAGAACGTGGATTCGATACCGGGTGTTCGGAGCGAGGATCAGGTTGCTGAACAACGTTCCTGTTGCGCCCGTGGTACCTCGGGCGCTAACTCGCCTCAGGTCACGGTTTTCGACCGCGTAATACAGGAGTCCAGTTTCGGCCTCTTGTGCACCGGCCCAGCCGGCCGATAGGAGCACTAGGCTGCAAACCCACGGCCCAAGTGTGCCTCGCACTCCCATGCGTCCCTCCCGCGAGAAGGAACATGGCAACGGTCTGTCTCCACCGCAAACGCGCCCTATGAGCGCCGTTTCAGTCTTCGGGACGTTCGGCTAGGGTCTGGGGCCGGGCTGCAGCGTGCTTCGGTGCTTGCCTACGAGGCGGCGTTGGCTATATGCCATGGATCATCAGGGCATGCGCTGGCGTCTAGGAGGAGCGCAAGGTTCCTGGCCGCCTTCAGGGAGGTGAGTGGAGGACGACGGCGGGTCACACGCAAGGGTTCCTTTGCAGGTGAACTCGATTGAGCCGAATCTGGCTCACATTTTCACCTCAAGTGGTGTGTCTCGTTTGGACAAATCTCGTGTTCCCGGTGATTCGCAGGACCTGCGGCTGTGCCCCTGAGTGCTCGACGTGCACCAGCCCATGGATCCAAGGCTGAGTGCTCGTCGAAGACCGCGACAACCATAGCGTATGCCGCCGGAAAGGCCGGTGACGCGCCTGGCCGGCTTGAAGAATCGTTGCCAGGGTGAGCCTGGAAGGCGAAGATCCGGGCGATGAGCGAAATGCAGAAGGCGGCTCCTGGAAAGGCGAAGGCGAGCCCTGAGGCTCCGCCGGAGGTGCGGCCCGAGGTGGCCGCTGCGGTCAAGCTGCGTTGCCCCTACTGCCGGGACACCTGCTCGCCGGTGGGGTCGGTGGCGTGTCAGGACTGTTTGACCCGGCACCACGCCGACTGCTGGCAGGAGCAGGGGGCGTGCTCGTCGTGCGGGTCGCAGAGTCGGCTGGTGGCCGAGGTCGCGGCGCCGACGGACGACGAGCTGGTGGCGATGCTCCGCGCGGGTGACCCGGACGCGGTGCTGGCCCACTACGAGCAGCAGGGCTTGTCGGCCGAGGAGGCGCAGGCCAAGGCGTCGGCGCTCGCGTTCGCCGAGCTGGAGCGCCTCGGACCCGCGTCGACCACCGGGTTCGCGGCGTCGCTGTTCCGATTCCAGGGCGGCTTGCTGGCCGTGTTGGCGTTGTGTGCGCTGCTGCGGGTCGACATCGCCGTCTTCTCGACCGCGGGCGTGCTCGTGTTCGCCGCCCTGGCCCTGGTCATCAACCGGGCGGTCAGCGGGCGCGCGGCGCTGAAGCCGCTCCTGAACCACCTGGCCATGGGGACCAGCGGGCTCGTGCTCGGCTTCAGCATGATCAACGCCTGGCATATCGGACCCGCCGACAGATCCCCGCCGCTGATGCTCCTCGGCATGGTCATGGCCGTGATCTCGCTCTGGTGGTCCCGCCGCCGCCGGTAGGTCGCCTCAGCGGAGCGTGCGTTGCTGGGTCACGATCCAGCCGTCGGGGCGCTCGACGAAGCTGAACTCGACCTCGACGCGGTCGACCTTCGAGCTGGAGAGCACGACGCGCAGGTAGGCCAGGTCGGCGCCGCGGACGGTCCACTCGGCGTCGCGCACGCGCAGGGCGTCGTCGCGGTAGAACTCGGCGACCTCGGCCTCGGTGTTGGCCTCGAGCTGCTTGCGCAGGCGGGCGTGGACTTGCCAGCCGGTGGTCCGCAGCAGGATCTCGACGTCGCCGGTGCGCCAGGCCCAGAGGAAGCTGCGCCAGGTGGCCTCGGGCGTGGTCCGGTCGGGGTAGATCTCGGGCTCGGTGACCGGGCCGGTGGGCGGCGCGCTGGCGCAGCCGGCCAGGGCCAGGGTCAGGACGAGCGCGAGGGTCCGGCTCACGCCACCGCCTCGGCCACGGTCGCGTCGAGGCTGCGGCCGCTGAGCGTCTCGAACACCTCGCGGTAGCGGCGGGCGGTCTCGGCGACGATCTCGGCGGGCAGCACCGGGGCCGCGTCGCCTTCGACCA
>PANX01000096.1 GCA_002707795.1 Maricaulis sp.
CGGTTAAGCAAGCCTAGCCCCACTGGAAGGGGTAGTAGTCCCCACCGAGACCGAGAATCCCGGTCAGCGCGTCCAGCGCCTCGCGGCTCTCGCGCAGCAAGGCCGGGTCGGCCAGATCATTCGGCTCCAGCCGGTCGCGGTAGTGCTTGCCCGCCCAGGCCACCAGCGTGTCATAGAGCGTGTCCGACATCAGCGCCTGCGGCGCCACCGCGGCGCGTTCCTCGTCCGTCAGCACAACACGCAGGCGCAGGCAGGCCGGTCCGCCGCCATTGCGCATGGACTGGCGCACCTCGACGAACTCCACCCGCCCGATCGGGCCATTGCCCGCCGTCATCGCCGCGCAGTAGGCGCGCGTCGTTGCGGTTTCCTCGGTCTCCTTCGGCGCGATCAGCACCAGGCGGTCCTCGCCGGGCCATTCCAGCAATTGGGAATTGAACAGATAGCTGGTGATGGCATCGCCGACGGGCACCTCGGCCTCGGGCACCTCCACGAAGTCCGGCTCGAACAGGCCTTCGGCCGCCTTGCGGATATCGGCCAGGGCAGCCTCGCGGTCGGCAAAGGCGAGTTCGTGGAAGAAAAGCGTGGTGCGCGTGCCGACGCAGACGACGTCATTGTGGAAGGCACCGGCGGCGATCGCCTCGGACGACTGGCGGATGAAGACGGTGCGTTTCGGGTCGAGCCCGTGCGAGCGGGCCACGGCCTGGCAGGCTTCCAGCGTCTGGCGTGCCGGAAACCTGCCGCTCCACGCCTCGCCGGCCTCGCGGCCATAGACGAAGATCTCGACACCCGGCCCGCCCTGCTCGGCGCACAGGCGCACATGATTGGCCGCGCCTTCATCGGCAAAGTCCGGCTGCATGGGCAAAACGTCGTGCACGGCGAAACGGGCCGCGTCCGGGAAGGCCCATTGCAGGGCCCGGCGGGTCTGCTCGCCCTCGATGGAACGGTGCAGCGTGGTCAGCAGATTGGCCGGGGTGAGATGCAGGCGGCGATCGGCCGTATCGGCCGACGGCGACACGGTCGCGGCATTGGCAGCCCACATCGGCGAGGCCGAGCAGGCCTTGCGCAACAGGCCCGGCGCCGTCTTCCAGGCCGCCTCGATCACCGCCGCGTCGGACCCGGAAAAACCGGCCCGGCGCAGCAGCGGCAGATAGGGGCGCTCGTGCGGCGGCAGCAGGCCCTGCACCAGGCCGCTATCGGCCAGGCGTTTCATCTTGGCGAGGCCTTCCAGCACGCCCTGGCGCGGCGAGGAGACCAGACCCTCATTCCTGGCGCTGGCCAGATTGCCTTCGGACAGGCCGCCATAATTATGCGTCGGGCCGACCAGCCCGTCGAAATTCGCCTCGACCGCGCGCGCCATCAATCCACTCCCTTGACCGGCATGCGCTCGGCCTTCGACTGGGCCTGCGTGGCGACCGGATAGGCGCAATAGTCGGCGGCATAGAAGGCGCTGGGCCGCAGATTGCCCGACTGGCCCGGCCCGCCGAAGGGCATGTTGGAGGCCGCACCGCAGGTCGGCCGGTTCCAGTTGACGATACCGGCGCGGGCTTCCACCCAGAAACGCTCCCAGAGGGCTTCATCGTCCGAGACCAGCCCGGCCGAGAGGCCATAGGCGGTATCCTTCGCAGCCGCGATGGCATCGTCGAAGGAGGCAACGCGCACGATCTGGATCAGCGGGCCGAAGACTTCCTCGTCCGGCACATCCACACCGGTGACGTCGATCAGGCCGGGACGCAGGAAGGCCTCGCCCAGTTCCGCGACGGTCACGGCCTTGCGGATCGCTTTCGCGCCGCGCGACAGGAGATCGTCCTGGGCGGCCAGCACGCCGCGCGCAGCCTGGGCGGAGACCAGCGGTCCGATAAAGGGTTCCGGGTCGGCATCCCAGCGGCCGATGCTCAGCTGGCCTGCGATGCGGTCGATCGCCTCGACCACGGCATCGCCGGCTGCGCCCTCGGGCAGGATCAGGCGGCGCGCGCAGGAACAGCGCTGGCCGGCCGTGATATAGGCGGAATGCACCGCCACCCGCGCAGCCGCTTCGGCATCGGCGGCATCCCAGACAACGAGCGGGTTATTACCACCCATTTCCAGCGCCAGCTGGATACCGGTGCGGCCCGCGAACTTCTCGTGGATGAACTTGCCCGTGCCCCAGGACCCGGTGAACAGCACACCGTCCAGATCGGCATGATCCAGCGCAGCGGCGCCCGTCTCGCGCGCGCCCTGGACCAGGTTCAGCACGCCCTTGGGCAGACCGGCGGCCTCCCAGGCCTTCGCCATGAACTCGCCCACGGCCGGGGTCATCTCGGACGGTTTGAAGACGATCGTATTGCCCGCCAGCAACGCCGGCACGATATGGCCGTTCGGCAGATGGCCGGGGAAATTGTAGGGCCCGAGCACGAACATCACGCCCAGCGGTTTGTGCGCCAGGGCGGCATATCCGAAAGCGGTGTCCGACGCGTGTTCGCCCGTGCGTTCGGCATAGGCGGTCTTGGAGATCGCGATCTTGCCGATCATCGCGCCGGCTTCGGCCAGGCCTTCCCAGCGCGGCTTGCCGGTTTCTCGCGAGATCAGCTCGGCGAGCGCGTCCTTGTGCGCCTCGAGATAGGCCTGATAGGCCTCGACGATGGCAACACGCTCGGGATAGAGGCTGCGTCCCCAGGCCGGGAAAGCCGCCCGCGCGGCCTTGAAGGCGGCGTCGACATCGTCCGCCGTGGCGGCCTTACCGCTCCACACGCGGCTGCCATCGGCCGGGTTTTCCGAGTGCATGTCAGCGCCCTTGCCTGCGCGCCATTGGCCATCGATCAGCAGCATGAAATCACCTCATTCGTCGCCAGAAGCGGGCGCGATCGCCTTCGGCCAGATCGAGCGCCTGCATGGTTTCGTAGGAAATGCCCAGAATGTCGCCATCATCGACGACCTGGGCGTGACAGGTCCGGAAGTCCGGGAAGCGGTCGGTCGACAGGATGCCGTCGACACCGCCCGTCGTCGTCGCCGCCCGCACGGTCACCTCGCGGCTCTCGCGCAGGGTGCGGATATTCTCGGTCCAGGTGGAGACCAGCGGCCCGCCATCGAAAATGTCGACATAGCGGTCATAGTGGAACCCCTCCCAGAGCAGGAGGTTGTAGGCCCCCTCCCCGTGCGGATGCGGCTTGCCGATCACCTCGCGCACTTCGGGCGGCAACAGGTCGAGATAGATCAGGTGCTGCGGGCCCAGATCGAGGATGAACTGGTTGTCGGTCGACGCGGACAGCCGGTCGGCATCGTCGAAATCCATCCGGAAGAAGGGCCGCGACACCGCATCGAAGAAGGGCGAGGATCCATCGTCATGGACCACACCGCGCAGCTCGGCCAGCACACGCTCGCCAAAGCGCGACCGGTCGGCGGCCATCATGAGGTAGCGCGACTGGGCGACGAGCCGTCCGGCGCCGGTACCGCGTCCGGCCTCGGAGACGAACAGCGTGCCGACTTCCGAGGCCCCCGCGAAGTCATTGACCAGCAGCATGGCATCCATGTCGAAGCGGCGGTCAGCTTCCAGCGAATGCTGGGCCAGGGTGATGATCTTGAAATCCCAATAGGGTTTCGACACACCCACCATCGCCTTGATGGCCGAACAGCCGACGATCCGGCCGGTCCCGGTGTCCTCCAGCATCAGCTGGTAGGCGTCCTCGGTCTGGCCCGGTTCCGGCGTGGAAAAGATCGCTTCGGACTTCTCCAGGCGCGCCGCCAGCACATCCGCCGGCACGGCCAGGGATGTGAAACCGGTTCCCGCTTCCTGCGCCAGACGCACAAGGGCGTCCGTGTCGGTGCGTTTGGCCGCACGTACAATCAGCATGCTCTTCCCCCGATCATGCCTGTGTCTATTGGGTCCTTGCCAGGGCGCGCGCTTCCTTGGCGTTGAATTCGCCCCGGGCAAACTTCATCAGCATCACCGCCGACAGCTTGGCCCGTTCGGCAAAGCTCGACAGTTTGACGATCTCGCGATCGGAATGGATATCGGCGCCGCGCACGCCCAGCGTATCGACATTGGGGCAGCCGGCCGCCCACAGATTATTGCCCTCGCACACGCCGCCCGTGTCCTGCCAGCGGATGTCCAGGCCCAGCGCACCGCCCGCCGCCTTCGTCCATTCGAACATGCGGGCATTGGCCGGGCTCATGGGTTTGGGCGGGCGGGTGAAGCCGCCGTGCAGCTCGGCCGCGATGCCGTCGCGCACGCGGATCTCGTCGAGAAGGCGTTCCAGCTCGGCCTCCACCCAGGTGCGGTCATTCTCGGTCTTCACACGCACATTGAAACGCGCCACCGCATTGTCCGGCACGACATTCGGCGGGCCGCCGCCATCGATGCGGGCCAGGTTGAAGGTGACGCCCTCGCGTCGGCCGTTGAGCTCGTCCAGCCCCAGCCCGAACTGGCAGGCGGCAGCCAGGGCGTTGCGGCCCAGATGATGTTCGCGCCCGGCATGGGCCGCGCGGCCGGAGACTTTCAGCGACCAGTTGCCCGAACCCTTGCGAGCCCCCGCCAGCGAACCGTCGGCCAGGGCGGGTTCATAGGTCATGCCGATATCGGCACCGGCGCCCAGATCGGCAAGGATCGGGCCGGAGCCCAGCGAGCCGATTTCCTCGTCCGGACTGATCAGCACATCGACGCCGATCTCGTCCTTCCAGGGCGAGCGCTCGAGGCCGAGAAGCCCGTGCAGCATCACCAGAATGCCGCCCTTCATGTCGGCAACGCCGGGGCCGTTCAGCGTGTCGGCATCCCACAGCTCGGTCGACTGGAAATGGCTGTCCGCCGGGAAGACCGTGTCGTGATGACCGGTCATGACGATGCGGATCGGCGCCTGCGGCCGCAGCCGGCAGTGGAAGGAGGGCGTGAATGCCTGCTCGCGCACCGTTCCGTCGGGATCGACAATCGTCGTCGGCGGCAGATCCATGGCGGATATCTCGCCGCCCAACTCGCCGAACGCGGTTTCCAGACAGGCGCGCATGCGCTCCAGACCGTCCGCATTGCGGCTGCCGGAATTGATCGCCGACCACGCCTTGACCGTGTCGATCATGTGATCGGCGCGGCTGTCGATCCAGTCGAGCACGGCGCGCTCGTCGGGGTTGAGATCGAGTTTGTCCTGCATGTCCCAGTGATAGCCGTTTAAACGGACGGGTCTACCCCCGCGCGGCAGAGACCGCGCGGGGATGGTGCGAGACGGTTCGGGATCAGGCGTGTTCGAGCGCCTGCTTCAGGTCGGCGATCAGATCGTCCGGGTTCTCGATACCGACCGAGATGCGCACCAGGCCGTCGGAGAAGCCCTGGCGCTTGCGCAGTTCCGGATCGACACCGCGGTGAGTGGTGGAGCCCGGGTGGCAGATCAGGGTTTCGGTACCGCCGAGGCTGACTGCCAGCTTCATCACCTGCAGCGCGTTGAGCATGCGGAAGGCTGCGGCCTCGCTCTCCAGATCGAAGGCAAAGGTGGAGCCGGCCGAGGAGGACTGGGCCTTGAAGACATCGCCGTCGCGCGTGCCCTCTTCCAGAAAGCCCAGATAGCGCACCCGGTTGACCTTGGGATGATCGCGCAGGAATTCGGCGACCTTGCGGGCTCCGAGAGCGGCCGCTTCCATGCGCAGTTTCACGGTTTCCAGCGAGCGCAGCAGCATCCAGCAGGTGTGCGGGTCCAGATTGGTGCCCAGATAACCGCGCAGGCCGCGGATCTGCGCCATGGCTTCGGTCGTGCCGGAGGCCGAACCGGCGATCAGGTCGGAATGGCCGCCGATATATTTGGTCAGCGAGTAGACGACCACGTCGGCACCAAGCTCCATCGGCTTCTGGCCGACCGGGCCGAGGAAGGTGTTGTCGACGACGAGATAGGGGCGCTTGCCCTGCTTCTTCTCGATCAGGTCGACGAGGCGGCGGCAGACATTCAGATCGACCTGGTCATTGGTCGGATTGGTCGGCGTCTCGGTGTAGATGACCGAGACCTCGCCCTTGGCCAGCGCCTCGTCGGCGGCGGCATGGATCTCGTCCTCATGGGCGCCGGCAAAGAAATCGACCGACTGGATGCCGTAATTCGGCAGGAATTTGCGGATCAGGCTTTCCGTACCGCCATAGAGCGGCGTCGACTGGAGGATCACCGAGCCGGAATGCGCCAGGCCCATCAGCGTGGTGGAGATGGCCGCCATGCCGGAGGAGAAGACGCAGCATTCCTCGGCACCGTCATAGAGGGCGAGCCGGTCTTCCAGCACTTCCATATTGGGATTGTTGAAGCGCGAATACATCAGGCCTGCGGCTTCCGGATCGCCCTCCTCGGCCTGGCCGAGCGTGACGCGGAAAAAGGCAGCGCCGTGCTCGGCACTTTCAAAGGCAAAGGTCGAGGTCAGGAAGATCGGCGGCTTGATCGACATTTCCGAGAGCTTCGGATCATAGCCGTAGCTCATCATCTGGGTTTCCGGGCTCAGCGTGTGCCCGGCGATCTCGCGCTTGCGATACGGCTTGTCCGGCTTGCTCATGGAAGTTCTCCCTTGTCTGCAGGTGCGGTCAGGCCCCTGCCGCCGCGTTGCATCCGGTGTGAACCGGCGCTTCGAACGGGTCAAGCGCAGCCTCAGCAGGACGGAAAAAGCGACCAGATCGCCCCCGAAACAGCCCGCTCCGTGCACTATTTTACCAAAACCGCGACACCGGGCCGGAACCGGCCTTCAGGCAAAAGAAAAGCGGCCCGGCAGATGCCGGGCCGCAATCCTTCGATCCATCAGATCCGGACCTAGTCCAGAACGATGACCACTTCCGAACGACGGTTCAGCGGTTCGCGAACACCGTCAGCGGTCTGCACCGCCGGGCGGGTTTCGCCATACGCTTCCATCGAGATCGTGCTCGCCGGAACGCCGAGGCGGACCAGCTCGTCGCGGACGACGCGGGCACGGCGCTCGGACAGACCGACATTGTAGGCAGCAGCGCCCGAACGGTCGGCGTGGCCGGCGACGGACACGCGGGTCACACCGCAATTGCCGCGCTGGTTGGCAGCCTGGGCGATCACGGCCCGGGCCTGATCCGTCAGATCCGCGCGATCCCACTCGAAGTAGACCGGGAAGCTCACGTCATCGCACGACGGCGGCGGCGGAGGCGGCGGCGGAGGCGGCGGGGGCGGCGGGGGCGGAGGCGGCGGCGGCGGGGGCGGCGGCGGGGGCGGCGGAGCCGCGAAGGCATACCGCAGACCGATCCAGGCCTCGTGACCGGACAGATTATCGACGCTCACATTCGGCGCATAATCCGTGCTGGCCGCCGAGAAGTAGCGATACTCGGTGTCCAGGGTCAGCTGCTCGGTGAGGTCCCAACCGATACCGGCGAGGATTTGCCACACCAGCGGATTGTCGCTGTCCTGCGCGATAACGTAATCGGCCGGCGTCGGGTTGATGGGCGTGGTGCCCGCCGAGAAACCCGTGAGGGTGCCGGACACATCGCCCAGACCCAGACCAGCACCGATATACGGGTGGTAAGCGCCATCCGGATTGAAGTCGAAAATGGCGTTGGCCATCACGGACCAGATCTGGAAGTCGCTCAGGCTGTGCTCGAAAGCACCGATCGCGCCCGTGTCGTTGTAGCGATGAGCCAGTTCGCCTTCGAGACGGAAGCCGTCAGCCCAAGAGTAGCCCAGAGCCACGGCTTCACGCCAGTTGCTCTCACCACTGATTTCACCATTCAGCGAGCCGGAAACGTCGGTGTCGCCCGGGCCGCCGTAACCGACTGCACCACGGACATACCAGCCTTCGTCAGCGAACGCGGGACCCGCTGCCAAGAAGGCCCCAACGGCGACCGCCGTAAAAAGCCGTTTTTTCATCATTCCCCCTCCAGAGGCTCGCGCCTCCTTGGTGTGACTGACCATGCCCGGCACTGCGCCGGGCGCGAAGAATCGTCCTGACGGACGCTCCTAGTACGACCCCTACTACAATTACATCGCGAGCGCCATAGGCCAGACAGGTAAAGCCCCGATAAGACCCGAATATTTTGTCGCGTTGCAGCAAGGATACAGTGCGTCCCGGGACCGGGCCACACATCCCCGTACAACCGGACAACGCAGAAGCCTCACGATCGGTTCCCGCTTTTTTTTTGGAGAATGCCGAAACTCCTAATCAGCGCAGGGCTGCAGTCGTGTCGAACACCCCTGCCCGGACGGTGTCACCCGCTGCGGTTGCCGTCGCGAACGCCTGCGCATACGCAGCAACCAGCCGCCCGTCACGGCGGTAGAGGTCGTGCAGGTAGCGCACCGAACCGTCCGCCTCCCCGACGACCGTCCAGTAGGCGATATGGACCGGGATGCGCCGGTCCAGCCAGACCACGGTCGGGGTATTTCCGGACACCACCTCGTCGATCCGCGCCCGCGACCAGTCCGCCTGGCCCGCCAGCACCCATTCGGCGAGGGCGAGCGGATCCTGCACGCGGATGCAGCCGGCCGAGAAATCCCGGCGCGTGCGCACGAAGCGGTCACGCTCGGTCGTGTCGTGAATGTAGATATTGTGCCGGTTGGGGAAGATGAATTTCACCTCGCCCATCGGATTGGTCGGCCCGGGCGGCTGCGACAGCCGGTAGGGCCAGCGATCATTCCAGCGGCTCCAGTCGACCTCGTAGACCGAAACCGGCTCGCCGGCCGAATTGTAGATGCGGAAGCCGTGCGAATTCACGATACCCGGATTGCGCCGGATCGAGGCGAAGCGCGAGCGCGCCGAGCTGGATGGCAGCCCCCACCAGGGATTGAGGACGATGTATTGCATCTCCTCGGAGAATTCCGGTGTCGAGGAGGTCTGGCCGCCGATCATCACCTCGTGCTCGCGCGCCAGCCGGCCGTTCTCCCAGGCTTCGAGGTGGAAGTCCGCAAGATTGACCCAGATATGCCGCTCGCCCAGCTGCCGGGTCCGCCAGCGCCGCTGTTCGAGATTGGCGCGCAATTGCGCGATGCGTTCCTCAGGTGTGATGTTCAGTTGGCGCAGGGTCGGCCGGTCGAGACGCCCGGTCGGCGAGAGGTTCACCCGCCCCTGATAGCGCCGCAGCGCGGTTTCCAGCCGCATGTCGAACGCATCGCCGCTCGCCCAGCCCGGCGCCAGGAGACCCTCGGCCGCCAGCCGCGCACGCAACTGGTCGACCCGCACCCCGGCATCGCCGAGCGTCAGCGTATCGCCGCCCCCGATCTGCGGCCAGATCGGGCGCAGCGTCATCAGGCGCAGCATTTCCCGGCGCAGGATATCGTAATCGCGCACGGCCGGCAGGCTTTCCGTAATCGCCTGTTCGATATGCCCCGTGTCCAGCGCGGTCACGAGGCGTGCGACCAGCCGGGACGCCTCATTGTCCGTCAGCAGGCGCAGCGTCAGCGTGTCCTGGTCGATCAGCCCGTATTCCAGCCAGGCGGTGTATTGCAGCGCCGCCCGCGACGCTGCCGCAGCCCGCGGTTCGAACGCCACATCCGGATCGAGCAGATAGTCGGCAATCCCGTCCAGCGCCGGCAGTCCGTGCCCGGGTGCCTCGTAGAGAAAGCCGGCCAGTTCGGCGACCGATTGCGGCGTCCAGCCGGTGACCTGCAGCGCCCAGCGGTCGAGATCGGCCGTCCGCACGGGCTGAGGCTCTTCGGGGATCTCCGATGCAATCACCGGCTCGTCGTCAGACGCAGCAGTGGCCACGCCTGGCAGCACGGCCAGCAGAATTGCCAGAAGAAAACGTCCCAAGCTTGTCCCCGAGTCGAAAGCGGGCCGACATTAACCATTAAGGATGCCGGACGAAACCGTGTTTCGGTCGCCGGTGCCGCTCAGGACAGCGGGTCGCGCTCGTCTTCCGGATCGGGTTCGCCGACATCCTCGGCCATCAGCTCGGCCAGCGACACGACGCGCGACCGCGCCCGCTCGATATAGGCCTCATTGTCGAAGACATCGATCTCGGAATCCCAGACCTCGAACAATTGCCGCAGGCTTTCCTCGTCATGATGGGCAAAGGCCTTCGCCTTCTTCTCGGCACGTTCACGCGTCTCGCCGAGCACTTCGAGCGACTGGGTCGCCGCCTCGAGGGAGGAGCCGAACATCTCGCGCACCGCACTGTCCGCGCCAGCCGCACGCAGCTGGTAGACATGTTCGCGGCTGGCGGCGCGGGCGATGACGTGCACATGCGGGTAGCGCTGTTTCACATGCTGGACGAGTTCGACGGCGCGTTCGCGATTATCGGTGCACACGACCAGCAGCTTGGCGCGGGCGATGCCCGCGGCTTCCAGCAGCCCCGGCCGCAGGGCGTTGCCGTAATAGACCTGGATGCCGAACTTGCGCAGCCCGTCGATATGCTCGGCCGAATTGTCCAGAACGATCGGCTTGTAGCCGTCCATCACCAGGAGGCGATGCACGATCTGGCCGAACCGCCCCATGCCGGCGATGATGACGGGCCCCTCCTCCTCGATCGTGTCCTCGTCGCGCTCATGCCCCGCCTTCCGGCCGACCCGCGGCGAGACAAAGCGCTCGAAGGCGATCATCAAAAGCGGCGTCGCCATCATCGACAGGGCCACCACCAGCGAGGCGACGGCGGCGATCTCGTCGGGGATGACGTGCAGGCTGGTCGAGAAGGCGAGCAGCACGAAGCCGAACTCGCCGCTCTGGGCGAGGGCGAAGGTGAACAGCCAGCGGGCCCGCCCCTTCATCCGGAACAGGGTCGCCAGCGCCAGCAGGATCGCGCCCTTCACCAGGATCAGGCTGAGCGTGAGGCCGATGATGAGGCCGAATTCCTCGCCCAGGAGGGCAAACTCCATGCCTGCACCGAGCGTGATGAAGAAGACGCCGAGCAACAGGCCCTTGAAGGGTTCCAGATCCGAGACCAGCTCGTGGCGGTATTCGCTTTCAGCCAGCAGCACACCGGCGAGGAATGTCCCCAGCGCCGGCGACAGGCCGACCATGCTCATCAGCACGGCGATGCCGACAATCAGGACCAGCGCCGCGGTAAAGAAAAGTTCGTGCAGGCCGGTGCGCGCGATGATGCGGAAGGCGGGTCGTGTGAGATAGCGGCCGCCCAGGATCACGCCGGCGACGACGGCCAGCGTCATCAGCCCCTGGGCCCAGGCCGGCCAGGCTGCGAACGGCGCCGGGCCGCCATGGGCACCGCCGCCATGCGCCGCACCGGCGTCTACCCCCGCTATCGCCAGGAAGGGCAGAAGGGCCAGCATCGGGATGACGGCGATGTCCTGGAACAGGAGGACCGAGAAGGCCGATTGCCCGCCCTCGGTGCGCAGCCAGCCCTTTTCGCCCAGCGTCTGCAGGACGATGGCGGTCGAGGACAGCGCCATGATCAGGCCGAGTGCCAGCGCCAGCCGCCAGTCCAGCCCGAAGCCCAGGCACGCCACCGCGACCACCAGCGCCGTCACCGCCACCTGCAGCCCGCCCAGCCCGAACAGGCGCATGCGCATGTCCCACAACAGGCGTGGCTGGAGTTCCAGGCCGATCAGGAAGAGCATCATCACCACGCCGAACTCGGCGAAGGTCTGGACGTTCTCCGGGTCCGACCCCATCCAGTCGAGCAGCGGGGCGATGGCTACGCCGGCCAGCAGATAGCCCAGCACCGATCCCAGCCCGAGGCGGTGTGCGATCGGCACCGCAATCACGCCGGCGCCGAGATAGATCACCGCCTGCAGGAGAAGCTCGTTCATGGTCGGGCCGCCGAATCAAAGACGTGTTGAAGGGATGGGCGGCACCAGAATAGCGCGCGGCGCCCCCAGCGCCATGCCCTGGCCAGAACTTCCTTCAAGCGGCTTGGCCCGCCTCAACAATCCATGCCGCTCTCGAAAGCCTGCGCGATGGCGGGCTGTCGGCGCATGATCCCGGCCGCCACCGCGCAACGCCCGGACGGCTGCAGACGGGTGTCGGCCGCAAGATCGGCGGCGATTGCGGCCGGTGTGTCCCGCCCGGTCATGACTTCCGGACCGCCGTCCGCCGGCGTGTCGAACCGCATCAGCCGGGCCGTCTCGCCCCAGCGCGGCCACTCCAGACCGGCGCCACCGCCCGTACCGGGCTCGCCCGTATGGGCAAACTGCCCCCAGTAACCGCCCATTGCATCGGCGAGCGCCGCGCGGCCTTGCGCATTGCGGTCATTGAACAGGACGCGATCGAACGGGCCGAACAGCTCGAAATGGTTGAAGACGAACGGGATCTCCATGGCGTGCGAGGCCCCGAGCAGAATGCCGGTATCGGTCAGCAGAACCTTGCCGCCCTCGTCCCAGTCGAACCGGTAGGCCCACAAATCCTCATGGCCGGCGGACCGCAGACGGTCGAGCAGGTCATCGACCGCCCCGACCCGCCAGCTGCGGCTGGGATATTCGACCGCGGCCTGGTAACGCGCCACGTCGCGCGGCCAGACCAGCGGTCCCAGGCGCCGCGTCAACTGCGGATCGAAGGCGGTGTAAAGCTTCATCTCGTCCCGATTGGCGCCGGTGATCAGGGGCACGGGCGCGAAACCGCCCGGCCGCGCCGCCGCGCCCAGTATGCCGTCTTCGGGCAGGCTCACCCCGTCCTCGATCATGCGCGGCAGCGAGGTGAAGGCACCGCTTTCGTCGCGATAGACCGCGTAGACATCCTCCAGCGGCACCGCCCGCATGGCCGCTCCGTCTGCATCGGGCCCCGCAAAGGCGGCCACGGCTTCCAGGGCGGGATGAAGGTCGTTTCCGCCGCCGTTTTCGGCCACCTCGCGGCTGTTCGTGCCCGTGCCGCCGCTCTGCATGATGGCCGCATCGAACCGGCCGCGCGCCGGTTCCGACGCCATCAGGGCAGCAATATTGAAGGCGCCGGCGCTTTCCCCGAAGATCGTGATCCGGTCGGCATCGCCGCCGAAAGCGGTGATATTGGCGTCCACCCAGTCCAGCGCGGCGACGAGATCGAGCAGCGCGAAGTTCGCCGCCTCGTCCAGCGGGTGTCCGGCACTTTCGCGCAAGGCCGGATGCGACAGGAAGCCGAGCGGACCGAGACGGTATTGCACGGCGACCACCACGACATCGCGCTCGGCCGCCAGCTGCGATCCGTCATAGGCCGAGGACGAACCCCAGACATTCGCCCCGCCATGGATCCACACCATGACCGGAAGCCCGGCCTCGGGCGCGGCCTCGCGCGGGGCGTAAATATCGAGTGTGAGACAGTCTTCCTCGCCGATCAGCACGCCGGCCTCGACACCGGCCGCCCGGGCGGAAAGTTCATTGGTCACCTGGGGACACACGGCGCCGTGCTCGATCGCCTCGAGCCGGCCGTCCTCAAAGGCCAGCGCCGGCCGCGGTGCCCGCCAGCGCAGATCGCCTTGCGGCGGCGCGGCATAGGGTATGGCCAGCCAGGCCGAAGCCGCCTCGCCGGAGTGAAAGCCGACAATCTCGCCCTGGGCGAGCGTGCGCTGGGTCTCCGGCGCCGGTTCGATGCGGACCTGCGTCTCCTCGGCCCCGTTACACCCCGCCAGTGTGAGCAGCGCTGCAGCGGCTGCCAGGCACACACATCTCTTCATCGGCCCCTCCCGTTTACGTGGGAAGGTTTGGCTGCGGCGGCGGCAAGGTCAAGCGGAAGGCGTGTTCTGGGCCGGAAAACGGCCGCGGAACCCCGGATACGCAACGATGATGCTGGAGATGAAATGGTGAGCCGACAGGGATTCGAACCCTGGACCTACTGATTAAAAGTCAGTTGCTCTACCAGCTGAGCTATCGGCTCCCCTCACGAGGAGCGCGGAACCTATACGGGCGATTCCGGAGGGTCAATGCGGCTTTGACGGCGGATATCAGCATTTCGGCCAAGATTTTTCCGCAATCGCCGGTAAACTCGCCGGCATGACGAACAGGGTCCTGATTCCAGCCATGGTTTGCTTCGCGGTGGCGCTGTCCGCCGGAGCATGCTCGTCCACCCGCCAGAATGCCGGCGAAACCGCCAGCATGGCCCGGGTCGAAACCACCGACGCGCTGGAAGACGCGGTCGGTCTGCCGCGCGAGCGGCCGGGCCCGATCATGGTCGACGAGGGCGACGACACCGTGCCGACCCCCTATGGCGGCGAAGGCTCGCGCCGGCGCTGTTCCACCGTGGCGCGCGATGTCGCGCGGCTGACCGTGGTGCTGGGTCCCGATATCGAGGAAGAGGAACGCCAGGCGGAGGAAGAGGCCCGGGAGGAGCGAAGCTGGTTCGACCGGGGCACAGGACTGGCCGCCCAGGCCCCCGATGCGGCCGCCGACGGCGCGCGCAGCCTGTATCACTCCACGATTGTAGGCCTGAACCCGGTACGCCCGGTGATCCGTTTCATCGGCGGCGCCGGCCGGATCGAGGACGAAGCGCGCGAGCGCCGCGAGATGGCCCAGCGCCGCCGCGCCTATCTGCGTGGTTTGTATGACGGTTTCGGCTGTCCGGCACAGCAGATGCGGCGTGCGTTCGAGGCCTATGGCCTGGTCGAACCGGCCACCGAAGACTGAGCCTTACCGCATTACATTCCTGTAAGCTTCGCAACTTTTCGTGGCGGCTGTCCGTTTCGGGTCCGGATGGCAGACACAGAGCTGTCCCCGGCTGAAGCCGGCAGATGGAGCAAGACAGGAGGCAGACATGAAACGCCTTACTACCCTGACGACTGCAACCGCTGCTTCGGCGTTTGCCTGCGCAACGACCGCGCTGGCCGGCGCTGCGGCCCTGGCCCAGGACGATCTTCACCAGGACGAAAAGCCCATGGTGGACGAGCAGATGACCGTAGAAGGCCAGGCTCACGCCCCGGCGCCGAACGAGACGATCCAGGACAATGACCTGCTGCGCGAGACCGCAGAGGCCTGGGACAATTCGGACCTCGACCGCGCGCCTTATACCGATGACCACCACTGGATCGACCTGCGGGTTGAATCCGAGGATGGCGGCGAGCTCGGCGAGATCGAGCGTGTCCGTCTCGGCACGGAAGGCGATGTCGAAGCCATCGTCGTCGAGAGCGGCGGGACGCTGGACATCGGTGGCCGCGAGGTGCTGATCGACGCCGACGAGGTGAGCTTTGCGCCGGAGGGTGACCGCCCGGTCGCCGTGATCGAGCACA
>PANX01000097.1 GCA_002707795.1 Maricaulis sp.
CCGCTGGGCTGGCTGGGCTGGCGCTCGGGCCTGCTGCCGCATGTGCTCGGCTTCCTGTTGATGATCAGCTGTATCGGCTTCCTGATCGAGTTCGCCGGCCCGCTTTTCATGAGCGGCTATTCCGGCAGCCTCCTCAGCACGATTGCCGGCACGCCCTCTTCCTTCGCCGAGATCGGTACCTGTCTGTGGCTTTTGATCATGGGTGAGCCGAAGACGTGGCGGAAGATCACCTAGCCGGGATAGCCGCTCCGCCACGGTGCTACCCCTTGGCGATTGCGCACAAGGCACTCAAGGAGGGTCAAGGACGGCCCAAGACTCTTCTTGTTTCACGCCTCTTTGCAGAAGAGCGGCTCAGTCAGCGTCCGGTTGGCCCTGCAGGATCGAGTCAGCGAGTTCCCACGCCATCGTCTGGTTGGGAACCTGATAGATGGCTTCGACCTGGCAATTCCGATGCGGAATTTCGCTTGAAGACGCGAAAATATTGCGGCCGACACACAAATTCAGGATACCAGCCTCCGGAATGGCGATCCGTCCGGGGCGGCCCGCATCGCATTGCGACGACAGATCGAACAGATAGGATACATTGCGGCGCGCCACATCTACCCAGACGAAACGGTCGGGTTGAGCGTTATTGCGATAAGCTATCTGGCGCTGATAGCCGTGGGGCGCCTGAATGCACTGCAATTCCTCGTACTGGATAGCAGATGTATCGACGGCGGCCGGTTCGCCGATCAGCAGCGCGGCGACAACGATATCAAACATGTCTCATCTCCCGTGCTTCACCTACAGATTGTATCACGACAACCTTGAAAGGCAAGCGATAGGAAATCAAGGCACCTAAGCGTCCTCGCCCAGTTCCTGGACCGGGCGGCCGTCGCTGAGGGTTTCCGCGCCGGAGACCACAACGCGCTGGCCGGCTTCCACATCCCCGTCGATGGCGACATAGCCGCCTTCGCGCACGCCGGCCACGACAGCAACCTGGCGGGCGATGTCTTCCGCGTCGACGACGAAGACATGGCTGCCGCTGGAGCGCAGCACCACCGCGTCATAGGGCGCAGCGGCCTGCAGGCGCGGGGTTTCGGCCGGGAAAGCCGCGCGGGCGGCCGAGCCGACAATCCAGTCGGAACCGGTCAGATCGATCCGCACCTCGAAGGTGCGCGAGACGGCGTCGCCGACCGGAATGATGGCGCGGATCGGCGCACGCTGGCTGGTGCCGTTGGCGAGCGACAGCGTGACCTCCTGGCCCACTTCCAGGAAGGGCGCGATGGCGACGGGCACCTGGGCGACGGCCTCCTTGTGTTCGATATCCACCAGGCGGACGATCTCGCGGCCCGGCGCGGAGATTTCCCCGGCCTGGATCAGGCGTTCGGCGACCCGGCCCGGAAACGGTGCGACGATCTGCGTGCGCTCCAGTTCCAGCTCGGCGCGCATTACCGCAGCCCGGGCCTCGCGCAGATCCTGGTCGGCCAGGTCGCGGGCCAGTTCGACCTCGCGCAGCCGGTTGGCCGGCACGGTGCCGTTTGCGGCGAGGCCTTCATAGCGGTCGGCCTCGGCATTCTGGTAATTCGCATTCGAGGTGGCACGGGCCAGGCGGGCGCGGGCCTCGTCGAGCTGGATGCGGGCCTGGCGGTCGTCCAGCTGGGCGATCAGCCCGCCGGTCTCGATCATGTCGCCCGGCTCGGCCACGAAAGTGACCCGGCCGGAGGCTTCCGCGGCGATGCGGGCATCATTGCGCGCCATCACGCTGGCCGGTGTCATCACCGTGCGGGCCATGTCGCGCTGGACGATCTCGGCGGTGCGTACCACGGCCGGCGGCGGACCCTGCTGGGCCAGCACCGCGGCGGGTGCGGTGGCCAGGAGCGCGGCGGAGCCGGCAGCGAGGCAGATGAAGGATCGCAACATGTCGGAGCTCCAGGGCTATTCGGCCGGCGCAGGGGCCGGATCCGCCACCGTGCGGGCCTGGCGCAATTCGCCCAGGCGCAGGAGGCAGGGAATGAGAACGAGGGTGAAGACGAGGCTGACGCTCATGCCGCCGACAATGGCCGCCGCCAGTCCGCGATAGATGGTCGAGCCGACGCCGGGCACCAGCAGCAGGGGCAGCATGCCCAGCAGGCTGGTCATGGTCGACATGAAGATCGGCCGCAGGCGCACGCGCAGCGCCTGGTCGACGGCCTCGCGGCGGGTCAGGCCGTCGCGCTCGCCCTGGCGGGTCTGGTCGACCAGCAGGATGGCATTGTTGATCACCAGGCCCAGGAGGATGACGAAGCCCATCATGGTCAGAAGGTCGAGCGGCTGGGAGACGAAGAGGTTCAGCACCTGCAGCATCACCACGCCGCCGACACCGGCCAGCGGGATCGACACCAGCACCAGGACCGCATCGCGCAGCGAGCGGAACATGCCGGCCAGGATGAGGAAGAGGATCACCATCGCCATGCCCATATTCATCAGCATGGTGTTGATGGCCCGGTTCAGGCTGTCGGCGCTGCCGCCATAGACGATCGAGCCGTCGGCCGGCAGTTCGGCCCGCATGGCCGGCTCGATCTCGGTGCGCACGGTCTCCAGGATTTCTTCCAGCGAGACGTTTTCCGGCTGGTTGATATTGATGGTGACGGTGCGGCGGCGGTTGAGGCGCTGGATGGCGCCCGCCCCCACTTCCTCGCGGATGTCGACCAGATCGCCCAGCGGCACGACGGCGCCGGACGGGGTTGCCACCGGCATGCCGGTCAGCTCGTCCGGCGTTTCCCACGGGGTGGAGCGCAGGATCATGTTCATGCGCGTCTCGCCGTCGAAATACTCGCCGATGAACTGGCCGTCGCCGAGCATGGCGATCATGCCCGCCACATTGCGGCGCGCCCATCCGGCCTCCTGGATCCGCCGGTCGTCCGGCACCAGGGTCAGGCGCGGCTGGGTCGCCTGGGGCGGCGGATTGGCATTGATGTTCACGCCCGGAAAGCGCTCGCGCAGCATGGTCAGGCCGACCTGGGTGGCGCGCGCCCGCGCCTCGGCATCGGCGGACTGGATATTCACCTGGATATTGCCGCCCTGGGAGAAGCCGCCGAACAGATCGCCCTGCTGGGCGAAGCCGAACACGTCGGGAATGCCGGTGATGATCTCCTCGCGGACGATACGCTCCAGCTCGCCGACCTGTGACTGGTCCTGCACGCGGATGCCGGCCGTCGCCCCGGTGCCGCCGGGGAAGGTGCCGAAATAATAGTTGCGCAGCGCCGGTTCCCGCTCGCCGCTCATATAGGGCTCGAGGCGTTCGATGACGGTGGCGGCGACCTCCTCCTCGATCCAGTCGAGATTGGAGCCTGGCGGGAAGATCAGGAAAGCGTCGACCGCATCGCGCTTCACCGGCGGCAGATAATCCAGATCCGGCCGCAGGAACCAGGTCAGGGCCAGCGGAATGGCGATCAGCGTGCCGGCCAGCGCCAGGCGGCGGCGCGGACTGTCGCTCAGCGTCATCACGCCCGACGCGATCCGGTTGAGCAGGGGCTGGCGGGTCTGCGTCGCGCGGTCGCGCACCCAGTATTTCGCCGCCACCGGCAGGATGGTCACGGCAACGATCATCGATACCGCAACGCCGACCGCGATGGTGATGGCGAGATCGGCGAAGATCTGGCCCTCGGCATTGCGGGTGAAGATGATCGGCAGGAAGATGGCAACGGTCGTGGTCGTGGAGGCGAGCAGCGCACCCCACACCTCGCCGGCGCCGCGTTCGGACGCGGTGTGCGCATCCTCACCGCCCTCGCGCCGGCGGATGATGTTCTCCAGCACAATGATCGCGGCATCCATCACCATGCCCGTGGCAAAGGCGAGGCCCGCCAGCGAGATCACGTTGAGCGAGCGGCCCAGCAGGAAGAGCACGATCAGGGTGGAGAGCAGCGAGACCGGGATGGCGAGCGAGATGATCAGCGTCGCCCGCGCCCGGCGCAGGAAGAGCCACAGGCCGAAAATCGCCAGCGCCACACCCAGAAGCAGATTGGTGCGCAACAGGTCGATGGCGCGCATGATGAAGACCGAGGCGTCGAAGGACGGCGCCATCACCAGCTGGCGTTCGGCGAGCAGCGTCTCGTTGATCGTCGCGACTTCCGCCTTCACCGCGTCCAGCGCGGCGAGCACATTGGCCCCCTGCTGGCGGCGCACCTCGATGCCCATCGCCGGATTGCCGTTCTGGTAGGTGAAATTCGTGCGTTCGCCATAGGTCACCTCGACCGTGGCGACATCGGACAGGCGCACCGGCGTGCCATCGCGCCAGACGATCACCAGATCGCCCATTTCGGACGGTTCGAACTCGCCCTCGAAACGCATCTGGTAGGAGCGGCGGCCGATCTCGGCATTGCCGCCGGACACGTCCTGGTTATTGGCGATGGCGCCGGAAATCTGCGGCAGGGTCACGCCCAGCGCGGCGGCGCGATAGGGATCGACCGTGATCAGCAATTCCTCGGGCCGCTGGCCCCAGCCGATATTGACGCTGGCCACGCCCGGGATCGCCTCGAGGCGCGGCACCACCGTGTCCTCGATGAAGCTGGTATAGTCGTGGATCTCCAGCGGATTGCCGGGCAAGGCCTGGACGAAGAACCAGATCAGGCTCTGCTGGGCGTCGCCGCCGAACCCGCCGACATTGGGCCCCACCGCATCGCGCGGCAGCGGCGGCAATTGCGACAGGCGGTTCGAGATCTCGATCGCCGTCTGCGTCATGTCGGTTTCAAGCGCGAAGGTGAGGTTGATGAAGGCCGCGCCCTCATTGGTGAAGACGCGCATCTCCTCCAGCCCGGGCAGTCCGGTGAGGAGCTGTTCCTGCGGCTCGACGATTTCCGATTCCATTTCCAGCGGCGAGGCCGAGCGCCAGAACGTGGCGATATTGACCTGCGGACGTTCGGTATCCGGGAAGAGCTGGATGGGCAGGCGTGTGAAGGCAAGAATGCCCATCAGCACGATCAGGGCAATTCCGACGCACACGGCGGCCGGATTGCTCAATGACAATCGGGTGAGCGGCATGTTTTCCTCCCTCGCCCGGCTTTCATAGCACTGCGGTGCGGGGGCAGGATTAAACCTTGTCAAGGCGGCTCACACTTTGGTGAGCCGCCTTGCAGGTCAACAAGTTGGCGCTGATTACTTTTGCGTCAGGTCAGGTTAGTTCAGGCCGCCGCGTGTTCTTTCAGCTGCGGCGAGACGGTGTAGCTCGCTTCGGTCTTCGACTTGATCTCGTCCAGCGTGACCTCCGGGGCCAGCTCGATCAGTTCGAGATGATCGCCCTTCACATCGAACACGCCCAGCGTGGTGATGATGCGGTCGACACAGGCCTGGCCGGTCAGCGGCAGGGTGCAGGTCTTCAGCAGTTTCGGTTCGCCGGCCTTGTTGGCGTGGTCCATGATCACCACGACGCGCTTGACGCCGGCGACCAGGTCCATGGCACCGCCCATCCCCTTCACCAGCTTGCCCGGGATCATCCAGTTGGCGATATCGCCCGTCTCGGACACTTCCATCGCGCCCAGGATCGAGATGTCGATATGGCCGCCGCGGATCATGGCGAAGCTGTCGGCCGAGGAGAAATACGAGGTGCGGCGCAGCTCGGTGATGGTCTGCTTGCCGGCATTGATCAGGTCGGGATCGACCTCGTCGTCATAGGGGAAAGGCCCCATGCCCAGCATGCCGTTCTCCGACTGCAGGGTGACGTCGATATCGTCGGCGATATGGTTGGCGACCAGGGTCGGGATGCCGATGCCGAGATTGACGTAGAAACCGTCTTCCAGTTCCTGGGCGGCGCGGGCCGCCATTTCATCACGTGTCCAGGCCATTATGCGCTCTCCCTTTCGCGGATGGTGCGCTGTTCGATGCGCTTCTCGAATTCGCCCTTGAACAGGCGCTGCACGAAGATGCCGGGCGTATGGATATGGTCCGGATCGAGCGCGCCCAGTTCGACGATTTCCTCGACCTCGGCGATGGTCACCTTGCCGGCCGTCGCCATCATCGGGTTGAAATTGCGGGCGGTCTTGCGGAAGACCAGATTGCCTTCCGGGTCGGCCTTCCAGGCTTTCACGATGGAAACATCGGCGGTCAGGCCGGTTTCCATGATATAGGTCTCGCCGTCGAATTCGCGGTGTTCCTTGCCTTCCGCGATCATCGTGCCGACGCCGGTCTTGGTGAAGAAGCCCGGAATGCCCGCACCGCCGGCGCGGATGCGCTCGGCCAGCGTGCCCTGCGGATTGAATTCCAGCTCCAGCTCGCCGGACAGGAATTGCCGCTCGAATTCCTTGTTCTCGCCGACATAGGACGAGACCATCTTCCTGATCTGCCTGGCGTCGAGCAGGATGCCCAGACCGAAACCGTCGACCCCGCAATTGTTGGAGATCACGGTGAGATCCTTCACGCCGGATGCGTGCAGGGCCGCAATGGCGTTTTCCGGGATGCCGCACAGGCCGAACCCGCCCGCCATCAACGTCATGCCATCGAAGACGAGGCCGTCCAGGGCCGCCTTGGCGTCAGGATATACCTTTTTCATGCAGACCTCTGCGTCAAAGTTGATAACTGGTTCATGTTTATATCGCGGGCGCAGCAGAAATCCAGCCGCCTCGCCTGCCTAGCCTGCGGTCCGGTCCCGGCGCGTGCCGTAGCGGGCGTCGATCTCGATCGCCAGCGCGCCGCCGAAGAATACCGCATAGGCCGACCAATAAATCCACAGAAGGAAGACGACAAGGGCACCCAGTGACCCGTAGACGCCAAAATCGATCACCTGACCGACATAGAGCGAAAAACCTTTCGACAGGCCCAGCCACAGACCGGTCGACACCAGGGCCGCAACGGTCGAGGCCCGCCAGCTGACGGCTTCGGAGCGGCGGCGCATCGTCATCCGGTAGAGCAGTTCCAGTGCCACGAACATCACGAGGGCGGCCGCTGTCCACTCATTCACCAGCCCGCCGAAATCGAGCGGTTCCAGCCCGAGAAGCACGAAGACCTTGCGCAGAAGGACCGGGATGGCCAGCACGGCCAGATTGGCCAGGGTCAGCATCATCCCGCCGATCAGCACCGAGCCCATCGCCAGGATGTTGAAATGGATCACATTGCGGATGTCCTGGTCTTCCGCGAGATGGTTCAGCCCGGCGATCACTGCCTTCACACCGCGCGAGGCGGCGAACAGGGCGATCGCCAGGGCGATGGCCCCGTTCACCGACAGCGCCGAGATCGGTGTCACGGCAAGACGCGCCATCTGGTTCAGCACGAAGTCCTGGGCGCCCTGTGGCATGATGCCGGCAAAGCGCGCGATCTGGGTCTCCACATCCGAGATGTCATTGGTCAGGCCGTAGATCGACATGGCCAGCGCCATGGCGGGAAACAGGGCCAGCATGCCGAAATAGGAGGCGCCGCCGGCGAACAGCATCACGTCGCGCGCCATCGACCGGCTGACCGCCTTGACGATAATCGTCAGCACGTCGAGCACCGGATGCGATTCCGGGATGTGTTTGCGAATGGACTTGAACATTGCCTGCCAAACGGGCCCTCTGCCGCACGAAAACGGAATCAGTCGTGTCCAGGCTGCCCCGCTTGCCCGTGAAACTAGGATAACCCGATGGCGTTTTCCAAGGCCGTGGAACTGTTGCAGCTGGCGCGCATGGCCAGCGGCTATGCCGGCGTCTCGCTGAACGAGATCGAGGCGGAGTTCGATTGTGTGCGCCGCACCGCCCAGCGGATGACCGATGCGCTGGTGCGCGTCTTCCCCGACACCGAGGATTATGTCGACGCCGAGGGCCACAAGCGCTGGCGCGTGCCGCGCCGCCGCGTGGCGGAATTCTTTGCGCCGACGGCCGACGAGGTTGCCGCGCTGGAACTGGCCGGCGCGACGCTGGACCGCCAGGGCCTGACCCGCGAGGCCGGTCAGCTGCGCACGCTGCGCGAAACCATCAAGATCCTGATGCCCGACAAGCGGCGCCCGGGTCTGGAAGCCGATGAGGAAGCGCTGCTGGAAGCCATGGGCCATGCCGCCCGCCCCGGCCCGCAGCCGGCCTCGGATCCCCGCATCGACAGCGCCATTGCCGAGGCGCTGAAAGGCCCCTTCGTGCTGGAGATCGCCTATCGCGGGCGTCAGGACAGCGCGGCCAAGACCCGCCGGGTGGAACCCTATGGCCTGCTGCTGGGCGCGCGCCGCTATCTGGTCGGCCGCGACCGGGAGCGCGGCGACACGGTGATGCGTCACTACCGGGTCGAGGATATCGAGAGCGCCGAGGTGACACAGGACTGGTTCGCCCGCGACGAGGCCTTCGACCTGGAGGCCTATGCCAACCGCTCCTTCGGCGTGTTCCAGAACGAGGCCGAGTTCGGCGATGTGGTGTGGAAATTCACCCCCGCCGCCGCGCCCCACGCCCTGCGCTACCGTTTCCACCCGCTGCAATCGACCGAAACGCTGGAAGACGGTTCGGTGATCGTGCGCTTTCGCGCCAGCGGCCTCCTGGAAATGTGCTGGCATCTCTATGCCTGGGGCGACCAGGTCGAGGTGCTGGAGCCCAAAGCGCTGGCCGACATGGTCGCCGGCCATCGCCGCGGGGACTTTCCGGGGCTGCCGTGAGGTGAACCTCCTCACCCACTTGCCCCGGACCTGTTGTTCAGCCCGGAGACATGGCTGACACCTGGGCCGAGGGAAGCATTGGATGAGAAAAGCCTGGAGATGAAGGCGGCTTCCAGGCGCCCTTGTCTAAACCATCCGGCTCTGGTGCAGCGCCGCGGCGATGAAGCTGGCGAACAGCGGGTGCGGCTCGAAGGGGCGTGACTTCAATTCCGGGTGGAATTGCACGCCGACAAACCAGGGATGGTCCTCGATCTCGACGATCTCGGGCAGGATGCCGTCCGGTGACAGGCCGGAAAAGGTCAGCCCGCAGGCTTCCAGTTTTTCCTTCCAGGCCACATTCACCTCATAGCGGTGCCGGTGGCGTTCCTCGATATGGGCAGCGCCATAGATCTCGCGGACGCGGCTGCCTTCCTTGAGAACAGCCGGATAGGCCCCCAGACGCATCGTGCCGCCCAGATCGCCCGCGGCCGAGCGGGTCTCGACCTCATTGCCGCGTGTCCACTCGGTGAGCAGACCGACAACCGGCTCGCCTTCACTGGAGAATTCCGAGGAAACCGCATCGGGCACGCCGGCCAGATTGCGCGCTGCTTCCAGCACCGCCATCTGCATGCCGTAGCAGATGCCGAAAAACGGCACCTTGCGCTCACGGGCGAACTTCGCCGCTGCGATCTTGCCTTCCACGCCCCGTTCGCCGAAGCCGCCCGGCACGAGCACGCCGTGCACGTCTTCCAGGGGTTCGAACGGGTCGTCCTTCTCGAACTGCTCCGAGTCGAGCCATTTGAGACGGACCTTCACGCCATTGGCGATACCGCCATGATTGAGGGCCTCGATCAGGGATTTGTAGGCGTCCAGCAGGCCGACATACTTGCCCACCACACCGATCGTGACTTCACCGTCGGGATTGTGGATCGTGTCGGAGATCTGCTGCCAGCGCGACAGGTCGGGGTCCGGCGCGTCTTCAATGCCGAAACAGTGCAGGATTTCCGTATCCAGCCCCTGGCGGTGATATTCCATCGGCACATCGTAGAGCGAGGCGGCGTCGCGCCCCTCGATCACGGCGCTTTCGCGCACATTGCAGAACAGCGCGATCTTGCGCTTGTCGCCCGGCGGGATCGGGATCTCGCAGCGGCACAGGAGGATGTCCGGCTGGATACCGATCGAGCGCAACTCCTTCACCGAGTGCTGGGTCGGCTTGGTCTTCATCTCGCCGGCCACCTTGATGAAAGGCAGCAGGGTGACGTGCAGGAAGACCGCATTGCCCTCGCCCAGCTCCTGGCCGAGCTGGCGGATCGCCTCGAAGAAGGGCAGGCCCTCGATATCGCCCACCGTGCCGCCGATCTCGCACAGCACGAAATCCACGTCGCCGGCGTCGGAGAGGACGAATTGCTTGATCTGGTCGGTGACATGCGGGATCACCTGCACCGTCGCGCCGAGATAGTCGCCGCGGCGCTCTCGCTCGATGATGCGGGAATAGATCCGGCCCGTGGTGATATTGTCGGCCTGGCTCGCCGGAACGCCGGTGAAGCGCTCGTAATGGCCCAGGTCCAGATCGGTCTCTGCCCCGTCATCGGTGACGTAGCATTCGCCGTGCTGGTAGGGCGACATCGTGCCCGGGTCGACATTCAGATAGGGATCGAGCTTGCGCAGGCGGACCTTGTATCCACGCGCCTGGAGCAAAGCTCCGATAGCGGCTGAAGCGAGGCCTTTTCCAAGAGAGGAGACCACGCCGCCGGTGATGAAAATATATCGCGGCATGGGCCGTCTGATTATCCGAGATTCGGACGCCCCGAAAGACGCGACTGCAAGATTTGATGTGAAAAGCGTGGAAGCCGGGCTCTAGCCGTCGGTGGGAACACCCGTGCCCGGCTCTTCTTCCTCGTCGAGAACGCCGATCGCCGGGTTCTCCTCGACCGTGCGGTCGAACACGCTGCGGCCATCCGCATCGACACTGGCAACAACGGCCAGCAGGATGGAATTGGCGATGAACACCGCGCCGAGCAGCATTGTCGTGCGCGTCAGCACATTGGCGGCACCGCGGCTGGACATCATGCCACCGCCGCCGCCGCCGATCCCGAGGGCTCCGCCTTCGGAACGCTGCATCAGGATCACGCCCACAAGACCGGCCGCAACCAGGAGCTGGATGATCAGGAGGACTGTCGTCATGAATACCGCCGTCGTTTCGGAACCTGCCGGTCTGGCTCCACACACATGTGCTCGACACACAAATGCATATCGCCCAGAATACATATGGGTCCGCACATCGGCGAACCCAAGCCCGGCTACATCGCGGCGCGTTTTATACCAGCGCTCTGGTCTTGGCCAGCACCGTCTGCGGTTGCGTCCCCACCCTCGCCGGATGCCGCCGCCTGCTCGGCGGCCAGCTCGGCCCGGCGCTGGGCCAGATCGGCCTTGGCCTGCAGCCGTTTGCGCAGATTGGTGACGGTACGGCCGATCTCGTCCTTGGAACGTTCCAGCGTCTCGCCATTGGCAAAGGCGGCATAGGCGCCCATCGACAATTCCTTGATCAGGCGCAGTGAACTCGCCGGCACGCTGGAGCCGTCACCCATGGCGCGGATCTGGTCGATCAGGGCCTCGGCGACCTCGGCGGCCTCGCGGCGATTGGCCTTGATCAGCTGGGCTTTCAGTTCGCGCGCAGAGCGGCCGAGATCCGCCACATCGAGGCGGACCGGCGGATTGTCGCCACCACTCGCCTTGGACATCTGCAGCTCGACCGTGATCACGATCCGCATCGCCAGACGGCGCAGGCGCTCGGCCGTCACGGTCTCGCGCGCTTCGCGTATCCACTGATTGGCATTGTTCAGCGCCTCGTAGTCATTCTCGACCGTTGCCTGCAGGAAGTTCGGCACTTTCAGCGGCGGTGCATCCGACGAACGCTCGGTATCCTTGCGGCGGTCAGGACCGATATAGTCGCTGGTGACGATGAATTCCTTGCGGTTCTTGATCAGCGTCTTGACCCGCTCTTCCGCAAACATGGTGGAGAACGGCCGCACGATCACGTCGTCGGCGCCGCACTCGATGGCCTTGCGGATATGGGAGGTGTCGCGGCTCCAGGTGGTCAGCAGCATCACGGAGAACGGGTTATTGCCCAGATCGCCGCGGCGCACCGCCCGCACGAGATTGAAGATATCCGTATCGGTCGCGCTGGTTTCGGCCACCACGAGCGCGGGCGCCGTCTCCGCCAGTGTCGACTTGAACTCCCGAAGCGAGGAGACACACTCGATCTGCCGGAAGCCGATTTCGAACAGGGCATAGCGCGTCGTCCGCTGGTTCACGTGAACCGGGTCGAAAAGCAGGACGGACGCTCGGGCGTAGTCGGTTTCGGCCATGCGCTGAGAAGCTCCCGGTTCGGCGGACAGGTATCGTCGAACCGGAACACTGCGCAGAAAGAAGTTTCGATCCGCTTACCGGAATAGTTGTGATTCGCGACAGCCGGCCTGGATAATCGGTATGAAATCATCGGCTTTCAGCGATGCACCGCCCACCAGGGCGCCATCGACATCCGGCAATCCGAGCAGCGTCGAAGCATTTTCCGGCTTCACCGATCCGCCGTACAAAATCCGTGTGCTGGCAGGGTCGGGCAGCCGGCTGCGGATGAAGGCGTGCATGGCCTGGACATCCTCCGGCTCAGCCGTCGGCCCGGTGCCGATCGCCCAGACCGGCTCATAAGCTATGACCAATTCCCGCTGCCCGCGGTTTTCCGGCAGGGATCCGGCGAGTTGTGCCGCGATCACGGCTTCTTGCCGGCCGGCTTCACGCTCGTCCTGTGTCTCGCCCACGCAGATGACGGGGACCAGACCGGCCTCGAGCGCTGCGACGGCCTTGTCGCGAACAATGCCGTCGCTTTCGCCGTGATCGCAACGGCGCTCGGAGTGACCGACAATCACATGGCTGGCGCCGGCATCGCGCAACATGGCGGCGGAAATGTCACCGGTATGGGCGCCCGACACGGCAGCATGGCAGTCCTGCCCGCCCACCATGATCCCATGAGCCCCTGCCCGGCGCGCGGCTTCCGCCAGCAGCGTCGCCGGCGGGCAGATCAGGACCTCGGCATCCGCTGCCGCCGCGGCCGGTCCGATTGCGTCGAGAAATTCCAGATCGGCCGCCAGACCGTTCATTTTCCAGTTGCCGGCGATCAGTTTCTGTCTCGGCATAACCCCTCCCATGCCTGTCTTTGGCTCCGCCCCGAGCCTGCCGAGGATTAGTCGGCTCCGGCGTCCGGGGCAATAACCGCACCTGCGCCCGACGGCTGCGCTGCAAGTGCTGCAACCGCGACTGGCGCTTGCGACCCTGAATCCGCCCCGTTACCTTCCGCGCGACATTGATCTGAGGCCCTGCTGACCATGCTGACCCTATTCCGGTCCTTCGCCAAATCGCCGTTTGCCCTGGTGATCATTCTTCTCATCGTGCTCGCCTTTGCATTTACAGGCGTGGGCGGCATCTTCACCGGCAGCGGGACCGCGGTCGTGGTCGCCGGCAATCAGCAGGTTTCGGTGCGCGAGGTCGCACAGGCCTTCGAACGCGAATTGCAGCGCGTCCAGACGGAAAATCCCGACATCACGCGCGAACAGGCGCTGGAATTCGGTCTGGGCGAGCAGGTGCTGCAGCGCCTGACGACCTTCGCGGCGCTGGAAGCGAAAGCGAGCGAGCTCGGTCTCGCCATCTCGCCGGATGCGCTGGTCGACGAAGCCGCACGCCAGACGGCCTTCCGCAATCCGGTCACCGACCGGTTCGACTACAGCACCATGATCAGCGTGCTGCAGAATAACGGCATGACCGAAGCGCAATTCCGCTCCGAGCTGGAAGGCGATCTTCTGCGCCAGCAATTGATCTTTGCACTGGCCGGATCCGTTCCGGCGCCGGAATTCCTCGCCGAGACACGCTATGATGTCCGCCGCGAGCGCCGCCGGATCACGGCGCTGCTGCTGGATGCCTCGACCGCCGACGAGATCGAGGATCCTACCGAGGAACAGCTGGAAAGCTTCATCGCCGACAACCAGGACATGACCGATCGCAACGGCTTGCCGGTCTTCACGGCACCGGAATTCCGCGCCATCACCCTGGTCCGCTTCCGCCTTGCCGACTTCCTGCGCGATATCGAGATCGACGAGACGATGCTGCGCGAGACCTATGACTACCAGGTCGAGACCGGCCAGCTGGGCACGCCGGCCCGCCGCTCCTTCGTGCAGCTGACGGCTGCCGACGAAGCGACCGCCCAGACCGTCGCCTCCCGCCTGGAAGCCGGCGAGACCGCCGCAGCGATCGCGGCCGATATGGGTCTGGGCGAACCGGTCGAGCTGGAAGACGTGGAAGCCTATGAGGTTCCCGACAGCCAGGTCGCCGAGGCCGTGTTCGGCATGAGCGAAGGCGCGACCGCCGCCGTCGAGGGCCGGTTCGGCTGGAATGCTGTTCTCGTGACGATGTCGGAAGACGCGCAGCTGCCGACCTTCGAGGAACAGCTGCCGCAGCTGCGCGAGGAGGCCGCCCGTGCCGACGCGCTGGACGCGCTCTACGACCAGATCGCCGCTTTCGAGGAAGCGCGCGCCGGCGGTTCGACGCTGGAACAGGCCGCCGCCCAGTCCGGCACCCCGATCGAGGTCTATGCGCCGCTCGACCAGTATGGCCGCGATGAGAGCCTGGAAATCGACATGCAGCGCTATACCGAGCTGGGTCCCGATATCCTGGCGACGGCGTTCCAGCAGTCCCAGGGCTTTGCCATCGATCTCGAGCAATACAACGAGACCGATTATTTCACCGTCCGCGTCGACGAGATCATCCCGTCGGCGCCGCGTGCGCTGGACGATGTCCGCGATGTCGCCGAGGCGCGCTGGCGCGAGATCCAGGTCGACACGCAACTCTCCGCCCGTGCCGACGAGGCGCTGGAACAGCTGCAGGCCGGCGAACCGCTCGACGTCGTCGCCCTGACGACCGGCGGCCGTACCGAGAGCACGACCACGACGCGCAGCGCCACGGCTCCGAATTTCGGCCGCAATGTCGTCAGCCGCGCCTTCAGCCTCGAACCGGGCGTCTGGGATAGCGTCCAGACCGGTACGGGCAGCTATGCGCTGGTCCGCGTGGACGAGATCATTCCGGCGGACACGAGCGCGATCTCCGAAAGCGAGATAGCCACGATGCAGGAAGAGCTCGCCAACGAGATGGGTGACGATGTCCTGATCTCGCTGCAGCAGGCCCTGCAGCAGGAATACGGGCTGAATGACGGCGCCGTCGATCGCCAGCTTTTTGCTCGCGCCCTCGGCCAAGACCAGACGACCCAGCCATGACCGTACGCGCGACGGTCTCGCCGGACTTCGAAACCGTCGCCGCCGCGTTCGAGCGCGGCGAAACCGCGGTACTCCAGGCCCGGCGTGTGGACGATCTGCTGACGCCGGTCGCCGCCTATCTCAAGCTCGCCCGTAACCGGGCCGACACCTTCCTGCTGGAATCGGTGGAAGGCGGCGCCTGGCGCGGCCGCTATTCGGCGATCGGCCTCGATCCCGACCTGATCTGGCAATGCCGCAACGGCCAGGTCTCCGAAGCGCGCGGGCTCGCCGTGGCCCGCCGCGAATTCACCCCTGTCGACGAACCGCCCATGCAGGCGCTGCGGCGCGTGGTCGAGGATGCCCGCTGTCCCCTACCCGACGGTGCGCCGCCGCTGGCTTCCGGCCTGTTCGGCTATGTCGGCTATGACATGGTGCGCTATCTGGAACGCCTGCCGGAAAACGCCGCGCCGGACCCGCTGGACGTGCCCGAAAGCTGTCTGCTGCGGCCACGCGTCATGATCGTGTTCGATGCGCTGAAGCAGGAAATCCAGGTCTACAGCCCGGTGCGTCCCGGCGAGTATTCCGCCCGCGAAGCCTATGACGCCGCCGTCGAGCGCATGCAGATGGCGCTGGATGCGCTTGCCGGCGCAACCCCGGACATGGCCGCCGCGGACGGTGCGCTCGGCGAACTCACCTCGAACCAGGACGATGCCACCTATCGTGAGGCTGTCGACCGCGCGCGCGGTTATATCCGTGCCGGCGACGCCTTCCAGATCGTGCCCAGCCAGCGTTTTTCCGCCGATTATCCTGCCGATCCGTTCTGGCTCTACCGCTCGCTGCGGCGCCTGAACCCCTCGCCCTTCCTGTTCTTCTTCCGCTTTGACGGTTTCGAGATTGTCGGCTCCAGCCCGGAAATCCTGGTGCGGCTGCGCGACGGTACGGTGACGGTCCGCCCGATCGCCGGCACGCGTCCGCGCGGCAAGACCCCGGCCGAGGACGACGCCTTCGAAGCCGATCTGCTGGCCGATCCGAAAGAACGCGCCGAACACCTCATGCTGCTCGATCTGGGCCGCAATGATGTCGGCCGTGTCGCCAAGCCCGGCTCGGTACGCATCACCTCGCGCGAGATCGTCGAGCGCTACAGCCACGTCATGCACATCGTCTCGAATGTCGAAGGCGATCTGGCCGAGGGTGAAGACGCGGTCTCGGCCCTCTTTGCAGGCTTTCCCGCGGGCACGGTGTCCGGCGCGCCGAAAGTGCGGGCGATGGAGATCATCGACGAGCTGGAGCCGCATCGCCGCGGCATCTATGCCGGCGCGGTGGGCTATTTCTCGGCCGATGGCGGCATGGATACCTGTATCGCGCTGCGCACGGCGGTGGTGAAAGACGGGCGTATCCATGTGCAGGCCGGAGCCGGTGTCGTGCTCGACAGCGATCCGGAATCGGAACGGGTGGAAACCGTCAACAAGGCCGCCGCGCTGTTCCGCGCCGCGGAAGACTCACTGCAGGGCTGAGGCGTCGGCCGTCGGTGTGGCAGTGCGGGCGATCTGGCCGGACAGGGTCGTCACCGTGACGAATTCCACGCCGCGCTCCCGCGCACCCGCGATCCAGGCTTCCAGCACATCCAGCGTGGTGTCGTGCGGATGGCCAATGGCAATCGCCCAGCCGCGCGAGCGGGCCAGCGCTTCGGCCTCGTCGAGCCGGGCGGTGACCTCGGCCGGCGTCTGGACGTGATCGAGGAAGATATCTCGCTGCAGCGCGTTCAGTCCCAGCCCCGCTGCCACAGCCTGGCCGCGGCTCTCGCCCGTTGTCAGGGAATCGAGAAACAGCGGCTGGCGGTCGGCAACGGCCGACAGGGCCACACGCATCGCCCGCGGATCGGCGGTAAAGCGGCTGCCCATGTGATTGTTCAGGCCCACGGCTTCGGGCACGCGGCTCATCGCCCAGCGGACCCGCGCCTGAAGATCGCTGTCGCTCATGCCCACACGCAGGGCGTTCGGTCCCGGATCGGCCAGTCCCACCGGCTCCATCGGCATGTGCAGCAGGACATCATGGCCCG
Source organism: Maricaulis sp. (assembly GCA_002707795.1). Taxonomy (GTDB): domain Bacteria; phylum Pseudomonadota; class Alphaproteobacteria; order Caulobacterales; family Maricaulaceae; genus Maricaulis; species Maricaulis virginensis. Next base: position 16,901 of record PANX01000097.1, read on the forward strand.
CAGCGGAGGCCTCGGACGACACAGTCGCGGCAGCCTCGGCATAGGGCAGAACGGCGATACTGACACCGGCATCCAGCGCGATGACGCGTCGCGCGGCCGCCAGGTCCAGCCCGACATCGTCGATCACGATGGCAAGGCGCGGCCCGGTCGGCAGGAAGGCGTCGACGGCATCGATATCGCTGGCCGCCGGGGCCATGCGGGTCCGCGCGGTTTCTGATGTCCGGACCGACTTGGCACCGCCCTGCGCATGGGCGGGCTCGCGAATCACGACCGCCGCATCTGCAACGGCAATGACCGGCTCCACCACGCCCGCATCCGCTTCGCCGGACTGGCTGGCCAGGGAAAACACCACAGCGCCAACGAGATAGGCAAACGCCACCAGCGCGCCGGCCAAGGCCGGCACGGCAGAGCTCGTGCTGCGAATCAGGGGGCGCTGATCGGGTTTCATGCGTTAACCACGCTCCAAAGGGCTTAAACCGGCGTTAAACAGCCCGCGGGATTGGCGCAACGGGCCGGACCGCCTAGATTTCCGCCAACCGGAGAGAGCCATGCTTCTGATCGTCGACAATTATGACAGCTTCACCTTCAACCTGGTGCACTACTTCCAGGAACTGGGTGCCACGACTCGCGTCATTCGCAACGACGCAATGTCGGTCGAGGAAGCCCTGGCGCTCGCCCCGGACGGGATCGTGCTGTCGCCCGGTCCCTGCGACCCCGACCGCGCCGGCATCTGTCTGGGATTGATCGAGAAAGCCCCGTCCGACCTGCCGATCCTGGGTGTCTGCCTCGGCCATCAGTCGATCGGCCAGGTTTTCGGCGGCAAGGTCGTCTCTGCGATGGAAATCATGCACGGCAAGACCAGTCCGATCGAGCATGACGGAACCGGCGTGTTTGCCGGCCTCGCCAATCCCTTCACCGCGACACGCTATCATTCCCTCGCCGTGAAGCCCGACAGCGTGCCGGACGTGCTGCGCGTCACCGCGCGCACAAGCGATGGCGAGATCATGGGGCTGGCCCACCGGGAACGCCCCGTGCATGGCGTGCAATTCCACCCGGAATCCATTGCCTCGGAACACGGTCACGACCTTCTGGCCAACTTCCTGGCCATGACGCGCAAACCGCACGCGGCTGCGGCCTAGGTGCGCTCCGGCGCGGCTGGCGATTGCCTCGCCCGCCTGTGCACGCTATTCGCAACGGGTTCGCGAAGTTCATCACCGGTCTTCAGACACGTATGCCGATCTGTTCCACATCCTCCGCTCATGTCCGCACCGCCGCCCGCGCGGTGAACGGCGCGTGGATGTGCGGAGCGCGCGTTCGATACGTGGCGGCCGCAACGGGATGCTGGCGCAAACCGGCCTGACCGACTGACCGCTCTGCCCCGAGACCTTTCCGAACCGGACCCTGTTCAACATGCGTTTTCTGTCGACCTGCCTCCAGGCCTTCAGCCGGGCCGAACGCCCGTCCCGTGACGCCATCGCCGGCGCCTTTGCCGAGCTGATGGACGGCGAGGCCTCCGATCCGGCCATTGCCGGTTTCCTGAGGGGGCGGGCGGCCCGGGGCGAGCCCCCCGCCGATATCGCTGCCGGTGCCCGCGTCATGCGCGCCCGCATGACGCGGATCACGGCACCTGAGGGCGCCATCGATACCTGCGGAACGGGCGGTGATGGCAAGGGCGCCTATAATATCTCCACCGCCGCTGCGATCGTGGCCGCCGGCGCCGGCGCCATCGTCGCCAAGCATGGCAATCGCGCCGCCTCGTCCAAATCCGGCTCCTCGGATGTGCTGGCGGCGCTCGGGATCGATCTGGATTGCGGGCCGGAGCGGGTCGAGCGCTCGCTGAACGAGGCCGGCGCCGGCTTCCTCTTCGCTCCGGCGCACCATTCCGCCGTCCGCCATGTCGGCCCGGCCCGGCAGGCCCTGGGCGTGCGCACGGTGTTCAACCTGCTCGGACCGCTCTCCAACCCCGCGGGGGTGAAGCGTCAATTGCTGGGCGTCTATCACCGGCGCTGGCTGGTCCCCATGGCCGAGGCGCTGCGCGATCTGGGCTGTGAGCACGCACTGGTCATTTGCGGCGCCGACGGGATGGACGAGATCACCACGACCGCATCGACCCATATCGCCGAACTGCGCCAGGGCCGGATCGACACCTTCGACTTTCATCCCGGCGAGGCCGGCATTGCCCTGGCGTCCGAGGAAGACCTGCGCGGCGGCGATCCCGCCTATAACGCCGCCGCGATCAACCGCCTGCTCGACGGCGAGACGGGGCCGTTCCGCGATATCGTCGTGCTGAATGCCGGCGCCGCGCTGCTGGTGGCCGGCAAGGCAGCGACCATTGCCGAGGGCGCCGGCCTGGCGGCCGCAGCGCTTGACGACGGTCGCGCCCGCACCACGCTTGATCGCATGATTGCCATTTCCCGGGGTGAAGCCTGATCATGACCGACACACCCGACACACTCGCCCGCATCGGCACCTACAAGCGCGCCCATATCGAGGCCTGCAAGGCCGAACGCCCGCTTGCCGAGGTCGAGGCGAAAGCCCGCGATGCCGCGCCGGTACGCGGCTTTCTCGACGCGCTGAAAGCCGCCGCCCGCACGGACGGGCTGGGCCTCATCGCCGAGATCAAGAAGGCGAGCCCGTCAAAGGGGCTGATCCGCGCCGACTTCGATCCGCCAGCCCTCGCCCGTGCCTATGAGGCAGGCGGTGCAACCTGCCTGTCCGTCCTCACCGACGGTCCCAGCTTCCAGGGCGCCGATGCCTTTCTCGGTGCCGCCCGCGACGCGGTCGCCCTGCCCGCCCTGCGCAAGGATTTCATGTACGACACCTACCAGGTCGCCGAAGCGCGCATGCTGGGCGCGGACGCGATTCTGGTGATTCTCGCCGCCGTCGACGACGACACGGCCCGGCGGCTCTCCGACGAGGCCGGACGCTGGGGCATGGATGTCCTGGTCGAGGTCCATGACGATGCCGAGATGGAGCGCGCGCTCGATCTCAACGCGCCGCTGGTCGGCATCAACAACCGCAATCTGCGTACGTTCGAGACCTCACTGGAGACCTTCGAACGCCTCGCCCCGCATGTCGGGTCCGGGCGTTTCCTGGTTGGCGAGAGCGGCATCTTCACGCCCGAGGACGCGCGCCGCCTGCAGCGGGCCGGCGCCCGGGCACTGCTGGTCGGCGAGAGCTTGATGCGCCAGGAGGATGTTGCGGCCGCGACCCGTGCCCTCATGACCCCGCCCGGCGACGCTTGACGCGCATCGGGAACACTTATAGAACAAACGGCACAATTCCTGATTTGTTCCCGGCTTGAACAGCGCCGGGATTCGTCCAGACGAGGGCCTGCCGTGCTGACCCGGAAACAGAACGAACTCCTGCTCTTCATCCACAAGCGGATCAAGGAAACGGGCGTGTCGCCCTCCTTCGACGAGATGAAGGCGGCCCTGCAACTGGCCTCGAAATCCGGTGTGCACCGGCTGATCACGGCGCTGGAAGAGCGCGGCTTCATCCGGCGTCTGCCGCACCGGGCGCGTGCCCTGGAAGTGCTCAAACTCCCCGAATCCGCTGCCAGCGCAAAGGCGCCGGTGCCGTCGGGCGATCTTGGCCCCAATGTCGTTCGCGCCAATTTCAACAAGCCGGAAGACAGCGAGCGCGAAACCACGGTGGAAATCCCCGTGCTTGGACGCATCGCGGCCGGCGTGCCGATCTCCGCGATCCAGCACGAGACCGACCGTCTGCCCATCCCGGCCGACATGATCCGCGGCGGCGAGCATTTCGCGCTCGAGGTCAAGGGCGATTCGATGATCGAGGCCGGCATTCTCGATGGCGACACCGTGCTGATCCGCCGCTGCGAATCCGCCAACACCGGCGATATCGTCGTGGCCCTGGTCGATGACGAGGAAGCCACGCTGAAGCGCCTGCGCAAAAAGGGCGGCTCGATCGCCCTGGAAGCCGCCAATCCGGAATACGAAACCCGAATCTTCGGCCCCGACCGCGTCAAGGTGCAGGGGCTGCTGGTCGGCCTGATCCGCAAGTATCACTGACGGGGCAGGCACCTGGTTCTGGCGCTGTTTCCAGACCGTGCTCCCAGACCGTGCTCGCGGTCGGGAGGCGGGTCTGTGTGGCGCGCTGATCTTCTGGGCCTGATGGCTTGTCAGGCTTTCGACCGTAGTTGCGGTTGTTGGCTGCCAGTTACGCTACGAGGTCAGCCGATCCCGGATTTCAAAGGACGCCGTCAGGGCAAGCTGGTTGCCGGATGATCTCGGGTACTGGCCGGTCACTGTGTGCGGTAGTCTCCGCCTGCCAGGATCGCGCGAGCTGAGGCGCCATTTGCCGGTCGGGCCGCCCTACATACTCTACCTGAATTGATCCGATCTATCTTGAGCGATCCGGACGGGTCGTCCGGCGCGCGTGCCAGGGCGAGCGGGGATCGCGCGGCAGGACATGGCGGACGACAAGTTCACCGCTTGCCGCTTCCCGGATCAGTGCCCCGCCCTGCCGTGCCAGCACGCCGCCGTCGATCACGCGGGCGGCGCAGCTGCGGATCCGGTGTTCCGGGATGTTCAGCCGCGTCACGATCAGTCCTGCCAGCCGGCAATCCTCCGCCAGACCATCGAGACTCTCGAGCAGGCTGAAGACAGTTCCACCGGCCGTCTGCCCGGCGCATCCGGTGCCATCGCAAGCCAGTGCAAGCCGGTCCGGCCGTTCGTTTTCGCCCTCGGCCTCCAGGAAGACCCGCACCGGAAAGCGGCCGCGCCGGCGGTCGCTGACCGCCCAGCCCTCCGCGTCTTCATCCTGCGCCAGCACGACGCCGTCGCGCGTGACGAAGAGGTCCGGCCGCGGCCCGGTCGCCCAGATCGCCATCGCGACCAGCATCACGCCGATGCCCGGCACCCGCCACAGTCCCCGCGCAGCACACGCGATGGCAAATCCGCAGCCATAGAGCGCCAGCACCCATCCCGGCGCTGACGGTATCGTGCGTTCCGCACCCGGCCAGTCCGCCACCATGTGGGCCAGTGTCAGAACCAGATCGAGCCCCAGCCCCATGAGGGCGAGCGGCACGCCGTCCAGGCCGAGCGGCATCAGGAAGAGCGCCAGCACGCCGGCCGGCATCACCAGCAGAGTGAAGACCGGCATGACGATGAGATTGCCGATCAGCCCCCAGGCCGCGATCCGGTGAAAGTGAAAGGCCGCAAAGCCCGATGTCGCGACACCGGCGACCAGGCTGGTCATGCCCAGCCCGCCGAAGAACTGCCGCAAGCCGCGGCCCGGATCGAGCGGTGCCGGCGGCGGGCGTTTCGCCTGCCAGACCTGCGCTGCAGCGATCAGGGCGGCCACGGCGGCAAAGGACATCTGGAAGCCCGGTGTGACGACGGCCTCCGGCGTCAGGAGGAGGACGGCCGTCATCGCGATGGCGAGTGTGTGGAAGGAGAGCACCCGGCGCCGGGCCAGGACCGCGCCCAGCGCCGAGACCGTCATGATGAAGGCGCGCTGGGTCGGAATGGCACCGCCCGACACGGCGAGATAGAGCCCGGCGGCGATCAGGGCTGCAAGCGCGGCCGGGATGGCGGGATCGTGGCGCCGTGACCAGCCGCCCAGCCCGGCCGCCATCATGCGCACGGCAAAGAACACGCCGCCGGCGAAGAGGCCCATATGCATGCCGGAAATCGCCAGCATATGCCCCAGGCCCGCATTGCGCAGGGAGTCGACATCGGCCGGGTCCAGCCGCGAGCGGTCGCCGGTCAGCAGGGCCGCTGCCAGCGCGCCCGAACGCCCGGGAAGCCGCCGCGCGATATGCTCAGCCATCCGCCAGCGCAGCTGCGCGATCCAGCGCCGGGCACGATCCGCCTCGACCTGTGGCCCTGGCTGCGCCGGTGCGACGGCATAGCCGGTCGCTGCAATGCGGGCGAAGAAGGCGTGAAAGGCGAAATCATAGCCGCCGGGCATCGCGGCCGGCCGCGGCGGCGACAGCACCGCCTCCACCGAAACCGCATCGCCGGGCCGCAATTCCCCCGGATCGCCCAGCACCCGCACCGAATAGCCAGGCGTCTCCGCTTCGGCCGGAACCCGGATCATCAGCCTTTGCCGGCCGCTGCCGCTGCGCTCGATCGCGCCCAGCCAGCCGGTGAGCGGCACCACGTCATTGCGCGTATCGATCGCGGGAATGGCGGCCGCGCCGGCGATCCGCGCCTCGGTCCGCATCTGCCCCGCCAGAAGCCCCGCGGCGAAGACAGCCGCCAGCAGGGCGAGACGCCGGAACCGGTCCGGGCCGCGCCAAACAGCGGCAAGGCCAACCACCAGGATCACGCCCGCCAGCACCGGCACGCCGGCGAAAAGCGGGGTCGCCAGCGCCATGGATGCCCCCGCCGCCAGCCCGAGCGCGAAGAGGATCGCAGGACTGAAATAATTTTCAGTCCCGGTGCTCAATACCGGCTTTTTAAAGCGGCCTGCCGCCGGTCGGGGCAAGCTTGCGGCGAGATGAAGCACGAAGCAGCCTTCGGTCTATCGCAAAAGCTGATATTCATGCTAACACGACTTTCCCATCCCGCAGCGCAGCATGAATTCGCACGTGCAAAACAACGACAAGCCCATCCGCACCCGCTTCGCCCCGTCGCCGACGGGCTTCCTGCATATTGGCGGCGCCCGTACCGCGCTTTTCAACTGGCTCTTCGCCCGCCATCACGGCGGAACCTTCTATCTTCGCATCGAGGATACCGACCGCGCCCGCTCGACCCAGGCCGCGATCGACGCGATCCTGGAGGGCCTGACCTGGCTGGGTCTGGACTGGGACGGCGATGTCGTTTCCCAGTTCGAACGCGCCCCGCGCCATGTCGAGGTCGTCGACGAGCTGCTGGCCGCCGGCAAGGCCTTCAAATGCTATTGCACGACCGAAGAGGTGCAGGTGCTGCGCGACCAGGCCTTTGCCGAGGGCCGCGCCCTGCGCTCGCCCTGGCGCGACCGCCCGGCCAGTGAAGCCCCGGCAGGCACGCCCTTCGTCGTGCGCTTCCGCGCGCCGGACAGCGATGTCGTGCTGGACGATGCCGTGCAGGGCACGGTGCGCTGGGCCGCGAAGGAATTCGACGACCTGATCCTGCTGCGCTCGGACGGCAGCCCGACCTACAACCTTGCCGTGGTGGTCGACGATCACGATATGGGCATCACCCACATCGTGCGCGGTGACGACCATCTGGTGAATGGCGGCCGCCAGAGCCAGATCTATGACGCGCTCGGCTGGGACCGTCCGGTCTTTGCCCATGTGCCGCTGATCCACGGCCAGGACGGCAAGAAACTGTCCAAACGCCATGGCGCGCTGGGCGCGGAAGCCTATCGCGACATGGGCTATCTGCCCGAAGGCCTGCGCAACTACCTGCTGCGACTGGGCTGGGCCCATGGCGACCAGGAAATCTTCAGCGACGAGGAGGCGATTGCCGCCTTCACGCTGGACGGGCTGAACAAGGCGCCGGCCCGCATGGATCTGGACAAGCTGAACCATATCAACGGGCACCACATGGCCCGGGCCGCCGACGTGCGGCTGGTCGAACTGGTGATGCCCTTCCTCGATGTGCTTGAAGACCGCATCGCCGATACCCAGATTACGCGTGAGCGACTTCTGGCCGCCATGCCGGTACTGAAGACACGGGCGGCGACACTGGAAGAACTCGCCCGGCAGAGCTATTTCTTGCTCAGACCCCGCCCGTTCCGCCTGGAAGGCAAGGCCGCCAAACCCCTGGACGACGAGGCCCGGCAGCGTCTTTACCGGCTCTTCACCCGTCTGAGCGATCTGGATGGCTGGACAGACGAGGCGCTGGCCGCAGAACTGAAGAATTTCGCCGAAGCCGAGGAGGTCGGTTTCGGCAAGGTCGGGCAGCCGCTGCGTGCGGCCCTGACCGGCGGGGCCCCCGCCCCCGATCTGTCGCTTGTCATGGCCTTCCTGGGCCGCGGCGAAGCGCTCGATCGGATCAAGGACCAGATGATGGCGGACGCGTAAGCGGCCGCGAACCCAGGGGATGACGTGATGGAAAACAAAGCCAAACCGAACGGCACGGCCACGCTCTCGTATAACGGCAAGTCCGTTGACCTGCCGGTGCTGAGCGGCGAGATCGGCCCGGATGTGATCGACATCCGCAAACTCTATGCGGAAACCGGCCTGTTCACCTTCGATCCGGGCTTCACCTCGACGGCGAGCTGTGAAAGCCAGATCACCTATATCGACGGTGGCGAAGGCACCCTGCTCTACCGCGGTTACCCGATCGACCAGCTGGCCGAGAGCTCCAACTTCATGGAAGTCTGCTACCTGCTGCTGCACGGTGAGCTGCCCAAGGCCGACGAGTTCGAGAATTTCGACTGGACGATCCGCCGGCATTCCATGCTGCACGACCAGTTCGACCAGTTCTTCCGCGGCTTCCGCCGCGACGCCCACCCGATGGCCATCATGGTCGGCACGGTCGGTGCACTGTCGGCCTTCTACCACGACTCGACCGACATCAACGATCCGGAGGCGCGCACCATCGCGTCGCACCGCATGATCGCCAAGATGCCGACGATCGCGGCGCGCGCCTACAAATACTCCATCGGCCAGCCCTTCATCAGCCCGCGCAACGACATGGACTATGCCGGGAATTTCCTGCGTCAGTGCTTTGCGGTGCCGGCCGAGGACTACAAGGGCTCCGACGTACTCGCCAAGGCGATGGACAAGATCTTCATCCTGCACGCCGACCACGAGCAGAATGCGTCGACCTCTACGGTGCGCCTGGCCGGTTCGTCCGGTGCCAATCCGTTCGCCTGTATCGCTTCGGGCATCGCCTCGCTGTGGGGCCCGGCGCATGGCGGCGCGAACGAAGCGGCGCTGAACATGCTCAACCAGATCGGCTCGGTCGACAAGATTCCGGAATATGTGAAGCGCGCCAAGGACAAGGACGATCCGTTCCGCCTGATGGGCTTCGGTCACCGGGTCTACAAGAATTACGACCCGCGCGCGAAGGTCATGCGCGACACCTGCCACCAGGTGCTCGACGAGCTGGGTGTGCGCAACGACCCGACCCTGCAGGTCGCCATGGAGCTGGAGCGCATCGCGCTGGAAGACGACTACTTCGTCGAGAAGAAGCTCTATCCGAATATCGACTTCTATTCCGGCATCACGCTGAAGGCGATGGGCTTCCCGACCGAGATGTTCACCGTTCTGTTCGCCCTGGCCCGCACCGTCGGCTGGATCGCGCAATGGACCGAAATGGTCGAGGATCCGTCCCAGAAGATCGGCCGTCCGCGCCAGCTCTTCACCGGCGCCACGCCGCGCGATTACGTGGATTTCTCCAAGCGCTAGACGCTGAAGTCCGAGACATAAAAAGGCCGCTCTCCGGAGCGGCCTTTTTTTATTGTCCGGTGGCCCCGTCCAGCGTCTCGAGCACCGCATCGGCGGCCCGGTCGCTGGCCTTGCCGTCCCCGCGCATCCGCGCGGTCGTCTCGATGAGTTTGCGCGACAGCGTTTGCCGGCGTCCGGCATCGTCCATCAGGGCGCCGACGGCCTCGGCCAGATTGGCGCCGGTGGCGCGGGTCTGGACGAGTTCGGGCACAAGTTCCGCATCCGCCGAGATATTTACCAGGCTGATATATTTCGCCTTCATCAGGTTGAAGGCCCGGGCCAGCGCCCAGGTGATCCAGCCGAGCCGATAGCTCGTCACGGTGGGCACACCGGCGGTCGCCAGCTCGGTCACCACCGTACCGGAACAGGCCAGCGCCGCGTCCGCCGCGGCAAAGGCGTCGGCCTTCTCGGCCTCCTCGACCAGAACGGCCCCGCCGAAACAGGGCTCGGTCTTCAGACGGGCCCGCAGATCGGCCTCGACCGGATCCGCGATGGGAATGACGATCGACAGTCCGGGATCGCGCTGCCGCAGCCGTGCGACCGCCCGGGCAAACGGCCCGAACATGCGCCTGATCTCCGATGTCCGGCTGCCGAACAGCACAGTCAGCACCGGCGCGCCGGCCGGTATGGCGTGCCGGGCCCGGAAGGCCGCGCCATCGCCCGCTTCAAGGCGTTCCAGCGTGGGATTGCCGACAAAGGTCACCGGCAGGCCGTGGGCCTCGTAATAGGGCGCATCGAAATCGAGAATCGTCAGCAGCCGGTCGACCGTCGCCGCCAAAGTAGCCGCCCGGCCAGGCCGCGTGGCGAAGACCTGCGGGCCGACATATTTGATCAGCCGGATAGACGGGTCGGCCTGCCGCACGCCCCGGGCCACGCGCAGCGTATAACCCCAGCTGTCGATCAGGACGACGGCATCGGGCTTGACCCGCAGGATGTCCTCGACACTGGCCGCCACGGCCGCCTTCACGCGCTTGTAGGCCATCAGCCCGTCGATCCAGCCGAAAATGGCGAGGTCGGAGATATCGATCGCCGAGCTCACGCCTTCTTCGGCCATGGCGCGGCCGCCAATGCCGGCAAAGCGGATATCGCCACCGGTTTTCGCCTGAAGAGAGCGCATCAGGGCGGCGCCCAGAAGATCGCCGGAGCGTTCGACCGCGACGACATAGATGAGCGGCGTGCCGGTCATGCTTCCGCGTCCCTCACCACCAGGAAGAGGCCGCGCGCATCGAGTTCGCGGATCACCGCCTCGCGGTCCACCACCAGCGCACCGCCTGCCTCCAGCACAATCCCGGCCAGACCCGCCGCATCGCACAGGCGCACCGTGTCGACCCCGACGACCGGCATGTCGATCCGGCGCTCCTGGATCGGTTTGGGCCGCTTGGCGAGTACGCCGCGGCGATTGTCCGGGGATCCGCGCAACGGTGCCGGCAGGCCTGCAACGCGTTCCAGCATGGCATTGGTGCCTTCCTGGGCCTCGACGGCCAGGACCAGCCCGTCTGCAACGACGGCGCCCTGACCGATATCCAGCCGGCCGATCTCGGCAGCCACATGCATGGCCTTGTCGGCATCGGCTTGAGCATTGGCATCCGGTGAGACCTGCCCCAGACGTCCCGCCTCCAGGCGGTTCCGGGTGAGAAGGCTGTCGGCACCGACAACGGTCAGGCCTTCGCGCTCGAACGCCTCGACCACCACGCGCAGGATCGCATCATCGCCCTTGCGGCCGGCGGCCAGGACACGCGGCAGAAGTTTCAGCCCGGCCCCGTCCAGGCGCAGCGCCTTGAAGTCGGGCCGTGTGACATAGCCGGCAAAGCACACGGCATCGCATCCGGCCGATTTGAGCGACCGCGTGATCGCCCCGATCTCGCCGACCGAATGCTCGACATGTCCGATATCGTCGAAGGGATCGTCGGCAAAGCCTTTCAGCCGGATCACCAGGACCGACTGCGGATCGAGCGCATTGAGGATTTCACGCGGCAGCCCGCCGCCGCCGGCGATCAGGCCGAGACGGGTCCAGGATGCCGCGCTCTGCGTGTCAGTCATGAGGCATGCAGACGGAGCGTTTTGCGTCTTCGCGAATGAAGCCGATGATCTCCATCACCGGCGCATTGTCGCGATAGATGTGCGCAACGTCGTCGACCCGTTCCTCGAACGTGCCTTCCTGGGCAAACAGCAGGCGATAGGCAGCCCGCAGATCGCGCAGCGTCTCGCGCGGCATGCCGCGGCGCTTCAGCCCGACCACGTTCAGCCCCGCCAGGTGGGCGTGATTGCCGATCACCGAACCGTAGGGGATGACATCCGCCGTCACCATGGCCATGGCGCCGACAAAGGCATGGCGGCCGATCCGGCTCTTCTGGTGAATGCCGGCATAGCCGCCCAGGATCACGTGATCGGCCACTGTCGTTTCGCCGCCGATGGCCGCACAATTGGCAAACACCACCCGGTCGCCGACGATGCAGTCATGCGCAACGTGCGAGCCGACCATGAAATAGCCGTCATCGCCCACAACCGTCTGGCTGCGCGCGAATGTGGTGCCGGGATGCATGGTGACATTCTCGCGCAGGATATTGCGCTTGCCGATGATGAGCCGCGTATCCTCGCCCTGGTATTTGAAGTCCTGCGGCGGATGGCCGAGATGGACGCCCGGATAGAGCACGCAGTCCTCGCCCAGCGTCGTATTGCCGGCAATCGTGACATGCGACATCAGCCGCACACGATCGCCCAGCTTCACTTTCGGACCGATGATCGAGAAGGGACCGATCTCGACGCCCTCGCCCAGCTGGGCGGCCGGGTCGACAATCGCTGTGGGATGAATGATCGCGCTCATCAGTGTTCCACCGCCTTGGCAGAGAACTCCGCCTGCACGGCACGCACGCCGTTGGCAAAGACCTCGCCCCTGAACTTGAAGACGCCGTGGCGTGCTGCGGTCACCGACACCGGCATGCGCAGCATCATCCCGGGACGGACCGGCGAGCGGAACCGCACCTTGTCGGCGCCCATGAAATAGACCGTCGCAGAATCGGGCGCGGCCTTCAGCGTCTTGTACATCAGCACGGCACCGGCCTGGGCCATGGCCTCGATCATCAGCACGCCGGGCATCACCGGATTGCCGGGGAAATGGCCCGGAAAGAAGGGCTCGTTCGCCGTCACGGCCTTCAGTCCCACGATCGACTCGCCGGCCCGGTAATCCTCGGCAGCGTCGATGAGGAGAAAGGGGTAGCGGTGTGGCAGGAGTTTGAGGATTTCGTTGTGTTCAATCCGGTCGGACACGCCGGTCAGTCCTTCTTTTTGGGTGTTCTTGTGTCGCGCCGGGCCAGGCGGCGCACTTCGGAGACCTGGCGCAGATACTGGCGCAGCGGCTGGGCGGGATCGCCCATCCAGGTTTCGCCGGCCGGCACGCTTTCCGCGAGGGCCGAATTGCCGCCGATCCGTGCGCCCTTGCCGATCGTGATATGGTCCTGCAGGCCGACCCGGCCGCCGAACATCACGTCATCCTCGATCACGCAGCTGCCCGACACACCGGCAAAGGCCGCCATGGCGACATTGCGGCCCACCTGGCAGTTATGACCGATATGGCAGAGATTATCGATCTTGGTGCCCTCCCCGATCCGCGTCGGACCGAACAGCCCCCGGTCGACACAGCTGTTGGCACCGATGGTTACCGACGCCGCGATCTCGACCGTGCCCAGATGCGGCATGTCAACGAGACCCTCATCGGATACTGCGGCACCGAAGCCGGCCTCGCCAATCACGGCTCCCGAAAGAATGTTGCAGTTTTCGCCCAGGTCTGCGCACTGGATGACCACACGGGGACCGATACGGCTGCCCGCACCGATGCGGCAGCCGGGCGCGATCACGCTGCCCGGCCCGATCATGACCTTCTCGCCGATCTCCGCGTCGGCGCCGATTACCACCCCCACGCCCAGCCGGACGCCGGGCGTAATGCGGGCCGACGGGTCGATGGCATGCTCTGCCGACAGTTCGCGCGGCCGGAACAATCCGGCCACCGCGCGCCCGAAAGCGGCTCGCGGCTGCGGATGCACCAGCACTTTGGCGCCGCGCTCTGCCAGGGCCCCGGCCAGGCTTTCCGGCGCCAGGATCACCACGCTGTCGAGGCGGATGTCCGGATGGGCCTTCAGAAGACGGCCGTTTTCCAGATAGCACAGCCGTCCGGCCCTGGCCTCGCTGATCGGTGCGACCTCGCACACGGTGTCATTCCCGGACGCAGAATCGGAAATCGCCGCACCCGAAAGTGCGGCGATCTCGTTGAGCGTCAGCGGTCCAAGTCCGTCGAAAAAACGCGGATCGGCCATGGTCCGTGCCGTCTTATTGCTGCTGCTGGCCAGCCCCGGCCGCCGCTTCCTGTGAGACGCGCACGCGCGTCACGGTAACGGTCGGCACCTGAGTGTTGAGGCGGCTGATCACATCGGCAGAAATGTCGACGTCCGGCGACGCGAAGACGAGGTTGGCGCGATCGACCAGGATGTCGATATCGCGTTCCGCCACGACGGCTTCCAGGATCGGACCCAGAGCGTCATAGATCGGACGCATCGCCTGACGCTCGGTCTGGACGATTTCCTGCTGGCGCGCGCGGCGGGCCAGTTCGAATTGCTGGGCCTGCTGGTTCAGCGCTTCGATGCGCTGCATCAGGTCCGGGCGCTGCTGGATGGCCTGCGGCGTCATGGATGCGGTTTCCGCGTTCAGACGCTCGGTCTCCTGCTGGATCGGCTGGCCCATCGCGGTCAGCTCGGCGTCGATTTCCCGCGCGATTTCCTGCATGCGGGCCTGGATGTGCTGGCCGGCAGCGCTTTCGCGCAGGACACGTTCCTCGTTCATGACCGCGATGTTGGGCTGTTGCGCCAGCGCCGGCGCGGCCAGCCCGGCGATCATCACCGGAAGAAGAAGGAGAGACTTGATAAACTTCATAACTTTAGAACCCTGTTCTCGTGCTGAACCGGAAGAATTCGGCTCTGTCGTAGTCCTCGCGAATGAAGGCCTCGGCAAAGTCAAACCGCACCGGTCCGAAAGGTGAATCCCAGAAGATGCTCACGCCGGCGGAGGCCCGCAGGGCCATGTCGTCGATCGTGAAAGCTGTCCCGGCGGCCCCTTCGTCGATCTGGTCGGGAGTATCCAGGAGCCCCAGTGTACCGAACTCGGTGAAGACACTGGCGCGGACCCCGTACTGCTCCGGCAACCCGGTCGGGAAGGACACCTCGAACGCCCCGACTGCGTACAGGCGGCCGCCCAGGGCGTCGCCCCGGTTCAGCTCGCCCGTCTCTGCGTTCCGGGTCACGATGCGCGGACCGATACCGGCCACTTCGAAGCCCCGGAACGAATTGCCGCCCTTGAAGAAGCGGTCATTGATGCGGACGGTATCCCCGCCCCACGGCTGAACGAAACCACCATTCATCGTGAAGCTTGCGACGATGTTGTTGTCGAACAGGCGCGGGAGGACCGGCCGGTAGATGGCACCCTCGATTTCAGACCGGACATAGCGGACATCCCCGCCAATACCGGCAAAGCCCTGCGAGAACTGCAGACGGTAGCCGCGGCTCGGCTCGATCGGGTCGTTCAGGCGCGACCAGTTGAGCGTATAGGTGAGCACCGACGTCGTACGCTCGCCGGCCTGGTTGAGCAGGGCCTGCGAGGCGGACGAATAGACCAGCACATTGTCGGTCCGCAGCGTGTAACCCAGCTGCAGGTTGGTCGAGGCCGTTACCGGGAAGCCGAGACGCACGCTGGCGCCCGTCGATTCGGTCTGGAAGGAGGCTTCCGACAGGAAGTCCGAATTGACGCGGAACAGGTCGAAGCCGGCGGCCAGATTGCGGTCCAGGAAGCGCGGCTCGGTAAAGCGGATATCGATCGATTCGCGGTTCGAGCTGGCGGAGATGCGGAAGCGCAGGAACTGCCCGCGGCCGCGCAGGTTCCGCTCCGAGATCGACAGGTCGACCAGGAAGGCATCCGTCGAGGAGAAGCCGGCGCCGAAGGCCAGTTCGCCGGTCGGCTGCTCGGTCACGGCCACCTGGACACGCGCCCGGTCCGGCGCGGAGCCCGGCGTCTCGTTGACTTCGACTTCCTCGAAGAAACCCAGGCGCCGCACATTGTTGCGCGACCGGTCGATCAGGACCTGGTTGAAGGCGTCGCCCTCGACAATGTCCAGCTCGCGGCGGATCACGCGGTCCAGCGTCCGGGTGTTCCCGACAATGTCGATGCGCTCGATATAGACGCGCGGGCCCTCATCGATCACGAACTCGATATCGACGGTCCGGTCTTCGCGATTGCGCGTCGTGCGCGGCGAAATATTGACGAAGGCATAGCCTGCGGCACCGGCAGCAAAGGTCAGCTGGTCGATGCCGCTCTCGATCAGTTCGCCGCGATAGAGATCGCCTTCCCGGATCGGCAGGGTCGCGGCGAGGAATTCCTCGTTGAGATCCTCGATCTCGGTCGACACGGTGACTTCACCGAAGTTGAAGATCTCGCCCTCGTCGATCGTGATCGTGATGTAGAAGCTTTCCTGGTCCGGCGTCAGCTCGGCGACGGCGGAGAGAACGCGGAAATTGGCATAGCCCTGGTTCATGTAGAACTGGCGCAGCAATTCCTGGTCGTATTCCAGACGATCCGGATCGTAATTGTCGTTCGACGAGAAGAACCGCCACCAGCGCGATTCGCGCGTCACCAGCTCGCGGCGCAGACGGCGGTCGGAGAAGCTTTCATTGCCGATGAAGTTGATGCGGCGCACGCCGGTCACCGGGCCTTCGGAAATCTCGAAGATCAGGTCGACGCGGTTCTGCGGCTGCTCGACGATCTTCGGGGTCACGGAGGCCGCAAAACGGCCCGACCGGCGATAGACCTCGATGATGCGCTGGACGTCCGACTGGACCCGCGCCCGCGTGAAGATCGCGCGCGGCTGGGCCTCGATCTCGTCAGTGATCTTTTCGTCGTCGATGGCGCTGTTGCCCTCGAGGATCACCCGGTTGATGATCGGGTTTTCCTGGACGCGAACGATGACCTGCTCGCCGCGGTCCTCGAACTGCACATCGGAAAACAGGCCGGTCGCAAACAGTGTCTGGATCGACAGGTTGACCAGGCGTGTATCGTAAACCTGGCCCGGCTGGAGCAGCAGGTAGGACAGGACGGTATCGGCTTCGACCCGTTGATTGCCCTCAACCAGAATCTGCCGGATCACCGGCCGGGCCTCGGCTTCGGGGGCCGTTTGCGGAGTCTCTTCCACACCGGATTGCTGGGCCGGCGCGATGGCCGGCAATGTCACAGTCAAAAGGGCTGCGAAGAGAATACGCAGAACACTCGCCATGGAAGATCGCCGCTTGCTGGGCCCGGTCAGAAAATCTGCCCGAGCAGGTAATTCAGGTCATTCCAGGTCGCTACAAGCATCATACCGAGCACAAGTGCAAGTCCCACCCGGAATCCGATGGCCTGCGCTTTCATGCTCAGCGGACGCCGGGCAACCGCCTCATAGGCGTAATACACCAGATGGCCGCCGTCGAGGATGGGGATCGGTAGAAGATTCACCAAACCCAGTCCAACCGACAGGAAGCCTGCCAGATGCACGAGATTAACAAGCAGCAAGAAAGTGCTTTCGCCGGCATTTCCGCCCGCTTCGACGCTGGTCACGGCGGTCTGGCCGGCCGCCGTTGCGATTCCCACCGGGCCGTTGAGCAGTTCCGGCGAGACCCGGCCCGTGATGACGCGGACCACATAGCGCGCCGTCATCGACACCGCCGTCCAGGTGCGGTCGATACCGTAGCCGATGGCGGTAACGGGGTTGTAGCTGTCGCGCAGCGGCGGCGTCATGACCGAGCCCAGGCCGATCCGCCCGAGTGTGCGCGTGCCGCCGAACCGGTCCTCGACCTCGGTGGCCCGTGGCGCCGCCCGCAGCACCATCATCTCGCCGGCGCGTTCGATATCGAAGCGCATCTCCTCGCCCGGCCGCCAGACGACTTCCGTCACGATGTCGTCGAAGGAATCGATGCTGGTACCGTTGATCGCGACAATGCGGTCACCGGCCTGGAAGCCGGCTTCTGCGGCGGCGCTGTCCTCGGCGACGGTGCCGACGACCGGCGGCTGGTAGGGCGGGCCACCCAGCGCCAGGGCAAGGCTGGCGAAGATGAAGATGGCCAGGATGAAGTTCGCGATCGGTCCGGCCGCCGTCACGAAAGCGCGCTGCCAGATCGGTTTGAAGTGATAGCAGCGCTCGGCATCCGGCCCCATGCGCTTGCGGATTTCCTCAAGCTTTTCAGCGTCAGGCTCACTGGCCGCGCCGGCATCGCCGAGAAATTTCACATATCCGCCAAGGGGAAAGGCCGCGATGCGCCAGACCGTGCCGCGCTTGTCGCGCCAGGAGGCGATTGTCGGGCCGAACCCCATGGAAAAGGCCTCGGCATGCACGCCGCACACGCGGCCGGCCCAGTAGTGGCCAAGCTCGTGGATCACGACGACGATCGAGATCAGGAAGACGAATGAGAAAATCGTGAGAAAGCCGGTGCCGATCAGGCTCATGACATCGTGTTCCGTGATCTCGTTTCCACTGACAGGCCACCAATCAAGTCGCGTGCCAGCTCGCGGGCCCGCCGGTCGATGGCGAACACATCCTCGAAGGCTGCAAGCGCGCGCGGCATGTCCGCATCCGCCTGGGCGAGCGCCAGAACCTCTTCAACACTCGCCGTGATGTCAAGGAAGCCGATCCGCCCGGCCAGGAAAGCCTCGACTGCAATTTCATTCGCGGCGTTCAGCACGGCGGGGGCAATCCCCCCTGCCCGGATCGCATCGCGGGCCAGACGGATGGCCGGAAACCGCACAGGATCGGGTGCCTCGAACTCCAGCCGCGCGATCTGGTCCAGTCTGAGACGCTCGACCGGCGCCTCCATGCGCTCCGGCCAGGCCAGCGCACTGGCGATCGGCGTGCGCATGTCCGGCGAGCCCAGCTGGGCCAGCAGGCTGCCATCGGCATATTCGACAAGGCCGTGCACGATGGACTGGGGATGTACCACCACCTCGACCTGTTCCGGCGGCAGATCGAACAGCCAGCAGGCCTCGATGATCTCCAGCCCCTTGTTCATCATCGACGCGCTGTCGATGGTGATCTTGGCCCCCATCGACCAGGTCGGATGGGTCAGTGCGTCGGTGCGGCTGGCGGCCGCCATGCGTTCGAGCGGCCAGGTGCGGAACGGCCCGCCCGACGCTGTGAGCGTGATCGAGCGGATCGCAGACCTGTGCGCCGCGTTGAAGACCTGGAAGACGGCATTGTGCTCGCTGTCCACCGGCAGCAGCGTCGCGCCGCAGCGCGCCGCTTCCTGCATGAAGAGCGGCCCGGCGCAGACCAGGCATTCCTTGTTGGCAAAGGCCAGCGCGGCGCCCTGGCGGACGGCTTCCAGCGTCGGCCGCAGCCCCGCCGCGCCGACAATGGCCGCCATGGTCCAGTCGGCCGGCACTGCAGCCGCCTCGCACACCGCATCCTCGCCAACACCGATGGAGATGCCGGGATGACCGGCCAGGGCCTCGCGCAATTCCGGCGCGGCGGCGGGGTCGGCAATCGCGACATGCGAGGCCCGGTGCCGGATCGCCTGCCGGGCCAGCTCCACGGCATTGGTCCGCGCGGTCAGCGCGACCACGTCAAACGTCCCCGGCGCCGCCCGGGCGACCAGGTCGAGCGTGGCCAGTCCGACCGAGCCGGTAGCGCCCAGAACGCTGATACGGCGGGGCGCGGTCATGACATTCCCCAGCCCAGCGGGATCACACGCTGGAACAGCACGGCGGTGATCACCGCCAGCATCAGCGCATCGACACGATCCAGCACGCCGCCATGGCCCGGAATCAGCGTTCCGGAATCCTTGACGTTGAAACTGCGCTTGAACAGGGACATCGCCAGATCGCCCAGCACGGATGCGACGGCGACGACCGCCGCAAAAACGGCCACCACCGGCAGGTTGAGATCGAAGACCGCGCCGGCGGCCACGCCCGCAGCGGTTCCGGCGGCAAGCCCGGCAATGAAGCCGGACCAGGTCTTGTTGGGACTGGCCTGGGGCACGAGTTTCGGACCGCCCAGCCAGGTTCCGGCAATATACGCCAGACTGTCCGCAGCCCAAACGATGGCAAACAGCAGCACCACCATCGGCAGGCCATGCTCGGCTTCGGCGCGCATGGAAGCGAGCAATCCCGCAGCCAGCGACACGTAGAGCACGCCCAGCACCTCGATCGACCAGCCGCGCCGCCAGCGCTCGATACCGGCCGCCAGCGTTCCGGCGGCGCCCCAGAACAGCGCATCCTGGGTCGAGGTCTCGCCAGCCAGCAGGACCGCCCCGGAGGCGGTGGCACAGGCAATGGCATAGGCCACCGGCGGCGCCTTGGGGTCCGACATCTGGATCCATTCCCAGGCCATGGCCGCAGCGAAGGCGGCCACCCAGGCGGTAAAGACCAGCCCGCCCATCCACAACAGGACCAGCGCCAGCGGCCCCAGCAGCAGCGCCGAGATCAGACGGCGCCGGAAGACCGGGTCACGCCGCGCCGGCATCGAGCCCACCATAGCGCCGGCTGCGCTGCTTGAAGGCATCGACCGCCTCGGCGAAATGCTGTGCCGAGAAGTCCGGCCACAGCACATCGAGGAAGAGGAGTTCCGCATAGGCCAGCTGCCACAGCAGGAAGTTGGAAATGCGCTCTTCCCCGCTGGTGCGGATCAAAAGATCGACATCGGGCAGGCCATGCGTGTCGAGGGCCTGCTCGAAGGCTGCATTGTCGATGGTGTCAGGATCGATCTCGCCGTCCCGCGCGGCCCGGGCGAGCGTCTGCGCGGCACGCACCAGCTCGTCCCGTCCGCCGTAATTGAAAGCGATGGTGAGGTGAAACCGGTCGTTTGCGGCGGTCTGCGTCTCGGCCCGTTCGATGATCGCCTTGATGTCCTCGCCCAGATTGTCGCGCCGGCCGATGATGCGGATCCGCACCCCGCGCGCGGCAAGCTGTTCGAGATCGGCCTCGACATAGGTCTTCATCAGCTGGAACAGCGCCCCGACCTCATCGGCCGGACGGTTCCAGTTTTCCGTCGAGAAAGAGAACAATGTCAGATAGCGCACGCCGAGATCGCCGGCGGTCTCGACCGCCTTGCGCACGGTCTCGACGCCGCGCCGGTGCCCGAAGGCCCGCGGCCGGCCGCGGGATTTCGCCCAGCGGCCATTGCCGTCCATGATGATCGCCACATGGGCGGGCCCCGGCCGGGTAGCGGAAGCGTCGTCGGTCATGGGTTCGCTCCGCAAGCGGGGGATCAGACCTGCATGATCTCTTCTTGCTTGGTCTTCAGGCTCTCATCGATCCGCTTGATCGCATCGTCCGTCAGTTTCTGCACGTCCTCGGCGAAGGATTTGTGCTCGTCCTCGGACAGCACGCCATCCTTTTCCATCTTCTTGAGCGCATCCATACCGTCGCGGCGCACATTGCGCACGGCGACGCGGGCGTGCTCGGCATAGGTGCCGGCCAGCTTGGCGATCTCGGCGCGGCGCTCCTCATTGAGCGGCGGGATCGGAATACGCAGCAACTGGCCTTCCATCACCGGGTTCAGGCCGATACCGGAATTGCGGATCGCCTTGTCCACGGCAGCGACCATGGTCCGGTCCCACACCTGGACCGAAATCATGCGCGGTTCGGGAACCGAGACCGTTGCGACCTGGTTGATCGGGGTCGGCGTGCCATAGGCCTCGACCTTGATCGGATCGAGCAGGCCGGCGCTGGCGCGGCCGGTGCGCAAACCGCCGAATTCCTTGCGCAGGGCCTCGATCGCCCCGTCCATGCGCCGCTTGAGGTCGGCTTCGTCGAAATCGATATCGTCGCTCATGGCTTGCTCTTTCCTGTTATTTGCCAGCTGACGGGGCGGGCCGCGGCTTGCCGATCATGGTGCACACGCCCTGGCCGGCCAGGACGCGGGCCAGACCGCCCTTCTCGTGAATGCTGAACACGACGATCGGAATGGCATTTTCCCGCATCAGCGTCACCGCCGAGGCGTCCATCACCTTGAGATCGCGGGTCAGCACGTCGAGATAGTCGAGCTGATCATAGCGTTCCGCGTCCGGGTTCTTGCGTGGATCGTCGGAATAGACACCGTCGACCTGCGTGCCCTTGAGCAGCGCGTCGCAGCCCATCTCGGCCGCACGCAGGGCAGCAGCCGTATCGGTGGTGAAAAAGGGATTGCCCGTGCCGGCGGCGAAGATCACCACCCGGCCCTTTTCCATATGGCGGATGGCGCGGCGCCGGATATAGGGCTCGCACACTGTCGTCATGGGAATGGCAGACTGGACACGCGTCTGGACACCGATGCGTTCCAGCGCGGTCTGCATGGCCAGCGCATTCATGACGGTGGCCAGCATGCCCATATAGTCGGCCGCGGCCCGGTCCATGCCCTTGGCGGCACCGGTGAGCCCGCGGAAGATATTCCCGCCGCCGATCACCAGGCAGATTTCGGTACCGGCACGCACGGCCTCGGCGACCTCGGACGCGATGCGATCTGCCATCGGCATATCGATCCCGTAGTTCTGGTCGCCCATCAGGGCTTCGCCGGAAATCTTGAGCAGAACCCGCCGGAATTGCGGCGGGTTCTCTTGGCCTGAAACCGGCCCGGATACAGATGAATCAGTCACGGCGTGCAGCATATAGAAAGCGGCGGCGCTTTAAAGCGCCACCGCTTTCAGTACGATCAGGACTGGCCGGTCGCCGCAGCGACCTCGGCGGCGAAGTCTTCGGACTTCTTCTCGACGCCTTCGCCCAGCGCCATGCGCGCGAAGCCGGAGATCTCGACCGGCGTGCCCAGTTCCTTGGAGGCATCGGCCAGCACCTGCTCGATGGTGCGGTCCGGGTCCATGACGAAAGCCTGCTTCAAGAGCACGACTTCCTCGTAGAACTTGCGCATGCGGCCTTCCACCATCTTCTCGATAATGTTTTCCGGCTTGCCGGACTGGCGGGCCTGGTCGGCGAACACTTCGCGTTCCTTGTCCGCCAGGGCCGAGTCGACGCCGTCGACATCGACGGAGACGGCCACAGCCGGCGAACCGGCCGCGACGTGCATCGCGATCTTGCGGCCAAGATCGGCCAGCTTGGCGGCATCGCCGCCCGACTTCAGCCCGACCAGGACGCCGATGGCGCCCATGTCGTCCGCAGCCGGATTGTGGACATAGCTGGCGACCACGCCCGGCTCGGCCGTCACGACGGCGGCGCGGCGCAGCGCCATGTTCTCGCCGATCGTGGCGATCAGGTTGGTCAGCTTGTCCTCGACGGTGTCGCCGGAAGCGAGCTTGGCGGCCTTCAGGGTGTCCACATCACCGGACGTGCCGATCGCGAGCGCGGCGATTTCCTTCACCGCCGACTGGAACTTCTCGTTCCGGGCGACGAAGTCGGTTTCCGAGTTCACCTCGACGACGGCACCCTGGCCGCCTTCGGTTGCCACGGCAACGAGGCCTTCGGCAGCAACACGGTCAGCCTTCTTGGCAGCCTTGGACAGGCCCTTCTTGCGCAGCCAGTCAACGGCGGCTTCGAAGTCGCCATCGGTCTCGTTCAGCGCCTTCTTGCAGTCCATCATGCCTACGCCGGTCTTTTCGCGCAGTTCCTTGACGAGAGCAGCAGTAATCGCGGCCATCGGTATCTCCTGGATTATCGCTCGTGAAATCGAAGCTTACGCTTCGGTCTTGTCAGATTCAGACGACGTTTCCGTGGCAGCCTCGTCGCCCTTCGCGGCTTCGGCTTCCGTGGCAGCGGTCTCTTCGGCGGCAGTTTCCTCGACCAGCGTCTCGACCGGTGCTTCGGCTTCGCCCAGATCCATGCCCATGGCCATCTGGCTGTCGGCCATGCCGTCCAGCACAGCGTCAGCGATCAGGTCGCAGTACAGGGCGATCGCGCGCGAGGCGTCGTCATTGCCCGGGATCGGGAAGTCGATCGGATCCGGGTCGCAATTCGTGTCGACCACGGCGATCACCGGAATGCCCAGCTTCTTGGCTTCCTGGATGGCGATGGCTTCCTTGTTCGTGTCGATCACGAACATCAGGTCCGGCGTGCCGCCCATGTCCTTGATGCCGCCGAGCGACCGGTCGAGCTTCTCGCGCTCACGGGTCAGCATCAGCTGTTCCTTCTTGGTCAGGCCGGCCAGGCCGCCCTCACCTTCGAACATCGTTTCCAGCTCGCGCAGACGGGCGATCGAGTTGGAGATGGTGCGCCAGTTGGTCAGCGTACCGCCGAGCCAGCGCTGGTTCATGTAGTACTGGGCGCAGCGCGACGCAGCCTGGGCCAGGGGTTCCTGGGCCTGGCGCTTCGTGCCGACGAAGAGGACGCGACCGCCCTTGGCCGCCGTTTCGCGCACCTTCACCAGGGCCTGGTGGAGCAGCGGGACGGACTGGGACAGGTCGATAATGTGGATGTTGGACCGTTCGCCAAAGATGAAGTCCTTCATCTTCGGGTTCCAGCGGTGGGTCTGGTGACCGAAGTGACAGCCGGCTTCGAGCAGCTGGCGCATGCTGAATTCAGGGAGAGCCATCGATTTTTCCTTTTCCGGTTGGCCTCCACGGAGCGGAGCCGCCCGCACATGCGAACGGCACCGGAGCGTCAGGCCTTCGGCCGGACGATGCCCCGTGTGCGTGATGGCGCGGCTTATAGGCCCAAGACAGCCGGTTTGGCAAGCGGGGCAAGGCGCTTCAGAGCAGCGGATCACGCGGACAGCCGGTGTCCGGCCGTGTCATGCCAATGCCTAGGCCACTTCAACCGAAGCGACACCGTCAACGCCCTTCAGCGCCGCCTGCAGCGCGCTGTCGGCGCTGTGCCGGCCCGGCAGGCGCAATTCCACCTCCCCGCCGCCCGCAATCGGCACGAAAAGATCGATCACCGCGTCCCTGGAGACATCCGCCCGGCCGTTGGCCCGCTCCAGCCGCGCATGGATGCGCGACAGCGCTGCCGCATCGTCCAGACGCACGCGCAGACGCTCGGCACACACCTGCATATCCAGCACTTCCAGACGGTCGGCAAAGAAGGAAATCTGCTCGTCCCGCTCGTCGACCCGGCAATTCACCAGCACCGCCTGGCCGCTGTCGAGCAGGTCGCGCGAAGTGCGCAGGAGTTCCGGCGCGACAAACACCTCGAACTCGCCCGTGGGATCCGACAGCGTCACCCAGGCAAAGCGCTCGCCGGACTTGTTCGAGACACGCTCCTGACGCCGGCGCACCATGCCGGACAGGCGCAGCGCGGTAGCGCCGTCGGCGACACGCGCCGGCGCCTCGGCATGGAAGACGACGCCGCGGCTGGCCAGGTGTTCGGCCATGTCATCCAGCGGGTGACCGGAGAGATAGAAGCCGATGGCGGAGAGTTCCGCATCCAGCCTCTGGGTCGCGGTCCAGGGATCGGGTTGCGGCAGGCGCGGGCGCTCCAGCGCGACATCATCCCCGCCACCGCCGAACAGGCTGGCCTGGGCACTCTCGCGCTGCTGCGCGGCGTGCTGGGCCATGGAGAGCAGGGTTTCCGCGCTTTCCAGCACCCGGGCCCGGTCGGGATCGAGACTGTCGAACGCCCCGGCCCGCGCCAGATTTTCGAATGTGCGCTTGTTGATATGCCGCGGATCGACGCGTTCGGCGAAATCATAGAGATCCCTGAACGGCCCGTTCTCCGACCGCTCGGCCACGATGTGCTCCATCGCCGAAAAGCCGACATTGCGGATCGCGCCGAGGGCAAAGCGGATCGTCCCCTCCTCGACCGAGAAATCGGCCTCGGACGCATTGACGTCCGGCGGCCGCACCTCGATCCCCATGCGGCGGATTTCCTGGAAGAAGGCGGCCAGCTTGTCGGTATTGGCCGCGTCGAGCGACATCAGCGCCGCCATGAACTCGACCGGATAATTGGCCTTGAGATAGCCCGTCCGGTAGGCGATCGCCGCATAGGCGGCGGCGTGGGACTTGTTGAAGCCGTAGCCGGCAAACTCGGCAACGAGTTCGAAGATGTAGGAGGCCTTCTCGCGGCTCACACCTTTGGCCTCGGCGCCCTCGAGAAAACGGACTTTCTGC
The DNA here is from genome assembly GCA_002707795.1 of Maricaulis sp. GTDB lineage: Bacteria > Pseudomonadota > Alphaproteobacteria > Caulobacterales > Maricaulaceae > Maricaulis > Maricaulis virginensis. The sequence continues at coordinate 42,281 of PANX01000097.1, forward strand.
TTGTCCATCTCCTCCTTCTTCTTCTTGCCCATGGCACGGCGCAGAAGGTCGGCTTCGCCGAGCGAGTAGCCGGACAGGATCTGCGCGATCTGCATCACCTGTTCCTGGTAGATGATGACGCCGTAGGTCTCCTGCAGCACGCCTTCCAGATCTGGGTGGAGACAATCGACCTCGGCCCGGCCGAACTTCCGGTCGACATAAACGTCGATATTCTTCATCGGCCCGGGGCGGTAGAGCGAGATCAGGGCGATCAGGTCCTCGATCGCGTCCGGCTTCATCTTCTTCAGCGTGTCGCGCATGCCCGAGCTTTCCAGCTGGAACACGCCGATCGCATGGCCGGACTGGAGAAGCTCGAACGTCGCCTTGTCGTCGAAGTCGATCCCCTCGATATCGGGAACCTCCTTGCCGGCCGAGGCGATATAGCCCAGCGCGCGGGCGATCACGGTGAGGGTTTTCAGGCCCAGGAAGTCGAACTTCACCAGGCCCGCCGGCTCGACCCATTTCATGTTGAACTGGGTGGCGGGAATGTCGGAGCGCGGATCGCGGTAGAGCGGGACGAGTTCGGAGAGCTTGCGGTCGCCGATCACCACACCGGCGGCGTGGGTGGAGGCATTGCGGAAGAAGCCCTCCAGCCGCAGCGCGACCGTGAGCAGGCTGTCGACGGCATCGTCGTCGCGGCGCATCTCCTCCAGCCGCGGCTCGATCTTGAGCGCCTCGGCCAGGGTGACCGGATTGGCCGGATTGGACGGCACCAGCTTGGCCAGCTTGTCGACCAGGCCGAAGGGCAATTGCAGCACGCGGCCGGTATCGCGCACCACGGCGCGGGCCTGCAGGGTGCCGAAGGTGATGATCTGCGCCACGCGGTCATGACCGTAGCGCTCCTGCACATAGCGGATCACCTCGCCGCGCCGCTCCTGGCAGAAGTCGACGTCGAAGTCCGGCATGGAGACGCGTTCCGGATTGAGGAAGCGCTCGAACAGGAGACCGAAGCGCAGCGGGTCCAGATCGGTAATGGTCAGCGCGTAGGCCACGAGCGAGCCGGCGCCGGAACCCCGGCCCGGCCCGACCGGAATGTCATGCGCCTTGGCCCACTGGATGAAGTCGGAAACGATCAGGAAGTAGCCGGGAAAGCCCATCTGGCGGATGATGCCGAGCTCGAAATCCAGCCGCTCGCGATAGGCTTCCTCCGGCGCGGCATCGGCGCCGGCGGCGAGGCGTTCCGTCAGGCCCTCATGGGCGCGGGCGGCAAGCTCCTCGGCCTCGTCACGCCCGTCCCGGGTGGGAAAGCTGGGCAGGATGGGCGCGTGCGTGCGCACCCGGTAGGCACAGCGCCGGGCGATCTCCAGCGTGTTGGCGAGCGCTTCGGGCAGATCCGAAAAGCGCGCATTCATGTCGTCCGGCGAGGTGAGATAGTGATCCGGCGTCACCCGGCGGCGGTCCTGCACCGAGACGTAGGAGCTTTCGGAAATACACAGGAGCGCATCATGCGCCTTGTGCATCGAGGGGTCCGGGAAATAGGCCTCGTTGGTGGCGACCAGCGGCAGGCCGCGGCTGTAGGCCTCCTCGACCAGCCAGTTCTCGGCCTCCAGCTCCTCGGCGAGCCCGTGACGCTGCAGCTCGACATAGAGCCGGTCGCCGAAGGCCGCCGAGAGGCGCTCCAGCAACCGGGTGGCTTCCGGCTGCCGCCCGCCGGTCACAAAGCGGTTAAGCACGCCGTCCGGACCGCCCGTCAGACAGATCAGGCCTTCCGCATGCTCGAGCACGAGGGACAGCGGCACATGCGGCTCTTCCGACCCGTCAACGTCGAGATAGGCGGCACTGGACAGTGCCATGAGGTTTTCATAACCGGTGCGGTCCTGCACCAGCAGTGCCAGCATGCCTTCCGGTTCGGCGCGTTCGCCCGGATGCGGGTCGACCGTGCGCACAGCGAGCGTACAGCCGACGATCGGCTGGATCCCTGCCCCGGCCATGACCTCGGAGAATTCCAGGGCGCCGAAGAGGTTATTGCTGTCGGTCAGCGCGATGGCGGGCATGCCGTGCTCGCGGCAGGCCGACACCATCTGCGGCATGCGGATCGCACCCTCGAGCAGCGAATAGGGCGAGCGGACCCGAAGATGCACAAAGGGTTGTTTCGCCGTCATCGCCCGCTCCGTCAGCGTTTCAGAACCGCCCCGCCACGCGCATCATCGGGACAAAAGCCCCGCCAAACAAACCGAAACCGGCCGCCGCGAGTCGAGAGGCCAATAAACTACGCCAGGAACGCCTCAGGCGAAATCAGGCTTGCGGGCCCGATCTCAGTAAACGCGACCGGAAAGACCTGCGCCCTGCACTGCGCCCGCGCCCGCACTCGCCTCAGGCCGCGCCGAGCACGCTTCCCCACATGGCGATCATCCAGGCGAAACCCAGCACAGCCGTGGCGGCAGAGACATCTTGAAGAACGCGGCGCATGACAACCTCCCGAATTCATGTTCCGTGTTTGTTCTATTTCGGCACAAGCACGGCGTCAAGCAGAAAGTTCCGCAAATGTTCCGTCAGGCATGCTCCGGGAATATCTAGGCCGTTTCCGGGCTGTAGGGCGTGAGATGCCCGTCCTGGAAGGTCACGACACGATCCATCCTGGCCGCGAGGTCGTGATTATGCGTCGCCACCAGGGCCGCGGCCCCGGCATCGCGCACCGTCTCGCGGAAGGCCTCGAACACGGTCGCCGAGGTGGTCGGGTCGAGATTGCCGGTCGGCTCGTCGGCCAGCAGCACATGCGGTGCATTGGCCAGCGCACGGGCGATGGCGACACGCTGCTGCTCGCCGCCGGACAATTGCGAGGGCTGGTGGGTGGCGCGGTCGGACAGGCCCAGCCGCTCGAGCAGGGCATCGGCCCGCGCGATGGCCGCCTTGCGCGGCACACCTCCGATCAGCTGCGGCAGCACGATATTCTCGCGCGCATCGAATTCGGGCAGCAGGTGGTGGAACTGGTAGACAAAGCCGATATCCCGGCGGCGGATCGCCGTGCGCTGCCGGTCGGACAGGCCGCTTGTCGCCGCGCCGCAGACAACCACTTCCCCGCCATCGGGCCGTTCCAGCAGACCCGCGGCATGCAGGAGCGACGACTTGCCGGAACCGGAGGGTCCGACCAGGCCGACGATCTCGCCGGGCATCAGGGTCAGGCTGACCCCGCGCAGCACTTCCAGCGTGTCGGCTTCGGTTACGTAGGTGCGCACGATCTCGCGCAGATCGAGGACGGGATCACTCATAGCGCAGCGCCTCCACGGGATCGAGACGCGCGGCGCGCCAGGCCGGCGGCAGCGTCACCAGCAGCGAGACGATGAAGCCGAAGATGGAGATGAAGGCCACCTCGCCCCAGTCCAGCTTGGCCGGAATGCGATAGAGGAAATAGACGCTCGGATCCCAGGGATTGGTGCCTGTCGTCCAGGTGATGAAATCCTGGATCGGGCCGATATTCACCACGAAGAGAATGCCCAGAAGGATGCCGGCCAGCGTGCCGAGAACCCCGATCGACGCTCCGACGATCAGGAAGACGCGCATCACGGACGCCTGCGTTGCCCCCATGGTGCGCAGGATGGCGATGTCGCGCCCCTTGTTCTTCACCAGCATCACCAGGCCGGAGATGATGTTCATCGCGGCGATCGCGACAACGATCGACAGGATGAGCCGCATCGCGGTGCGCTCGAATTCCAGCGCGTTGTAGAAGGCCGGGTTGAGCTGGGTGTAGTCATAGGCGGCGGCGTCGGGACCGGCGAGCGCACCGATGCTTCCCACCATGCTGGCGGCCATGTCCGGATCGGTCAGCCGCACCTGGATCTGGTCGGTCCCCTCGCCCTTGGCAAAGAAGACCCGGCCCTGGTCCAGCGGCATGAAGGCCGCACTCTCGTCGATGGTCGACACGCCGGCGGCCAGGACGGCCCCGACATAATAGGCTTTCTGGTTGGGCCGCGCCCCGAACACGGTCGGCGTGCCGCGGGCCGTGGTGAAGGTCACCCGGTCGCCGACACCGACAGCGAGACGCCGGGCAATCCCCGAGCCCAGGATGATCGTGTCACCGCCATTATGGCCCTCACCGAAGCCGTCGAGACTGCCCTCGACGAGGCCGGTGCGGCCGTCCGGCGATGGATTGGCAATCACGTCCAGCGCAGCAACGTCCCCGGGCCGGGTACCCAGCACGACGATGACACTCTGATAGCGCTCGGACGACGCCAGGACCTGCCCCTGGACCACCGGATCGGCGCTGAGCACGCCCGGCATCGCCTCAAGCTCGCGCACCAGCGCTTCGACACGCTCGGCATCGAGATTACGTGTATCGACATAGACATGCGGCTGAAAGCCGAGCAGCTGGCTGAAGAGCTCCGCCCGGAAACCGTTCATGATCGACATGACAGCGATCAGGCCGAGAACGGCCAGGGTGATCCCGCCAAAGGAGATCATGGCAATCAGTGCGACGCCGCCATGCTTCCGCCGGGCCCGCAGATAGCGGAAGGCCAGCATGAATTCATAGGGCGAGAAGGGGCGTGCGCCCCCGGCTGCACGGACTGCGGGATCAGCCATCGGCAAAAGCCCTTTCGGCGAGACGGTTGACGGCATCCTCCGGCGAAAGCTCGTGGGTTTCGCCGGTGCGGCGCACTTTCAGCTCCACCTTGCCCTCTTTCAGACCGCGCGGACCGATGACGAGCTGGTAGGGCAAGCCGATCAGGTCGGCCGTGGCAAACTTGCCGCCCGGCCGTTCCGACGTGTCGTCATAGAGCGGGTCGAGACCGGCGGCGGTGAGCTTGCCATAAGCGTCTTCACAGGCCGCATCGGCCTCGCCATCGCCGGCACGCAGATTGAGAATACCGACACCGAAGGGCGCGACTTCCTCGGGCCAGATACAGCCCTTCTCGTCGTGATGCGCCTCGATGATCGCGCCCAGGAGGCGCGACACGCCGACGCCGTAGGAGCCCATATGCACTGCCCGCTCCTTGCCGTCGGGATGCGTGACCAGCGCCTTCATCGGATCGGAATATTTGGTGCCGAAATAGAAGATATGCCCCACCTCGATACCGCGCGCCGTCAGACGGCGGTCCTCGGGCACCCGGGCGAACACGTCGGGTTCATGCATCTCGTCGGTTGCGGCATAGAGCGCGGTGCGCTGGTCGACCAGCGGCTGCAGATCGCCATCGAAATCGATGTCCGTGCCCGGTGCGCCCATGTCGACGAGACCGGCATGGCAGAACACTTCGCTCTCGCCGGTTTCCGCCAGCACGATGAACTCGTGCGACAGATCACCGCCGATCGGGCCGGTATCCGCCTTCATCGGCACGGCCTTCAGACCCATCCGCGAGAAGGTGTTCAGATAGGCGATGAACATCTTGTTGTAGGAGCGGCGCGCCGCCTCTTCGTCCAGATCGAAGGAATAAGTGTCCTTCATCAGGAATTCGCGGCCCCGCATCACGCCGAAGCGCGGGCGGATCTCGTCCCGGAACTTCCACTGGATGTGGTAGAGCAGCTTGGGCAGGTCCTTGTAGGACCGGCAATAGGAGCGGAAGATCTCGGTGATCATCTCCTCGTTCGTCGGCCCGAACAGCATGTCGCGCTCGTGACGATCCGTGATGCGCAGCATCTCCGCACCGTAATCGTCATAGCGGCCGCTTTCGCGCCACAGATCGGCCGACTGGATGGTCGGCATCAGCAGCTCCACCGCACCGGCGCGGTTCTGCTCCTCGCGGACGATCTGCTCGACCTTCTTGAGCACCTTCAGACCCAGCGGCAGCCAGGAATAGATGCCGGCGGATTGCTGCCGGATCATGCCGGCGCGCAGCATCAGCTGGTGCGAGACGATCTGGGCGTCGGAGGGGGTTTCCTTGAGGACGGGCAGGAAGAAGCGGGACAGGCGCATGGGTGGGGAATTCCGCGATAAGAGGTTCAACCCCCATTAGAACGCGTTGGGAAGCGATGACAAGGCACCTTCCCCGCCTCTGTCAGTCTTGCGCCACAGGGCTCAGGCCTTCAGTGTCACACCGCTTTCCTGCGTCACCGCCTTGGCATAGCAGGCCCGGTCGATATCGCTGACCTCGACGGTGATGGACGCCACCGGCGTATCGAGCGCCTGCACGGCCGACAGGACGAGGTCGGACATCGCCGCCTTCTGCGCCGGCGTGCGCCCCGGCATGATCCGGGCTTCGGCGTGGATGAAGGAATAGTTGTTGCGGCCATTGCGGTAGTGGCTGACGGGCACAACGCGCACCTTGATGTCGTTCGGATCGAAAAGCTCGCTCGCCTCCATGCCGTGGAAGACCGCATCGACCAGCCGTTCGGGCGTCAGGCCCAGGGCGTCGAGATCGGAATGGTGCAGGATGACGTGCGGCATGGGTCAGGCTCCGGTTGAGGGTCAGATCGTTCAAGACATGGCGTCAGGCCATGCCGGATACAATCGCAAGGCCGGATACAATCGCAAGGCCGGATACAATCGCAAGGATCGGGTGGGCGCAGCCATTGGCCGGCGGCACAAGGTGATCGTCACATCCAGGAGTGCCCGAGATGACCTTCCGTATCACCGGCCTGTCGCCGGAACCCTTCCGCCCCCTGTTCGGTCTGCCCGACGCGGAACTCGCCGCCCGCGGCATTGTCCGCAAGGCCGTGACCGTCAAGCCCGGCTTTCCCTGCCGCATCACGCTGGACGATGCCGAGCCGGGCGAAAGCGTGCTGCTGCTCCATCATGAAAGCCACAGCGCCGACACGCCCTACCGCTCGGCCTATGCGATCTATGTGCGGGAGAACGCGGCCGAGGCCGCCGAGCTGACCGACGAGATCCCGCCCGTCATGCGGGGCCGCCCGCTGGCGCTGCGCCTGTTCGACAGCACGGGGATGCTGGCCGGCGCCGACCTGGTCCTGACCGGCGATCCGCGCGCGGCCATCGAGACCGCCCTCGCCCGCAGCGAGATCGCCTATATCGACGTCCACAATGCCGCGCACGGCTGTTTTGCCGCGCGGGTCGAACGCGCCTGAGCCCTACTCGGCCTCGACCGGATAATAGGTGGGCGATCCCGGGCCGACCGGGAGGTCGAGGCCGAACGTCCACAGGAAGAAGAAGCTGGACCACAAGAGGAGGAAGAAGATGCTGTAGGGCAGCATCATCGCGATCAGCGTGCCGACGCCCAGGTTTTTGTCATAGCGCGTTGCCCAGGCGAGGATGAGGCCGAAATAGCTCATCATCGGGGTGATGATATTGGTCGATGAATCGCCGATCCGGTAGGCCGCCTGGATCACTTCCGGGGCATAGCCGATCAGCATCAGCATCGGCACGAAGATCGGCGCGGTGACGGCCCACTGCGCCGAGGCCGATCCCAGCGACAGATTGATCACCGCGCACATCAGGATGAAGAGGAAGAAGACCAGCGGGCCGGTCATGCCGGTATCCTGCAGGAATTGCGCGCCGGTCACGGCCGTGATCGCACCCAGATTGGTCCAGCCGAAGAAGGCGACGAACTGGGCGGCAAAGAAGACCAGGACGATATAGAGGCCCAGGGCGCTGATCGCACCGGCCATGGCGTCGATCACGTCCCGGTCGGTCTTCATGGTGCCGGTGGCCCGGCCATAGGCATAGCCTGCCGCAATGAAGAAGATCAGGATCCACACCACGAAACCGCGGAAGAAGGGTGACGCGATACGGTCGCCGGTGTCCGGGTTGCGCAGCACGCCCCATTCAGGCGCAAGCGTGAGCGCCATGAGGGCGAAGACGCCCAGAATGGCCAGACCGGCCCACAGCAGGCCCTTGCGCTCAACCGCCGCCAACGGCTGCATCATGTGCTTGTCGAGCACGGTCTCGTCGGCCCGGGACGGATCGTATTTCCCCAGCTTGGGCTCGACGAGGAAAATGGTCACGGGCGAGCCGATGGCCGTGATCACGAAGGTGGAGGCGAACATGAAATACCAGTTCGCGGTCGCCAGGACTTCATAATCCGGATCAATCAGCCGCGCCGCTTCCTGGGTGATGCCGGCGAGCAGCGGGTCGATCGTGCCGATGAGCAGATTGGCGCTGTAACCGCCGGAGACACCGGCAAAGGCGGCGGCCATGCCGGCCAGCGGATGCCGGCCCAGAGCGTAGAAGATCGCGCCGGCGAGCGGGATCAGCACGACATAGCCGACCTCGGAGGCCGTGTTCGAGAGAATGCCGGCGAACACGACAGCCACCGTCACCACGTGACGCGGCGCGGACAGCACCATGGCCCGGACGGCGGCAGACAAGAGACCCGACTTCTCGGCGACGCCGACGCCCAGCATGGCGACCAGCACCACGCCGAGCGGTGCGAAACCGGTGAAATTCGTGACGAGGCTGGTCCAGATCCGGCGAATGCCATCGCCATCGAGCAGGCTCACCGCGCGGATCATGCCATCCTCGGCGACGCCGCGGGCACCGGCCGGGCGCGGATCCTCGACCGCGACCCCGAGCCAGCCGAACACGCCGGACAGCAGCACGATGCCGACGGCCAGGATCGCGAACAGGGTGACCGGGTGCGGCAGCAGATTTCCCAGCCATTCCACCCCGTCGAGAAACCGCGTGAAAACCCCGCGGCGCGGCGCGCCCCGTTCCGTCTGACTGTCACTCATGCGTTTCCCCTCACTGCCGGCCCGTCTCCCGAAGGCCGTCTGTTCTATCCCCAGCTGCCATCGGTAGGCATGTAGCGCGCCACCAGGCCGGATTCGTTGATGATGTAGTAGATGATCCAGATGCCGGAGGTGACGATCGTGCACCACCAGCCCTTCTTCAGCAGGTCGGGCGCCATCGGCGCACCGGGCTCGGTTCCCGCCACGATATCTCCGGCCTCTTCCTGGGACCGCACGCCGATCGGCAGCATCATGAAGAAGACCAGCCACCACACGATCAGGAAGACGACCAGCCCGTTGACCACGCCCACCCCGTCATCGCGGATGAAGAAGCGCGACAGCCAGAGCGCCAAAGCGATCCCCGGCAGGACGTATTGAGCCCAGCGCGGCATCAGGCCGGTTCCTGCATGAGTTCAATGAGTTGCCCGTGGGAATTCTTCGGATGAATGAAGATCACGGGCACGCCATGAGCGCCGATATAGGGCTCACCCGTCCCCAGAACGGTCGCACCCTTTGCCACCATCGCATCGCGCGCCGCGACGATGTCGGGCACTTCAAAGCACAGATGGTGCTGGCCGCCCCTGGGATTGCGTTCGAGGAATTTGTGGACCGGGCTGTCATCGCCGAGCGGCTCC
>PANX01000098.1 GCA_002707795.1 Maricaulis sp.
ATGGCGGCGGCTATGTGATCGGCGATCTGGACACGCATGACCGCGAATGCCGGCGGCTGGCCGCGCACAGCGGCGCACGCCTGATGGCGATCGATTACCGCCTGGCGCCGGAGCATCCCTTTCCCGCCGCGATCGAGGACACGCTGGCCGCCTTCGACTGGCTGGTCTCGGATGAGGGCCAGACGCGCGCCGGCGCCGACCCGCAGCGCATCGCCGTGGCCGGTGACAGTGCGGGCGGTGGCCTGGCCGCCATGCTCACCCAGGCGCGGCGCGAGCAGATCCGCTTCCAGCTGCTGATCTATCCGCTGCTGCAGCTGGTTGAACGGCGCAAGCCGCGGCTGAAGGCGCTGGAGGGCCACCTGCTGGCGGCCTTCACGCTGGAGAAGATCGCGCTGGCCTATCTGCCCGATCCGGAGCTGGCAAAGGATCCGCGGGTCTCGCCCCTGTTCGAGAGCGATCTGGCCGGCCTGCCGAAGACGCATATCTTTGCGGCAGAGCTCGACCCGCTGCTGGATGAGGGCAAGGCCTATCGCGACCGGCTGATCGCGCTGGGCCTGCCGGTCGACTACACGCTGGGCAAGGGATTGCCGCACGGCTATTTCAATCTCACGGCCGTGCTGCCGGGCGCCAAGGCGCTGGTCGATGCCGCCGCCGTGGCGCTGGGCGACGGGCTGCGCGGCTGATCCGTTTGCATTCGGGCGGGCAAGCGCCTAGCTCGGTAGCATGACCGTTTCCGCGACCTACCGCCCCGATCCGCGCTTCGCGGCCCTCGGCGAAGACTTCTCCGACCCGGTGCGTCCGGCCGGTTTCCCCGAGGCGCATCTGCGCTTCTGGAATGACCGCTGGTCCGGGCCTGTCGGCCTCGACGCGCTGGATGCGGCCGAACGCGCCGCGCATTTCCACCGCTTCGAACCCCTGCCGGACAACCAGCCGCAGCCGCGCGCCATGCGCTATCACGGCCACCAGTTCCGCACCTATAATCCTGATCTCGGCGACGGGCGCGGCTTCCTGTTTGCGCAATTGCGCGACGACCGGGACCGCCTGCTGGACCTGGCGACCAAGGGCTCGGGCACGACACCCTGGTCGCGCTCCGGCGACGGCCGGCTGACGCTGAAGGGCGCCATGCGCGAAGTGCTGGCGGCGGAGATGCTGGAGGCGCTGGGCGTCTACACCTCCAAGGCCTTTGCCGTGTTCGAGACGGGCGAGGCCCTGCAGCGCAATGACGAGCCCTCGCCGACACGCTCGGCCGTGCTCACCCGGCTCGGTCATTCCCACGTCCGTCTCGGCACGTTCCAGCGTCATGCCTTCGAACACGCGTCCGAGCGGGTCGAGGCCCTGATCGGGCATGTGATCGAGAGCTATTATCCCGGCCTCGCCGAGGCTGAAGACCGCCCTGCCGCGCTGCTGGAGGCGGTGATTGCCGCCAACGCCCGGATGGCGGCGGGCTGGATGGCCGCCGGCTTCGTGCACGGCGTACTCAATACCGACAATATCAATGTCACCGGCGAGAGTTTCGACTATGGCCCCTGGCGTTTCCTGCCGCACTACGAGCCCGGCTTCACGGCGGCCTATTTCGACCATTCCGGGCTCTATTGCTTCGCGCGTCAGCCGGAGGCCGTGTACTGGGCGCTGCAGCAGTTCGCCGGCGCATTGTCGCTGGTGGGCGACCGGTCCAACCTGGAGACCGCCCTGGCCGGCTTCCCCGCCATCTACCGCACAGCCCTGCTGGAGGCTTTCCTGGCCCGCTTCGGCCTGGCGTCGGCGGGAGAGGCGGCGGACGAGGCGCTGCTGCGGGCGTTTCTGGCCTTCATGGAGGGTTCGCAGTTGCCCTGGGAAGGCGTGATCTTCGACTGGTTCTGCGGCGAAGCCTCGGCAGAGCGGGCAATGTCGGGGCCGCGGGCCTCGGCCTATGCCGGCGACACATTCAACGCCTGGCGTGCAGCGATGGCGGCGCATGATCCGGTGCGTCCGGAACGGCTCGGCCATGCCGTGTTCGGGCAGGACGAGCCGGTCGCGATGACGATCGAGGTGGTGGAAGAGACCTGGTCGGCGATCGACGCGGCCGATGACTGGTCGCGCTTCGAGCAGCGCATCGCGGACATCCGGGCCGCCGGCGAGGGCTATGATCTGGGCCGGGGACGGCTAGGATTTCGTCCATGACGCTCGATCTGATTCGCATGCCGGTGCTCGACCGGCCCGGCATCGTCCACGCCTTCACCACGCGTACGGGCGGTGTCAGCGAGGGCCCCTATGCCTCGCTCAACCTCACCCGGTCGCGCGGCGACGATCCGGCGCACATCTCGCAAAACCGCGAGCGCGTGCGCGCGGCGCTGGGGCTGGATCATCTCGCCTTTGCCGTGCAGGTGCATGGCCGCGATGTCGTTGCTGTCGAGGGCTGGCCGAAGGGCGATCAGCCGGCGGGCGAGGGCGATGCGCTGATTACGGACAGGCCGGGCCTGGGTCTGGTCTGCCAGACAGCCGACTGCACGCCCATCCTGCTGTTCGATCCCGTGCGCCGGGCCGTCGCGGCGATCCATTCCGGCTGGCGCGGCACGGTGGTCAATGTCGCCGCCGCGACGATCGATGCGATGACGGATCGCTATGGCACGCGTCCCGCCGACCTGCTGGCCGCCATCGGCCCGTCGATATCGCCCGCGAATTACCGCGTCGGACCGGAAGTCGTGGCCGCGTTCGAGGCGGCGTTCGAAAATACCGGTGGCATCGTCTCGCCGCGCGATCCGGAAGGCGGCGCCCAGCTGGATGTCGCCGAGGCCTGCCGCCGCCAGCTGGTGCTGGCCGGTGTGCCGGAGGGCGCGATCGAACGCTCCCCCCTGTGCACCTATGGCGAAGAGGCCCGCCTGTTCTCCGCCCGCCGCGCCCACCACCGCGGCGAGAGCGGGCTGTTCGGCGGTCAGGCGGGCATTATCGCCCTGACCGAAGCTTGAGCCGTCAGGCGTTCTGGACGGCCCGCGGTTTCGGGAGCAGACGGCAGGCGAGATCGCCCGAGGCCGCGCTCCACACCCGCAGCGCCCATTCCAGCGGACCCTGTTTCGACACCGACAGCCACAGCCGGGCGAAGACGATCAGCGCGACGGCGCCCAGCAAGGCTGCGGCCGTGATGCCGTAGCGGTCGAACGGGCCCAGCGCCAGGCCGGCACCGGTGAAGGCGAAGAGCGCGATCGCCGTGCCGCCCAGATAGAGCGTCAGGGCCAGGCGTCCGACCGGCGCCAGCGTCGCCATCAGGGCCGGGCGCAGGGCCGGGGCCCGCATCGCCAGCATGATCAGCGCGGCATGGCCCAGCACGATGAAGGGCTTGCCCAGCGTGGTCAGCGGATGGGATTTCACCACGATCTCGAACCCGCCGGCTGCCGCCATCGCAGCGACGCCGCCGCACAGGGCGAAGCCGATGCCATAGCCCGCGGCCAGCAGGGCCGTCAGGCGTCCGGCCGGCCAGCCGGTGAAGGCGCCCAGACGGAACAGGCCCAGGCCCAGCAGCATGTAGCTGCCCGCTTCCAGACATTTCCAGACGATGCCCGTCGACAGGCTCCAGGACTGGAATTGCACCAGGGAGAGGCGGACATGATCGAGATAGGAACCGGCATGATAGGCCGCCGCGTCGGCCAGGCTGGCCCCGGTCACCGGCGCGGTGGTCAGTTCATTGGTGAATTCGTGCAGCGCGAGCAGGCCGAACCCGCCCAGACCGCCCAGCACCAGAAGGCGCGGATCCAGCCGCGACAGGGCCAGGGCGACGACACCGGCCAGCGCATAGACGTGCAGGATGTCTGAGGCTTCGGCCAGCAGGATCACGTGGAAGACCAGACCGAAGGCGAACAGCCCGGCGGTGCGGGCCAGGTAGCGCGTGTAGGTCTCGGTGAGGGCGACGCCTTCGCGCGGCCGCGTCATCATCCACAGCGAGACGCCGAAAAGCAGGGCGAACAGGCCGCGCATCGCATCGTCGACCAGGACCGAATTGAGGAACCAGATCACCTGTTCCCCGATGGACCAGCCGAGAATGTCCGGGTGTTCGATTGCGAGAATGGATCCGCCCTTGGCCGGGAAGCGCGCAAACAGGAGACCGATCACGGCTAGGCCGCGCAGGACGTCGAGATGATCAAGCCGTTCGCGCTTGGCGACATGTTCGGCAGCGATGGATTGGGTCATGGCGCGCTGTCTCCTCCCGGGATTTCCCCTGCGAGGCGAGCAAGAAGAATGCCAGATCGGGCGTCCGCGCAGCGGACTGCCGTGAGATCGCCGGACCAAAGGTCCGCAAGCGCGACCGCGCGCCGGCCGGAATTCAAAAGGTGCCAGCCCGCCCTATCGGAGGCGTCCGCGCAGCGGACTGCCGTGAGATCGAAAAACTCTGGTGACCCCGGCGCGATTCGAACGCGCGACCTACGGATTAGGAATCCGTTGCTCTATCCTGCTGAGCTACGGGGCCGCCAGACGAGCGTCTTAGCCGGTTTTTCCGGACGGCTGAAGCCTGCGATGCGGGGATGGTGTGCGGACACAAAAAAACGGCGAGCCTGAGCCCGCCGCTTCTTTGCGTTCAACCTTGCGGATGCCTAGCCGATGGTCTGGCGCAGCGTGTTGAGCTGCTGGGCGACTTCCTGGGTTGCCTGGGTCATCTGGTCGACGGCGGCCTTGCCGCGGGCGACCGACTGGCCCGACCCGCGCACACCGTCGAGGATTTCCTTCACTTCGGTGTCCAGGGCGGCGATGCGCGAGGCAATGTCCTCGGTGGCCTTGGCGGTCTGGCCGGCCAGTGCCTTCACTTCGCCAGCGACAACGGCAAAGCCGCGGCCGGCTTCGCCGGCCCGGGCAGCCTCGATCGTCGCGTTGAGAGCGAGGAGGTTGGTCTGGCTGGCGATCGCCTCGATGGTCGACAGGATCGCATTGATGCGCTGGGACGCGTCGGTCAGTGCCTCGACGCGGCGCTCGAGAACCTGGCTGGACTCTTCCACCTGGTTCATGGCGTCGCGGGCGATCTGGGCTGCCTCGGCGCCCTGCGAGGCGCGGGCGGCCGTCTCGCCGACCGCTTCGGCGACCGCGCGGGAATTGCTGTCGGACGCGCCGGCCGGATGGGTCATCGCGTCGTCGGAATAGGCATAGGCGTTCATCGTGGGAGCGTCCCTGATTGTTGGCTGCCCGGATCATTACGCGCAGATGGTAAACGGATTGGTAAACACGCGGGACGCAAGCGGGGCTTGCAATGCAATTAAAAGTGGTATAACCATGGAGTGAACGGAAAGCCGGAAAGCGATGCGCGCGATCATGCCCCTCCTGTTTCTACTGGCCCTGGCGGCCTGCTCATTCGGTGCCGACCCTTTCACACCGGGTGAAAGCGGACAAGTCACTGAAGTTTCGGGTGCGTTGACGCTTGCCGTGGACACCGGCGACAACGTGCTGGAGGTGCGTCTGGCCGAGCTGGATGCGCCGGACGAAGCCCTGAGCCGCTCGTTGCTGGAAGCGGAAGCGGCGGGTCATGCGGTGCGTCTCGCCTATGCGGGTCAGGAGCGCGATCGCTATGGCCGGGCGCTGGCGCAGGTGCATGTCCGGAACGAGGGCGGGGCGGACTCCTGGCTGCAGGCGCGTCTGGTCGAATCGGGGGCCGCCCGCGTGCTCAGCCACGCAGACAACCGGGCGGCGGCGCGCGACCTTCTGGTGCTCGAAAGCTTTGCGCGGGACCAGCGGCGCGGGCTTTGGGCGGACCCGGCCCATGCCGTGCGCGACACCCATCCCGATGCGCTGGCCCAGGACATCGGATCGGTGCAGCTGGTCGAGGGCCGGGTGGTGGAGGCGACGCAATTGCGCTCGGGCCGCATCTATCTCAACTTCGGGGCCGACTACCGCAGCGATTTCACTGTCATGATCGAGGCGGAGGACGCGCCGGCCTTTCTCGAGGCCGGTCTGGGCCCGGATGCGCTGGAGACGCGCCGCATCCGGGTGCGTGGCTGGATCGAGGACGAGAACGGTCCGATGATCCGCATCGATCATCCCGAACGGATCGAGGTCCTGGTCGATTGAGCCGGCCGGCCGTGTGCGGCCTGTGAAAGACCAGCCGTCCGCCTGCCGTCTCCGGCAGGCGTGGCCGGGATCAAATCCGGGTTCAGTTCGGGATCAGTCCGCAGGCAGCCGGATCGCCGTGACGCTCGGTCAGGGCGCGGCGGATCTTGTCCAGCGCCGCATTCTCGATCTGGCGGACGCGCTCCTTGGAAATGCCCAGGCGGTCGCCCAGCATCTCCAGGGTCGAGCCCTCTTCGCTGAGACGGCGTTCACGGATGATCAGCTGTTCGCGCGGGTTCAGCGTGTCGATGGCCTGGCCCAGCCAGGCCTTGCGGCGCTCGCTGTCGGTCCGGTCCATCACCTCGTCCTCCGGCGCACAGGTCTCGTCCACCAGCAGGTCCTGCCACTGCATCTGGTCCTCTTCGCCGACCGGCGCATTGAGCGAACGGTCGACGGCGCTCAGGCGCGAGGCCATCATGTCCACATCCTCCTCGCGCACCTTCAGCTCCTCGGCGATCAGGCGGCGATTCTCCGGCGTCAGCCCGCCGCCATCGACATCGCCCGTGCGGGCCCGGATGCGGCGCAGGTTGAAAAAGAGGGATTTCTGGGCCGAGGTCGTGCCGGTGCGCACGATCGACCAGTTGCGCAGCACATAGTCCTGGATGCAGGAACGCACCCACCAGGTCACATAGGTGGAGAAGCGGACATCGCGGGAGGGATCGAACCGCTCCGCTGCTTTCATCAGGCCGATATTGCCTTCCTGGATCAGGTCGGAGAAGGGCAGGCCGTAGCGGCGGAAGCGGGCGGCCGTGGCGACGACGAGGCGCATATGAGCCTCGGTCAGCCGGTGCAGGGCGGCTTCGTCGCGATGCTCGGCCCAGCGGCGGGCGAGCTCCTGCTCCTCCTCGCGTGACAGGAGCGGCACCGCCATCGCGGCTTTGACAAAGCGCTGTTCGCCGGCATCGCGCTGGCGCGGGGCGGCGGTCGTCTCGGGGGCAGTCCGGGTTGCAGGCATCCTCACATCCTCCTCACCAGCTCATACGGCGGGCAGGGCGGAGCGGATCACCGGGCGGGGCAGGGGGCAGTGCTGCCGCAACGGATGCATAAAGAAAAACGCCCGGCCGGAGCCGGGCGTCTGTCTGGGCGTTGCAATGCGTGACGGATCAGGCGGCTTTCTTGGCCAGCGAGACCGACAGCATTTCACGCGCCTTGTCGTGCTCGATATTCTCGACGGCAGCCAGTTCGCGGACCATGCGGTCCAGCGCGGATTCATAGAGCTGACGTTCCGAATAGGACTGCTCGGGCTGGTCTTCTGCACGGTGCAGGTCGCGAACGACTTCGGCGATCATGATCAGGTCGCCCGAATTGATCTTCGCTTCGTATTCCTGTGCCCGGCGGCTCCACATGGTGCGCTTCACCTTGGCCTTGCCCTTCAGCGTCTTCATCGCGTCCTTCACGATGCGGTCGCTGGACAGCGGGCGCATGCCCGACGCGTCGGCCTTGGCGGTCGGCACGCGCAGCGTCATCTTATCCTGTTCGAACGTGACGACGTAGACTTCGATGTCGAAACCCGCGACTGTATCCTTCTCAACGCCCGTGACCTGACCGACACCGTGGGCCGGGTACACGATAAAGTCGCCTTGCTTGAAAGACTTGTTGTCGTTGGCGGTTTTTTTCGTCATGGATGCTCTCTGGTTGGGCCTTCCTCGCCGGTGGTATCCAATAGCGCGCAGATCGCTCCCGAAGTTGTTCCGGCACCCACCCGGCTCCGAGATCGACTAATCCTGCGTGCAAGCCACCGCACAGAAAAGCGGGCAGCGCCACATGCACTGCCCATCAATCCGTGGAACATATCACAAACTACGGAAATTTCCAAACGGTAGCGTTTGGTTAACCCGGCGCGGCTAGTCGCCCGATCCGGGTTTTTCGGAGAAGTACTTCTCGTGCTTGCCGTCTTCCTCGGCCATGGCATCGGCATCGGCGGGCGGATCCTTGCGCACCGTGATGTTCGGCCAGATCTCGGCGAATTTCGAGTTCACGGCCAGCCACTTGCCGTCCGGATCGTCCTCGGTGTCCGGCTTGATCGCCTCGACCGGGCATTCCGGTTCGCAGACGCCGCAATCGATGCACTCGTCCGGATGGATGACGAGGAAATTCTCACCCTCGTAGAAGCAGTCGACGGGGCAGACTTCGACACAATCGGTATATTTGCAGCGCACGCAGGCGTCAGTGACGATATAGGTCATGGCAGCCGGATTTCTTGGACGGGGCAGGTATGCCGGCGGGACATGGGCCGCAGGCGCGGTTTTGTCAACGGGGCCGCATGTGCGCTTCTGCACGCGAGCGGGCGAAGACGCGCTCCCGGTCGCCGACGGCGAGCAGGGGCGTGATGCGCCGGATGAAGGCATCCTCGAAGGGCGATTTCTCGCCATCGGCCAGCGCGACGCGCCACAGCTGTTCCACCAGGGCGACGCGTTCCTGCTTGTCCAGACAGGCCTTCACCACCTTGGTGAAGCTGTGATGATCGACCGCTGTCTCGGCCAGGCTCTCGGCCTGTTCAAGCACGCGGGCCGCCTTCTCGTCGGACATGGAAAAGGCCGCCGACAGGATGGCGCGGATCTGGTCCTGTTCGCAGTCGGCATAGATGCCGTCAGCCAGTGCGGCCTCGACAAGCAGGGTCGTCGCCGCGACGTGCGGATCGAGTTCGGGATGGGATTCGCCCGTCTCGGCAGTGAAGAGACGCTTGATGGATTCGAACATGGCCGGGTCCTCTAAGGTCCGGGTTTATCGGCATATTTACGCGGCGGGCTCGGCCGGCTCCCCGGCCTCGTCGAGCCGGCGATAGAGCAGGCGGGCTTCCGCCGCCGGGCCGCGCCGTTCGCCCAGGCCCAGGATTTCGAGCCGGACAATCTGATTATTCAGGGGGAGCGTCAATGTGTCGCCCTCACGAACCAGCGCCGAAGCCTTGGTAATGCGGCGTGTTGTCCCGGCGGTCTCGATACGAATCTGCCCCTTCGTCACGATACGGGTGGCCAGGGTGCGGGTCTTGAACAGGCGGGCGTGCCATAGCCAGACATCCAGCCGCTGTGCGTTGCCCGCCTCGCTCACGGCTTGGAGGCCTTGCGGCTGCGCTTGCGGCCCGGCTTGCGGGCATTCCCGGCACCGGTGCCGGCGACATTCAGCGCGGCCAGTGCGGCAAACGGGCTGTCGGCGGGCGGCGGTACCGCCGCGGCCGGTTTCGGCCGGGGGCGGGCCTGGGGACGCCGCTTGCGCCGGTCCCAGCGCTCGCCTTCGGTCTTCTCCGGATCCGGGCCTTTCTGGATGCGCTTGTAACCCAGCGTGGTCAGCGTGCCGCGCAGATCCTCGACCGAACAGCCCAGCAGCGCCGTCATGTCGGCGGTCAGCGGAAAGCCGGGTTCCTGATCCGCCGCGCGGGCATCGCGCAGCGTGTCGGCGAGGCGTTCGAGCATGTCGAACCGCACGGCGCGCGGACCGCAGGGATAGAAGCCGACGGTCGCATAGTCGGCGCGCGAGCGGCCGCGGTCATTGGCGATCGAGGTCAGGCCGGGTGCCGGCAGCCAGCTGATATCGGTCGATCCGGCGGCGATCGCCTGCAGGAGGGCGTTCAGCCGTGCCGGGGCCGGTTTCACAAGTTCGGGCACATAGACCATGTGCTCGCCGATCCGCACGCCGACAGCGCGCAGGGCACGGCGCTCGTCCTGGGTGAGGGCACGCACTTCCTCGGAAATGGTCAGGCGGGCGAGGGCACCGCCGGCCTCGTGCAGGCGCCAGGCGACGCCGCGCGCCGGGCCGGTCAGCTCGTCGGACTGGCCGGCCTCGCGCAGCTTGAACAGCGGCGCCAGAACTGTCTCGATATGCTCGCGCACGCGGGATTCCAGCGTCGACTGGGCTGCCGCCTGGGCTTCCGTGGTGCCCAGATCGCCGCCGACCAGCTTGATCGCCGGCTTCAGCGGGCCGGGACCGGGGATCAGCTGGGCCACGGTCTCGCCGTTCCAGATGATCTGGCCATCATCGGTGAAGGTCAGGTCTGTCATGTCTGTCCTAGCCAGGGCGCCGAGGCGCCGGTTGATTTCGGGTCGCAACGCTCTGAGCGCCGCGGACTTCAGGGTGCGGGCGGCCAGCTCGCGGCCTTCTGCATCGGGCCTGAAGGTCAGTCCGTCAAGCCGTCCGACGAAATGACCCTCAACCGTCACCTCGCCCGTGTGCGATACGCCGGCCAGCAGGTCGCGCTCGTCGCGCAGGCCTTTTACCAGCGCGCTGGTGCGGCGATCGACGAAGCGCTGCATCAGCCGTTCATGCAGGGCGTCGGACAGGGCGTCCTCGATCTGGCGTGTGCGGCCGCGCCAGTGATCGGGGTCGTGTGTCCAGTCGGCGCGGTGTGCGGCATAGGCCCAGGTGCGCACATAGGCGAGCCGCGAGGCCAGCGCATCGACATCGCCGGACGTCTTGTTCAGCCGTTCCAGATGACCGGCCAGCCAGTCGTCGGGCAGGCGATTGCCGGGGCCGGTCAGGTGCAGGTAGATCGATTTCACCAGCCGGGCATGGGCGTCCAGCGTCGCCTTGCGGAAATCCGGCAGGCGGCAGGCATCCCACAGCCGGCTCACCCCGTCGCGGCCGGTCGCGCGCTCACGCACTTCGCGATCGGCAGCCAGCACGCCCAGGGCCCGCTCGTCCATCGCTTCGCCGACCCGCTCCAGCGCCGGGTGGCGCGAAGGTTTGCCGAGCGAGAATTGCAGCGCGTCCAGCGAGCTCTCGTCGAGATCGGGATTGCGCCAGCGCAGGCGTTCGACGGGTGCGAATGTGTGCGCTTCCACAGCCTCGACGACATCCGGTTCAAAAGGCCGGCAATCGGCGGTTTCGCCGAATGTGCCGTCGGAGCGGAAGCGGCCGGCCCGGCCGGCGATCTGGCCGAGCTCGGCCGGGGTCAGCCGGCGCCGGCGGCGGCCGTCGAACTTGCGGCTCTCGGCAAAGGCGACATGGTCGATATCCATGTTCAGCCCCATGCCGATGGCATCTGTGGCGACGAGGAAGTCCACTTCGCCGGACTGGTAGAGCTCGACCTGGGCGTTGCGGGTGCGCGGCGACAGACCGCCCATCACGACCGCAGCCCCGCCGCGCCGCCGGCGCAGGAGTTCCGCGATGGCGTAGACCGCCTCGGCCGAGAAGGCGACGACGGCCGAACGGCGCGGCAGGCGGGTCAGCTTGGCGGGGCCGGAATAGCTCAGCTGTGAGAAGCGCTCGCGATGCTCGGTATCGGCGCGCGGCACGAGTTCGCGGATCAGCCGTGTCATCGTGCCCGAGCCGAGGATCATGGTCTCTTCGGTGCCGCGGGCGCGCAGGAGGCGGTCGGTGAAGACATGACCGCGCTCCGGATCGGCAGCCAGCTGCACCTCGTCGATGGCGACGAAGGCGACGCGCTTTTCCACCGGCATGGCTTCGGCGGTGCAGATGAAATAGCGCGCCGAGGCCGGCACGATTTTTTCCTCGCCGGTGATCAGCGCGACAGCGGCCGGACCCTTGGCTTTCACCACCCGGTCATAGACTTCGCGCGCGAGCAGGCGCAGGGGCAGGCCGATCATCCCGGAGGACCGGCCCAGCATCCGCTCGACGGCGAGGTGTGTCTTTCCGGTATTGGTCGGTCCGAGCGCGGCCGTTATCTGGCCGGGACCGTCATTGCGCGCCAACATGACGCCCCCTCCTTAGGCCGGACGCCGGGGGCAGCGCAAGGCTGCTCGCCGGCACCCGGCATGCAGGATCAGCTTTCCTGGATCGAGCGGGCGGTGATCGTCACCCCGCCAAAGCCGGCATTCGTCCGGATGCGCACGGGGACATAGAGATCGCCACCATGCACCGGCGCCATCCAGAAGGTGATCGGATGGGAGATGGTGTCATCGTCGGGGAATTCATCGGCTTCATAGCCCGAAACCGGTTCGTAATAGGCGTGGCAGATCTGGGCATCGCCCGACCAGGCCCGGGTGCGGATCCGCTCGGTACCGCCATCCTCGAAGCGCAGATTATAGCGCGCCCGGCCGTCGAATACGGGCAGCTGGCCGTCACACAGCGAATCGCTGCTGGAGGCAGCGCCCAGCCCGATGGCCAGCAGGGTCGAGAGCGGATCGGCGGCGCCGGCACGCTCCTCTGCCGTCGCCGGCGGTTCGCCCATATTGCCGAAGGGCGGTTCGATATCCGGCGTCGCGACTCCTTCGGGGAAGTCGATGCCGACCGTGCGGTTCTTCGAGCTGGCATGATTGTAGTGGCTGTAGCGCCAGGGCTGCAGCCGGGGGCCGAAGCGATAGCCGGACACGCCGGCCTCGATATCCGCATCGGAGAACAGTGCGGCCAGCCCGGCCGTCGTCAGCCGCGCCGAGGCGCTGTAGTCGTCATTGGCGAACTGGCCGTTCACGACGATATCGGCGACCTGGAAGATCATGACCGAGCCGGAATACTGCACGGTGATGCCCAACGGCCCGCTGCCTGCAGCGCTGTCTGCTGCATCGTCGGCCGCAAGGACCGGCACGCCGCCGGTCAGTCCCAGCGCCATGGCTCCGATAACCCACGCGTTTTTCACTCGAAACTCTCCTCGGCTATGCACCGCCGCCAGCTTGACCCCGATATATCAACTGCAATAACCGAACAAAACCGGCTGCAAGATGAACGGTGCAAGCTTGACGCCGTGGCCTGGCTCCTTTATCTCGCCCGCTCTCGCACTGGTCGCAAGGCCGGTGCGCACGGATTATTCTATTTGAAAGGTGCGACTATGGCGCGTCGCTGCGAACTGACCGGCACGGGCGTGATGACGGGGAACAATGTGTCCCACGCTCAGAACAAGACCCGCCGCCGTTTCCTGCCGAACCTGTGCGATGTCACGCTGGCTTCGGAAAAGCTGGGTCGTAACTTCAAGCTGCGTATCGCTGCGAAGGCGCTGCGGTCTGTCGACCATGTCGGCGGCCTGGATGCCTTCCTCCTCAAGGCCCGCGACGAGAGCCTCTCGGACCGCGCCCTGAAGATCAAGCGCGACCTGAAGAAGGCTCTGGCAGCCTGAGCGCTTCCGGACCTGACCGAATTCGATCAACGCCCGCTGTTCCTGCAGCGGGCGTTGTCGTATGCGCGGCATGCCGCTAGCTTCCTCGCGGATTTCGGACGTGAAGATCCGGGGGGAGGCCGTCATGACAAACAGGATTTCCGCAATCGCCGCAGCGTTCGGCGCACTCGCACTGGCCGCCTGCGGCAGCGGCGAGCCCGCCGCCGAGGCGCCGGCCACACCCCGCCCTGCCGAACCGGCACCGGATGATGGCGGCATTCCCGCTGCCGACATGGTGTTCTTCGGCGGTCCCATCTACACCGCCGACGATACCCGTCCCATGGTCGGGGCCGTCGCCGTGCAGGACGGGCGTATCGTCTTCGCCGGACCGCGGGCAGGCGCGAATATCTGGGTGGGACAGGCCACGCGCCTCGTCGATCTGGAGGGCGCCGCGATGTATCCGGGCTTTACCGACAGCCATATCCACGTGCTCGGCGTCGGCCAGCGCGAACGCCTGCTCAATCTGGACGATGTGCGCTCGGTCGCCGAACTGGTCGAGCGCGTCTCCGGCGCCGTCGAGGCGGCCCGGCCGGGCGATGTCGTCTTCGGGCGCGGCTGGATCGAGACACACTGGCCGGAAGGCCGTTTCCCCACGCGGGACGATCTGGATGCCGTGTCGCCGGACAATCCGGTCGTGCTGGTCCGGGCCGACGGCCACGCGCTGGTCGCCAATTCCGCCGCGCTGGAGGCGGCCGGGATCGATCGCGATTCGATAGCGCCGGAAGGCGGGGAAATCCTGTTCGG
Organism: Maricaulis sp.; assembly: GCA_002707795.1. Taxonomy (GTDB): domain Bacteria; phylum Pseudomonadota; class Alphaproteobacteria; order Caulobacterales; family Maricaulaceae; genus Maricaulis; species Maricaulis virginensis. Next base: position 13,850 of record PANX01000098.1, read on the forward strand.
CGAGGCCGGCGAGCCGACCGGCATGCTGATCGACACCGCCATGGGCCCGGCCCAGGCACTCGTCGCCCAGCCGTCCGGAGCCGAGCGCGCCGACACCTATGCCGAGGGCGCGAACCGTCTCGCCAGCCTGGGCTGGACCGGCGCACACGACATGTCGGTGCCATGGTCCGACGTGGCGATGATCGAGGGTCTCGCCCAAGCGGACCGCCTGCCGATCCGCGTCTATGTCTCGATCAATCCGGAAGGCTATGCCGATCTGGCGGCCGGCGATGTGCCGCGAGTGGCCGATGACGGCCGCGTCATCACCCGGGCCGTGAAACTCTATATGGACGGCGCCCTGGGCTCGCGCGGTGCGGCGTTGCTGGAGCCTTATTCCGACCGTCCGGACACATCCGGCCTGCGCATCGCGGAAGCGGACGAGACGACGGGCATGATGACCCAGGCCCTGCGTGACGGCATCCAGATGAATGTCCACGCCATCGGCGACCGCGGCAATCGCTCGCTGCTCGACTGGGTGGGCGAGGCGCTGGACCAGGTCCCCGCAGAAGAGCGCGCCCTGGCCGAGCACCGCTGGCGCGACGAGCACAGCCAGATCGTCCACCCGGACGATATCCCCCGCTTTGCCGAACTGGGCGTGATCGCGTCCATGCAGCCCTCCCACGCGATCGGCGACCTGCATTTCGCCCCGGACCGGCTGGGCGATGCCCGGCTGGAAGGGGCCTATGCCTGGCAGAGCCTGCTGGACGCCGGCGCACACCTCACCGGCGGATCGGATGCACCGGTCGAGCAGGGCGATCCGCGGATCGAATACTATGCCGCCACGGCACGCGCCGATCTGTCCGGTTTCCAGGGCGAGAACTGGCATGCCGAGGAAGCCCTGTCGCGCAGCGACGCGCTGAAACTCTTCACGCTGTGGCCGGCCTATGCTTCCTTCCGCGAGGACGAGCTGGGCTCGATCGAGACCGGCAAGCGGGCCGATTTCACGGTCTTCTCCGCCGACATCATGACCATCCCCGAAGCGGATATCCTCGAGGTCGAACCGGTGATGACGGTGGTCGAGGGGGAGATTGTCTGGGAGCGCGCGGAGTAGGCGGCACAGGCGGTCCTTCCCCTTGATGGGGAAGGTGTCCCGAAGGGACGGAAGGGGTGAATCCCGGTGTTTGCCTTTTCGAAGACCTCGCTCCCACCCCATCCACCACGCCTGCGGCGTGGTCCCCCTTCCCCATCAAGGGGAAGGATGGCGGTGTGGCCCTACTCTCCCACCGCAAATGCCATCAGCAGGGTGCGCTGGCGGTTGGAGAAATTATCGTCGGAGATGATCAGGACCAGCGTCTCGCCGCCGCGTTCGATCACGGCGATGCCCTCGAAATTGTCGACGGGCAGGGGCGGGTCGATCCGGCCGAGCGTTTCCGGCGTGATCGCGGCCGGTGCGCCGGTTTCGGGCACGGGGAAGGCGATGATGCCGATGCGGTTGCCGGCGGCGCGCGAATAGAAGCGCTCCACGGCGTAGATCGTGCCGTCGTAGGCGGCCATGCCGGTGAGCCCGAAAGAGGGGCGCGAATGCAGGCTGTAGCGCTGCCAGCCGGTATCGCCGCCCACCCACAGCGCATGACCCAGACCGAGATCGGTCGGGTACTCCACACCCATCACCAGGCGGCCCTCGTCTGTGAGGGCCAGGGATTCAAGGCCGCGATTGTCCGGCAGGCCGGACAGGGCGTCCGGGGTATCCAGCGGCTGCGGCAGAGCCGTGTCGCGGGCCGACCAGTCCTCGCCCAGCGCATAGGTCAGCACGCGGTGGCGGCGCTCGAAACTCACCGCATAGCGGCCATCGCCCAGCGCCGTGAGGCCCTCGCTGTCGCCGGAGCGGCCTTCGAAATGACGGCCATCGCTGTCGCGCACGGGTGAGATCGAGAGGTCGCTGAAACCGGTCAGCGTGTTCGTGGCATCGTCCCAGGCCAGCGCACCGGTAACCCACCAGGCGCTGTCGGAGAGCGCCAGCAGGCGCGTGCCATCGGCCGAGACTTCCAGCGCCGACAGGCCCCCGAAGCGTTCATCGTCAGATGCCAGGACGAGCCCGCCGCGATAGGCCAGCCGGCCCAGCGCGGCCTGTTCCTCGGGACCGGCCTCCAGCGGCAGGGCGGCCGCCGTCACCGGCTGGGCATGGGATGCCGGCTGCAGCGCCAGGAAGAGGACGGCTGCAACAAGACTGAAACGCATCATGTAAAACTCCTCAGCGGCCTCCGGCCAGGGAGGCCCGGTCGCCGCGTTTGAGGCCCGATGTCGCACTCTCGTTCCGGCTGGAGAAGCGCGTCCCCGGACGGCCATCCTCTTCGAACAGGGCCGCCAGCTGGTCCGTCATGGCCCCGCCGAGCTGTTCGACGTCATTGATGGTAACCGCGCGGCGATACCAGCGTGTGACATCATGGCCGATACCGATCGCCAGCAGTTCGATCTCCGAACGGTTCTCGATCAGGGCGATGGTCTCGCGCAGATGGCGTTCCAGATAGCCCGGCGAATTGGCCGACTGGGTGCCGTCATCGACCGGTGCGCCATCGGAGATCACCATCATGATGCGGCGTTGCTCCGGCCGGGCGCCCATGCGTTTCCAGGCCCACAACAGGGCTTCGCCGTCGATATTCTCCTTCAGGAGGCCCTCGCGCATCATCAGGCCCAGATTGGTGCGGGCGCGGCGCCAGGGCGTGTCGGCAGACTTGTAGATGATGTGGCGCAGATCGTTCAGCCGGCCCGGATGCGGCGGCTTGCCTTCGGCCAGCCATTGCTCCTTCGAGCGGCCGCCCTTCCAGGCCTTGGTGGTGAAGCCCAGGATCTCCGTCTTCACGCCGACCCGCTCCAGTGTGCGGGCGAGAATGTCGGCGCAGGCCGCGGCGACCATGATCGGCCGGCCGCGCATCGAGCCGGAATTGTCCAGCAGCAGGGTGACGATCGTGTCGCGGAATTCGGTATCGCTCTCCTGCTTGTAGGACAGGGGCAGGGTGGGGTCGGCGATGACCCGGGCCAGGCGCGAACCGTCCAGCACGCCCTCCTCGAGGTCGAACTGCCAGGCGCGTTCCTGCTGCGCCATCAGGCGGCGCTGGAGGCGGTTGGCCAGGCGGCCGACGACCTGGTCGAGCCCTTTGAGGGCATTGTCGAGATATTTGCGAAGCCGCTCCAGCTCGTCCGCATCGCACAGATCCTGGGCCTGGATCACCTCGTCGAATTCGCGGGTGAAGACCTTGTAGGCCTTGGCATCGCCCTCGCCGGAGGGCTGCCAGTTCGGACGCATCGCGGTCTGGGCGGCGCCTTCGTCATCCATGGCGTCGACGCGGGTATCGGCGTCCTCGCCCTCGGCATTGATCTCTTCATCGTCGCCGGCCGTGCCCGAGGCGTCCGGCGTGTCGGGCTGTTCGCCGTCCTTGCCGTCATCCTGCTCGTCCTCGCCGGTACGCTGCTCGCGGTCGACGCCCTCATCGTCATCGTCCTGGTTTTCCGACTGTTCCGGATCGCCGCCCAGCTCGTCGGCCAGGTCGAGATCCTCGATCACGGTGCGCAGGAGATCGGCAAAGGCCTGCTGGTCGCCGGCATTGCGCGCCAGGGCGTCGAGCGATTTGCCGGCAACGGTTTCCAGCTGGTCGCGCCACAGTGTCATCAGCCCGTCGGCTTCCGGCGGGGTCGGACGCCCGGTGATCCGCTCGCGGACCAGCATCGCCACGGCCTCTTCCATCGGCGCGGCCTGACGGTCCTCGACACGCTGCCAGCCCTTCTGCCGGCAGCGGGCGATGAGGGCGGCATCGAGATTGTTCGCCATGCCGCGCATGTCGCGGGCGCCGAGGCTTTCCACGCGCGCCTGCTCGGCCGCATGGAAGATGGCGCGCGCCGTCGCGCCGGGCGGCAGGGCGCCGAGATGGGCTGCTTCGTCATGGTGCGCCAGGCGCAGCGCCAGCGCATCCGCGCGTCCGCGCACGGCCGCTGCGGCCGCTGCCGACGGCTCCGGTCCGGGATTGGGCAGCACGATGCGGCCGCCGGACAGGCCGACGATCTCGCCGCCATAACGGACATCGAGATCCTTGTCGCCGGCGATGGCGCGGGTGGTGATGGCGAGGGCGCGCTTGAACGCGTCCGGGTCTCTGGGCGGCTGGCTCATAGCTGCAACCTAATCCATCCGCACGAAATTGCGAGGGCGGCAAAGCGTCCGCCTGCATGGGATTTCAGCGGAACCGGCACGGCCGCCACGCGTTTTAGGAGTACCGGTTGTTTCACAACCTGAAAGGAGGCCCGGTCATGACCAAGGTTGATTTTGAAAAAGCCCTTCTGGACCCGGCAGGCACGTTCGACGAGCCGGAAGACGTCGTGCGCAACGACGCCCTCTCGCGCGAACAGAAAAAGGAAATTCTCGAACGCTGGCAGCATGATGCCGAGGAGCTGGTCGTCGCGTCCGGCGAGGGCATGCCCGGCGGCGGCGAGAACCAGCTGCGCAAGGTCGGCAAGGCGCTGGACGCCGTCTGACGCGGCATAATCCATGAGCAGGCCGGAAAGGAGTTGATAACCACATCACGGCATCCTGTCCGGTGGAGCCCGGAAAAGCGGGCCCGACAGGTGGCGAGACAAAAGGCTGGATGACCTATTCGGTCCATTCCATGGCCAGCGTGAACTCTGCGCTGCAGCATATGGACATGCTGCAACGGGACAGTGTGAAAGTGCACACCCGTATCGCGACAGGGCTCAAGATTGGCAGCGCGAGCGATGGCGGCGCGATCTGGGCCCTGGCCCAGGGCATGCGCGCGTCCAACGGTGCGCGCGGCGAGGCGCTGACCTCGATGGATCTGGCCACCGGCGTCGTGGAAACGGCGCTCGCCGCCGCTGAAGGCATTTCCGATCTGATGGTTGAAATGCAGGGCAAGCTTGTCGCCGCCACCGACACTTCGCTCGACGAACAGGGCTGGCGCACCTTGATGAATGACTTTGTCGCCCTGGGTAATCAGGCCCAGCACCTCGTCGCCAACGCATCCTTCAACGATATCAACCTGCTCGAGGCCGGGGCCGCCGATATCTCGGTGCTGGTTTCGGAGAATCCCAACGCCCAGATGGCGATTGCCGCGGAAGATCTGAGCGATGGTGGCGGGATTTTCGATTCGACCCTGCCGGCCAGCCTGCCGCAAACCGATGCCAGCGGTCTCGCCACCCGGCCGGACGCAAGCATGGTCGCAGACTTCGAAACCTCGATGAACGCCGTCAATGCCGCGATCTCGCGCCTGGGCGTCAGCCTGAAGACGCTGGAGATCCAGCGCACCCTCCTGGTCAAGCAGATCGATGTGACCGATGCCGGTATCGGCAATCTGGTCGACGCCGATCTCGGCCGGGAGTCGGCCAAGCTCAAGGCGCTGATGGTGCGTGAGGATCTGGGTCTGCAGGCCCTGGCGATCGCCAATGAGGCGCCGCGCACCATCCTGCGCTTCTTCCAGTAGATTTCGCTAGCCGTCGACCCGGGCGCCGCTTGCGTCGATCACGGGCGTGCCGTCTTCCAGTTCGAACGGGCCTGAAGGCCAGGTCTCCAGCAGGTCGAGCACGCCGGGGCTGGGCCGGCACAGGCGCACACCGCGGGGCGTGCACACGATGGGCCGGTTCACCAGAACGGGATGCTCCAGCATGGCGTCCAGGATCTGCGCGTCGGACACGCCGGGTTCGAGCAGGCCCAGCTCCGCCGCCGGCGATTTGGTCTCGCGCAGCGCCTGGCGCGGCGTCAGGCCGGCGGCTGCAAACAGGCCGAGCAGTTGTGGCCGCGTCCAGCCGGTTTGCAGGTATTCGATGACGACCGGATCCTCGCCGGCTGCCTTCACGATGGCGACGACATTGCGCGATGTGCCGCAGTCCGGATTGTGATGGATGACGATCATGGCGCGGGTGTCTCCGGTCCGGGGAAATGGCGGCGGGTGCGGTTGGCGAAGGCGACCAGCGACAGCATGACCGGCACTTCCACCAGCACGCCGACGACGGTGGCCAGCGCCGCCCCCGAATTGAGGCCGAACAGGCTGATCGCGACCGCGACCGCCAGTTCGAAGAAGTTCGATGTGCCGATCATCGCGCAGGGCGCGGCGACGGGGTGCGGCACGCGCCAGGCCCAGGCGGCGCCATAGGCGAGGGCGAAGATGCCGTAGGACTGGATCAG
>PANX01000099.1 GCA_002707795.1 Maricaulis sp.
CCGCCCGTGGCGTCGGCCCATTCGACCGTCGCGCCGATATAGCCGATGGGCGCATCGAACCAGACATAGAAGACCTTGTTCTCGAAGCCCTCGCGCGGCACACCGTTTTTCGTCACCGGCACGCCCCATTTCAGGTCGCGCGTGATGGAACGGTCGCGCAGCCCCTCGTCCAGCCATTTATAGGCGATCGACTTGGCCAGGCCGGGCCATTCGGTGGAGGCGTCCACCCAGTCGCGGATCCTTGTTTCCATCTTCGTCTGCAGGAGATGGAGATGCTTGGTCTCGCGCACTTCCAGATTCTTCGAGCCGGAGATCTTGGAGTACGGCTCCTTGAGATCCGTCGGCTCCAGCAGGCGGCCGCAATTATCGCACTGGTCGCCGCGCGCGCGCTCGAAACCGCAATGCGGACAGGTGCCCTCGACATAGCGGTCCGGCAGGAAGCGGTCATCGTCGATCGAGAAGACCTGGTGCTCGATACGTTCCTCGATCAGCCCCCTGGCCTCCAGCACTTCGGCGAAATGCTGGGTCAGGGTGATATTGGGCTGGCTGGAGGTACGGCCGAACACGTCATAGCTCAGGGAAAAACCGTCGCCGGCGCGCTTCTGGATCTCGTGCTGTTCGTCGCAGTATTCGCGCACGCTCTGCCCGGCCGTTGCTGCCGCCAGCTCGGCCGGCGTGCCGTGCTCGTCGGTGGCGCAGACATAGAGCACGTCATGACCCATCACCCGCTGGAAGCGCGCATAGACATCGGCGGGCAGCATCGAGCCCGCGAGATTGCCCAGATGCTTGACGCCATTGATGTAGGGCAGAGCGCTGGTGATCAGTATCCGGGCCATTTCGACTTTCTTCTCTTGCACGGCGATTGGAGTAGAATGTTCGCGTCAGGGGCGAGCCAAAGGGGACTCGTCCCGGGGCCGTGAGACATACAGGCCCTTCAATGGGGAGGAAACACCAAATGCCGCGAATTCTCGGGCTGAACCTTGTGGCACTCATCGTCGCCACGCTGGCCTTCTACGCTGTGGGCGCCGTCTGGTATGGCGCGCTTTTCGCCGAGCTCTGGACAGGGCTGTGGGGCTTCACCGACGCCCAGATGACCGCCGCCGAAGCGTCCGCCGGACCGGCCATGGCGATGGGCTTTGCCATCACGCTGGTCACCACGGCGTTTCTGGGCCTGGCCCTGAAGGCGCTGAAAGCCGGCGGCCTTGCCGGCGCCGTGAAATGGGCCGTCTTCCTGTGGGCCGGCTTCGTGGTGACCACCATGGCCTATGACATCGCCTACGCCATGCAGCCGATGATGCTGCTGGTGCTCGATGGCGCGCATACGCTGATCGGCTTCGTGATCGCCGCCGCCATCCTCACCGCGATGGACGGCGTCGCCGTCAAGGACTGATCCGCGACACGGCCGGCGGACGGGACAGTTCCGATTGCATCAGGGACTTGTCCCGCTCCCCGGCCCCGCGTATCAGGTCGCCCTTGGTTGCCGGCTTAGCTCAGCTGGTAGAGCACCTGATTTGTAATCAGGGGGTCGGGGGTTCGAGTCCCTCAGCCGGCACCATTTTTCCTTTGTTCCCGCTCCGCTCGACCCGAGCCTGTCGCCGCAGTCAGTGTCGGGGTCGATGCTCACATGGAACGCGCTCAGGGCTGCGGGGTTTGAGGCTGGTCCGACCACCCGCACCAGAAAATCAATCCCTTTTAAAAATATCGATCCGCCCGCAAAGCGCTGCAGCCCCCGGCTCACCTACGCTCTCTCGATCAGGCTTTCCGCTCGTCCTCGGACAAGGTCTGCAAACCTGCCCATCGCCAGGCGGGAATCGCGCGGCACGTCAAATTGTTTCACCACGACCTCCGCCATGCCCATTACGCTCTCGGACAGGGCGAGGACACGTCGGCGGATGTAGGGCTCGGACATGCCGGTTTCCTCTGCAAAGACCTTCCAGTCTGCCGGCCGGATTTCCTCAAGCGTCGTGCGCTTGGCGATCTTCATCGCCAGCCCCGGCGCAAGGTCGGGATAGGCCACGGTCGAAAGAAGGTCATAGAGCGGCGCCATCACGGTTTCGCCCGCCCGATAGAGAAGGCTGAAATTCTTGCTGTGCGCGTCGGCGTTTCCGACAATGAGATTGAAAATGGCCGCATCGAGCAGCTTCAGCAGTTCCCGGGCCGGACGCGTAGAGGTCGCTCGGAGTAGCTGGAAGCAATCGCGGAAGACCGGCCCGCCTTCCGCAGCATATTTGCGCTCCGGAAAACACCCCAGGGCCTGGCAGAAATCCTCCTGGTGAACCCACCGCAAGCATCCATCCGGCGCCCGCTCGCGATCGTACCGCTCGACCAGAAGGAAACAATACCCTTCGGCCCACCCAATCTCGACCGGCGCGACATCGAGACCGGTCTCGGCGGCCAGGCGCATGATGAAAGCCTCGTTTTCGGTCGTATGATCAAAGCGATGGATGGGAGGCTTCAGGATATGTGTCGTCGGCGCTCCGGGGGCAGGCAAGCCGATACCCTCCTCGTCCTTGATGACGGGAAGCTTGGATTGCGCGCCCGCCAGGGAGAGGCGCAGCTCGCCCTCACCGGCGAGCAGAGGCCGCACGGGCAGACGCTCAACGATGCGGGCCAGCTCGCCTTCGCTCAGGCGCTGCTTCTTTCCGGGTGATGTGCCGTCTGGCGGTGGCTCTCCGACCGGCCAGAGTGTGAGGGCGCCCGCCACCTCGCCGCCGAGTTCTTCGAGCAGCCTGAAGTGATTGCCTTTCGACACTCCAAGTGCAGCCGCAACGGCGTCGCGCTGGCCCTCTTCAGGCAGTAGCCCGTCGAAGAAGGGCCGGGATTCGCGCTGCGTAAAAGGTGCCTCGCGAAGCGGCAGGGAGTGCGAGATCGGCAAAGCGCCGTCGCGGAAAAGCCACGTATCGAGATACTGGAACTGTGTATCGCCGCTGCTGTCAGTCGAAAGCACGCCGACTTGAACGCCTTCCCACCAGACCGCCAACCCCCTCACCGGATGCATCAACCAGCCTCCGGCGTCAGGATTTGCACTTTGCAGCCCAGCGCTGCGAGCACATCCAGCACTTTTCCGATCCGGGCCGTCGGCTTGCCGGCCTCCAGCTCAATCAGGAAGCGCAGCCCGACACCGGACGCCGCCGCAAGCTCGGCCTGCAACAGCCCTTGCCGCTTGCGCGTATCCCGTATCAGGGCGCCGATTTCGGTTGGTGTCATGACGCACCTCAAATTCCCGGTCGGGAATATATGATCGCAAAACCGCGCAATCAAGCAAGACATTCCCGATCGGGCATATTACGACCGGACGCGATGAATCTCCGGGTTTTATTCCCGAACGGGAAGATTGCCCTCAAGACTATAGCTGGACGAACTGCAAAACAGCCCAACTCGCCGCACACTCTTCCTCCAAGCTCCGACGCTGCCCCCAAAACTCCGTTCGTCGCACCGGATTGTGCCCTAACGGCACCACAAACACCGTGAACGCCGCATATCTGCGACAAACGCCATGATAAACCCGACGAACGACGAGCGCGCCGATTTGGGCGACGCAGGGGCGCGACTAGGCTGGACGCATGTTCAGTGCACCGCCTCTCTCGCCGGCCCCGGACGCCTTCAGAAGCGACCGTCTCGCCGCACGCCACCTCGCCATCGCCCTCATCCTGTTCTGGTGCGTGATCGCCTTCTTCAACCTCGTGGCCGACTGGAACGAATTCGTTGCCCGTCCGGGGCTGCTGCCGCGGCTGGTGCCGGTTTCCACGGCAGGGGGATTGCTGTCCTTCATGCTGACGGACCTGATCCGCCGGACGCGCGAGCTGCCGGCTGTGCGCCGGTTCACCACCCTCATCATCGCCATCGCCGCGACCGCACTCGTCTTCTCCGTCGTCAACCTGCTGTTCACGGCGCGCGAGGGGACCGGCGGGATCGAACGGGACATGCTGACCCGGGTCGGCCAGCGCTGGATGATGGATGTCTGGGTGTTTGCCGGCTGGTGCGCGCTGACCTGGCGTCTCGACCAGAGCCGGCGGCCGGACCCGGCGCGCCAGCGCGGCCTGCAATCGCGGCTCAACCGGACGCTGGGATCGGCGAACCGGTTGCCGACGACGACCATCGACGGTGCCAATGACGGCATGCGGGCTGCAGTATTCTGGCGGATGCAGATCGTCTTCTGGACCTGCAATCTGCTGTTCACCGTCCTGACCAGCATCGCGATGATCGAGGACGTCTACAATCTCTGGCGCAATGTCGTCATCGAGGCGAGCGGGCTCGCCGCCACCACGCTGATCCACTATGCGGTGCTGCGCCCCACGCGGCAGCTCGACCTGTCGGCACGCTTTGCCCTGATCATGGGCAGCTCGATGCTGGCGACCTGCTTCTACATCGTGATGATGTGGCTGATGTGGTACGAGGTCTTCCCGACCGAATTCACCAACAGCCGCATGACGACGCGAGGCTGGGAAGGCCTGACCCACATCGCGCCGCGCTGGTTCGTCTTCAACATGCCCGCCTTCATTGCCTGGTCGGCGATCTATCTGGTGATCGAGGCTTTCGGCCGCATCCGCGCCCAGGAATGGCAGCTCTACGATTCCGCCGTGCTGGCCCAGGAAGCCCAGCTGAAAATGCTGCGCTTCCAGCTCAACCCGCATTTCCTGTTCAACACGATCAACGCCATCTCCTCGCTGGTCATCGACCGGCACAATGACGAGGCCGAGACCATGCTGGGCCGGCTCAGCGATTTCCTGCGCTTTGCGCTGCAGACCTCGCCGGACGAGCGTGTGCCGCTGGACGAGGAACTGGCCGCGCAGGATCTCTATCTCGGGATCGAGAAGGCCCGTTTCGACAGCCGGCTCGAGGTCGAGCGCGACATCGACCCGGCTGTCCGCAAGGCGCTCGTCCCCTCGCTGATCCTGCAGCCGGTGCTGGAGAATTCGGTGAAATACGCCGTCTCGAGGTCACGGGTGCAGGTGCATATCGCCATCCGGGCCCGGCGCGAGGGCGAGATGCTGGTGCTGGACATCACCGACAGCGGCGGGCCGGTCCCCGCCACGCCGCCGGAAGGCACGGGCGTCGGGCTGAACAATATCCGCGCCCGGCTGGAAGTTCTTTACGGCAGGCACGCCGATCTGGCGGCCGGCCCGGTCAAGGGCGGCGGCTTTGCCGTGCGTATCCGCCTGCCGCTTGAGGTCGGCGAACCGGTGACCGCCGCGGCGACCGAAACAGACACGGGACGGACCCAGGGAGGGAAGAAGGATGCGCATCCTGATCGTTGATGACGAGCGGCTGGCCTCGCGCCGGCTGGAAGTCCTGCTGGCCCGCCGGCCGCAATACGAAATCGCCGGTGTGGCGCGTGACGGCGACGAGGCGATGGAGATGATCGCGGCGCTGCGCCCGGACGTCGTGCTGCTCGACATTCACATGCCCGGCACGGACGGTCTGCTGGTCTCGCGCCAGCTCAACGGGCCCGATGCCCCGGCCGTGATCTTCGTTACCGCCTACAGTCATCACGCCGCCGAGGCCTTCGAGGAAGCCGCCGTCGACTACCTGCTCAAGCCGGTGAAGCCGGAACGGCTGGACACCGCCCTCGCCCGCGCACGCAGCCTGCTGCGCCTGCAGGACGCCCAGTCACGCATCGGCGAGCTGGAAACGGTGATCGACGCCCTGCGCGGCAATGGCACCGGAGCCGACGATGCGCTCTGGGTGAAGGGCCGCGAAGGCATGGTGCGCGTGCCCAAGCGCACGATCGACTGGGTCGAGGCCGAGGGCGATTATGTCCGCCTGCACTGCCGCGACCGGTCCTGGCTGCACCGCGACACGCTGACGGCGATGGAAAGCCTGCTGGACGAGCGCATGTTCATGCGCGTGCACCGCTCGGCGATCGTCAACAAGCAGCGCATCACCATGTCCTCGACAACCGAGCATGGCGGCCGTCTCGTGCACCTGGACAATGGCCAGATCGTGCGTGTCGGCCGGTCCTATGAAGGCGCCCTGCGCACGGCGCTGAGCCAGATCGCCGACTGACCCTTCCCCCGTATTCAGCCATGAAAAAGGGCGGCGAACCCACCGGTTCGCCGCCCTTCCCCTGTCACGCAGCCCTGCCCGGCCAGAGACCGGGCAGGTGCGTCTCCCCTCACTAGTAACGCAGGGCGATCTGGCCGAACACACGGCGCCCGACGACGTCGTACAGCGACGGGTCGGTGCCCGACTGCACGTTCGGTGCGTATTCCGGCGGCTGTTCGTCGAACAGGTTGTTCACGCCGAGACGGATCGAGGCGTTGTCGGTGATGTTCCAGGTTCCGGCCACATCCCAGTACCAGACAGCGTCGGTACCGGTGAAGCTGGTCTCGACCGGGAAGATCACGCTGGCACGGTTGTCCATCGACGCGATGTACTGTGCGCGCACATCGAGATCGAAGTCCGCCACGGTCCAGCGCGTGTTCCAGACAGCCTTCCATTCCGGGAAGGAGGTGCCCAGACCTTCGCCGAAGAAGGACACCGTACCGGCATAGTCCAGATCCGGCAGGCTGTTGAGGTCCTGCTGTTTCCACTCCAGCAGATGCGTCAGCATCACGCTGGTGGTGACGCTGCCGGCCCAGGACGGCGCACCGAGCCATTCCGGCTCGAAGCCCCAGCCAAAGGCGATGTCGATACCGGAGGCCTGCTGCGAACCCCCGTTCAGACCCGGATAGAGCCCGTTCGGATCGTTGACATCGGCAACGCCGAAAATGTCACCGCCGCCGCGCACGATACCGGCACAGGAGTCCCGGCTCACATCATAGGTCGGATTGGTGCCGTAGTAATTGTAGCAATCGGCAATCAGCTGGTTCACACCCGGCGCCAGGATCGGCGACGAGATGTCGATGCGCCAGTAGTCGATCGTGCCCTGGAAACGGTCCAGCCAGCGGTTGGAGACCGGCGACTGGAACACCGCACCGATGGTGAAAGTGTCAGCCGATTCCGGATCGAGATCCGTATTGCCGGTCGTGGTCACAGACGCCTGGGTACCCGGCGTCTGGACATAGGCATCCGGAGAGGCCACGCCCGTTGCCGCGCACAGTGCGCGCATCTGGGCCGCATCCGAACCGGTGCGCTGGACACCGGTGATCGAGCACGGATCGAAGTATTGCGGTGCAGAACCGCCACCGCCGAACAGCTCGCCGAAGTTCGGCGCGCGCACGGAGTGCTGGTAGGACGCCCGGAAGCGTGCATAGTCCAGCGGCTCCCAGCTCAGCTCGGCCTTGTAGGCCGGATCGTTCGAGCCACCCGTATCACCGGTGATACCGTCGCGGAATTCGCTGCGCGAGACGCGATAGCCCAGGCTCAGATCGATCGCGCCGAACGGTGCGTCGTCGCCCGCCAGCGGAATCAGCGCCTCACCGAACAGGTCTTCGAACGAGTTCGTGCCCGAGTTCGGGTTTTGCGCATTGAAGCCGGAGATGGGGCCGCCGCCCGAACCGGGATCGAAGTCGAACTCGAAGCCGCGATATTCGGCACCCAGCACCATCGACACCGGACCGGCCGGCATGTTGAAGGCGTCGCCGGCAACATAGAGCTGACCGACCGTCTGGGAGAATTCCGTCGACGCGGTCGAGGACACCTCGAGATAGTCGATACATTCCGCAGACAGCGGCTGGCGGCCGAACGGATTGAAACCGCCGGAGCAGATGCTGTCACCGCCATCGGCGGCCTCCAGCAGGATCTGCAGGCGATCGGTATCGATATTGCCTTGCTGGTTGCGGTCGATTTCGGTGTCACCGCGCGAGACATAGGCATGCCAGGTCCAGCCGCTGGAACCGATCGGGCCTTCGGCACCGAAGGTGTAGCTGGTCACGGTGTTCTCGAAATTCGACTGGCGCAGACCGGCGGACAGGGTCCGCTGGCGCATCAGGAACGGCTCCAGTGCACCGGCACCGACAAGGTTCGGATCATCGCCGGTCCGGCTCGCCAGGATGGCCGCCAGATCGGTCGGGATGAACGGGTTGGTGACCGGAATGATCAGCTGGTTCGACACGGTACGGCCCGGCTCGACCAGGGCCGAAACGGCCTGAATGGTCGAGTTCTCGCCCGGCGCGCGCGTCTGCACGGTCGGGATCGGGGTCGGCGCCAGGGCCTGGGCGGAAGAATATTGAGCCCAGGAGATATTGCCGAAGATGTTGACGCCATTGTCGAGATCATAATCTGCCCGGGCCATGAAGCTGTCGCGCTCCATCGGCAGGGTGAGCAGGTTCACGAAGTCGAAATTGTAGGAATAGGCATCCGGGAAGATGTTCTGGTTGACGTTGCCGTCGATATCATACCGGAAGTTTTCCACGTCGGACGGGTGGTTGAAGATACCCGCCGAGAACAGCGTGCCATCCAGGTTGAAACCGAAGCGGTTGCCGACGCTGACATTGGCCGGGTCAACACCGTAGCCGGCGAAGACCGCATCGATCGAGGCTTCGGTCGGGCGGTTGGCCGCACCGAAGAGCAGCGAGCCGGCCGGGAAGAAGCTGGTCGTCGCCGTCGCCTGTTCGGCGAAAGGACGCTGGCTCTTGATCATGCCCTCGCGCACGGAGCGGTCGAATGCGATCACGGCATTGCCGCGGCCGTCATCGATATTGCCGCCGATCACCAGCGACACGCCATACTCCTGGGCATCCCAGTATTCGGTGGAGTTCTCGTAGGTCGCGCGGAAATCGACGCCCTCGAAATCATCCTGCAGGATCACGTTGACCGCACCGGCCACAGCGTCGGCACCGTACACGGCACCGGCACCGCCGGTTGCAACCTCGATCCGGTCGATCAGGGCGGCCGGAATGGTGTTGAGGTCGACCGTCAGCCCCGCGCTGGACGGCATGGCACGGCGGCCGTCGATCAGAACGATGTTCCGGTTGGCACCGAAGCCGCGCAGGTCGACATTCGCCTGACCGCCATTGCCCGGATTGTTGGACGTGGTGGTGCCGGCCGGGTTCACCTGCGGCAGCGTGTTGAGATAGGTGTCGATCGTGATGTCCGCATTGGCGACGACCTGGTCGCCGGTCACGGAGACCAGCGGACTGTCGGCGACATAGTCCTGGCGCGCAATCCGCGAACCGGTGATCACGATCACCTCGTCGTCCCCGGCCGTATCCTCTTGCGCGAAGGCCGGTGCCGACACGGCCGCAAGGCCTGCCAGCATCGTCGCGCCCAGCAAAGCGGATCGTCCCAGACCGCTGCCGATTGACCTGAATGCTTGATTTTTCATGCCGATTTACTCCCCGGCTTGGATATCCCCTCACATGCGGCAAGCCGCATGCACGTTTGAATGCGCAGGAGCGCATCGAATGGGGTTACGGGGAGGCCGGACCGGCCGACAGCGGAATTCGGCCTGCGTCGGACGGGGTCGGCGAACAACAGAATGCCGTTGAATGACGTGTTTTCCGGGTCGGATGACAGCCAGCCTGTCTGGCAAGGTCGGCCGCCGCCTTTCGCATCGATTTCCCGGCCGTTTGTCGCACTGACGCGCGTTCGCAACGCCGGGCCGCAACCGGGATCATCGGACTGTCAGTGTGTCCGGCCATTTCGGCCTTCTCCCCTCAAGCGCCCGGAATCGCGGGCGCCTTCCGGTGTTCCGGCGCGTCGTCAGACGCCCGGAATAGCGGACTTCAACGTACGAGACCGTCGCCTTCTGGACGGCGGTCCAGCTCCTTGAGGGGATTACATGAGCAAAGACGATTTCAAGACGCGAATCCTTCGATCGACCGTGATCGCGGGTTTCGCTGCCACCGGCCTGGCGATGTCGCCGGCCTTCGCCCAAGACGACACGGACGAAAACACTGACGAGCAGGACGTGGTCGTTGTCACCGGGTCGCGCATCGCCCGTGACGAGTTTTCTTCGTCGTCGCCGGTCCAGGTGATCACGCGCGAAGAAGCCACCATCGCCGGCCTGACCGGTCTGGACGACATCCTCCAGGACAGCACGATCGCGATGGGTTCAACCCAGATCAACGACTTCTTCGCCGGTTTCGTCACCGATGGCGGTCCGGGCACGAATACGGTCTCGCTGCGCGGCCTGGGCGCCACGCGCACCCTGGTCCTGCTCAATGGCCGCCGACTGAACCCGGCGGGGACCCGGGGTACGGTTGCCGCGGTTGACCTGAACGTCATTCCGTCCGCCATCGTTCAGCGCGTGGAAATCCTCAAGGACGGCGCGTCCTCGGTCTACGGTTCCGACGCTGTGGCCGGCGTGGTGAACATCATCACCAATTCCGAGTTCGACGGCGTCACCCTGAATGCCAGCACGTCGCACACGTTCGAAGGCGGCGGCAATGTCTACGGCTTCAACGCCTCTATGGGTGAGCAATTCGACCGTGGCTCCTTCCTGGCGACCGTATCCTACGAGGAATACCAGGAATTGACCGCTGGCGACCGTCCGAACTGGGCGCTCTGCCAGGAGCAGCGCTATTTTGACGATGCAGGCAACCGCACCGACGTCATCGATCCGGCGACGGGCGAGTTCAAATGCTTCAACACGCCGATCTATGCGATCGACCGTGAAACCAACACCCGCTACACGCCGGATCCGACGGCCTCTGACGACGGGTTTGCCGGCTGGCGCAATGTCCAGACGTCCCTCGCCGGGCGCCGCTGGTTTGCCAACGGGATCGAAGAGACCGCGTCGATCATCCAGCCGTCGCGCCGTCTGTCCTTTGCAACCTTCGCCGACTATCAGCTGACGCCGTCGATCGAGGCCTATAGCGAAGTCCTGTTCACGAACCGCAACTCGTCCTCGAACGGCCTGCGCCAGTTCTTCCCGGACATTCCGGGCGACCACCCGGGCAACCCGTTCGGTCATCGCGCCACGGCCCTGACGCCGGTGGAATCGGACAGCTCGCAGGAAGTCAACACGCTGCGGACCCTGGTGGGCCTGCGGGGCGACCTTTCCGTATTCGGCGATTTCTTCTCCGAATGGAACTGGGACGTCTACTATTCCTACGGGCACTCCAATGGCCGCTATGGCTATGACATCTGGAACTCCGAGCACGTGGAAGATGCGATCGATCTCGTCGAGACCTCGCCGGGCGTCTATGACTGCCGCGTCAATGTCGAAGGCAATCGCGGTGCCGAAGGCTCCCGGGCCTGCGTACCGTGGCTGGACCCGTTCAACCCCGCCTTCCTCGATGGCTATATCGATCCGGCGGCCCGTGCCTACATGCAGACCTACGAGTACGGCACGACGACCTTCGACCAGCACCTGTTCAACGGCTATATCTCCGGCCCGCTCTTCCAGCTGCCGGCCGGCCCGCTCGGCGTGGCACTGGGCTTTGAATGGCGGAAGGACACCATCGACGATCAACCCGGTCCGGCATCTGCCGGCGGGTTCAGCTGGGGCTTCACCAGCGCGGGCCGCACGGCCGGCGATGACGAGGTCTCGGAAATCTACGCCGAGTTCGATATCCCGCTGCTGTCGGGTGCACCGCTGGCCCGGTCTCTGGACCTGAATATTTCCGCGCGTACCACGGAATATGAGTCCGGCCACTCGGGCGAAACCTGGAAAGTCGGCCTCTACTGGCAGCCGATCGAGCAGGTCACCCTGCGTGCCACGCAAGGCACGTCCTTCCGCGCACCGGCTCTGTATGAGCTCTATCTGGGCGGACAGACCTCGTTCTACTCCGGCTCGGATCCGTGCGACACGTCGACGGGCGCACTGACGCCGGTTGTCGCTGCCAACTGTGCGGCCGATGGTCTCGACACCACCCCGCTGACGGGCTTCCAGGGCTATAACAACACCCCTGAAACCGTCACGCTGGGCAATGGAACGGGTCGCCTGGAAGCGGAAACCTCTACCGCCACCACGATCGGCCTGGTTGTGCAGCCGGATTGGGACCTGCCGGTCCTCAACCTGCTGGACGGCCTGTCTGTCGCCGTGGAGTACTTCCGCTACGACATTGAAGACCAGGTCAACCGTCTCGGCGCATCGGGCATCCTGACGCAGTGCTATCAGGACCCGCTGTTCCGCACACCGGGCACCATCTGTGACTTCGTGCCGGAGCGCGACGCCGTCGGGAACTTCAACGGCCGGCTTAACGACTCCTATTTCAACATCTCCACCCAGGTGCAGGATGGCTTCGATGTCACCTTGCGCTACCAGCGCGAACTGCCCTTCGCCGACATGGTGGTCAACTGGTCCACGACCTTCACCGAGATGGACGAGTTCCGCCTCACCGAGGATTCGGTTCCGGTCGACAATAACGGCACGATCGGCGATCCGAGCCATGTCTCGCAGCTGGACTTCAGCTTCTACCGTGGCGACGCGACCTATTATTTCGGGGTCAACTACATCCCGAAAATGTCGGACAACTCGCTCTACGGCCTGAATGTGGCTGACTATGGCTATGATGTTGTAACGGAAGCCTACACCACGTTCGATGGCTCCGTGCGCTATGACGCGGACGACTGGTCGCTGACCGTGGGTATCCGGAACCTGCTCGACGAGCAGCCGCCGACGGTGTCTTACGAGTACAGCTCCACGCAGGGCTCGGCCGCATTCGCGACCCAGTTCGATCGTCGGGGTCGTACGGCCTTCATCGACATCACCAAGAACTTCTGATCACCGAGGGGGCCGGGGGGCCCCGGGGGCCGCTTGTTCCGAGCGGACCCCTTTCGGAAGTGGGGAGGCGGCCTGGACCTTGTCCGGGCCGCCTTCTTTTTGTGCAGCCGGTGGCAGTCTGTCGCACCCTGCGGCGTGCGGATTGCGCTATATGGAACTCCAGCGTTTTGGAGAACTGGAGGATTCCGGCATGCTGCGCAGTCTCGTTCCACTTGCAGGCGCCCTGATTATCGCGGCCTGCGGCGGTGAAACCGGCGATACCGCCGATGCGGCTCCGGCCGTGTACAACGAAGCCGCGGCGCCCGCCGCCGAACCGTCTGCGACTGCGTCGTCGGCGGCCACGGCAATGGCCAGCAGTGACGAGGACGGCGATGCCGGGGCGATCCTCGCTGCCCTGGGCGGCGACTACGCCAATGCCGACCTGACCAATGGTGCACGCCAGTTCCGGCGCTGTCAGTCCTGCCACACGCTGAATGAAGGCGGCCGTCACACGGTCGGCCCCAATCTGCACGGCATTGTCGGACGCCCCGCAGCCCCGGCCGAGGGCTTCAACTATTCCCCCCAGCTGACGGAGGCCGGCCTGACCTGGGACGTCGAGACCCTGGACGCCTGGATCGAGAATCCGCGCGCCATGGTGCCCGGCAACCGCATGAGCTTTGTCGGCCTGCGCGATGCTGCCGACCGGCGCGATGTGATCGGCTACCTCGCTGTCGAGACGGCTGATTAGAGCATTTTCAGCAAAAGTGGGTACCGGTTTTGCGGTTCGAAAATGCGGTCGCTAAGGATCCGGCATTTTCAGCAAAAGTGGGTACCGGTTTTGCGGTTCGAAAATGCGACCGCAAAAAGCAGAGCAATTTCATCGACCATAATTGCGATGAAATCGCTCGGGCCCTAGAAGCGCCGCCAGACCGACAGGAAGATTGCCCGCTCGTCCAGCGTATTGCGGCCGGCGGGCGTGAAATAGACGCCGGCATGGTATTCCATGCCGGCGATTTCACGGCCGAGCGAGAGCTGCAGCTTGTGCTGGCTGAAGGCCGGGCGGATCGGGCTCGCCGCTTCCGCATTCCAGACCGACAGGGACTGGACGATGACCTGCCAGCGCGGCGCCGGGCGCCAGCCGGCGCTGATATCCAGCCTCACCTCGTCCAGATCCGGTTCCGCCCGCCAGCGATGCGCCAGCTGGATGTCCGCAAACCGGTCGTTTCCGAACGACTGGCCCCATAGCGCGCGCACTTCCCACGCCTCGCCGCCGGCGCCG
>PANX01000100.1 GCA_002707795.1 Maricaulis sp.
CAAAGAGTCTCTGAGTGGCCGCTCCGCGGCCGCCCCTCACCTTTGATTCCTCTCCCCGGCGGGGGAGAGGGGGGAGCTGACACCGCTCCTGTTTCCCCCGGCCCCGTTCCGGAGTCAGGTTGAGGAGCAAGACAGAGCTGGCAGCGCGAAACCGGCCCGTTCGACAGACCCCGGAACTCGTCCGGGGGAAATCGGGTTGAGCGTGTGTGAAGAATAAGTGCCGGCCCCAGGGCTCGCCCCGCTTGCGGGGGAGCTGTCCGCGAAGCGGACTGAGGGGGCGGCGCGAAGCGGCGCGGAGCGCGTAGCGCGCATTCACTCACCCCCATCGCCTCACTGCGCTCGGCACTTCCCCCGCTTCGCAGGGGAAGCCTGATGTGCATGCCCCACCCTATTCCGGATGCGAGTCCAGTTCTTTGGCGACGTCTGTGGGGATGTCGGCGGGGCGGGAGGTGAAGGTCTTTTTCAAGGCACCGAAGATGGCCGCCAGAACGACGAGCGCCAGCCAGACGCCGCCGATCTGCAACGCCCGCTGCGGCAGCGGATCGAGATAGCCGAAATCGCGATAGGCCAGCGCCACCAGCGCGCCATAGACGCAAAGGGCAATCACGGCTGACCAGACGGCAAACGGTATCTTCATGGCGGCGCCCTCCCTCGACGGGAAAGCTAGCAAGCGGGGTGCCAGCTCACAACCAGCCGCGCTCGCGGGCGAGCCGGGCCGCCTCGATCCGGTTGGCTGCGCCCAGTTTGGAAATTGCGCTGTGCAGGTAATTGCGCACCGTGCCCCGCGCCAGCCCCTCGGCCTCGGCGATGGCGGGGCTGTCCATGCCGGCTTCGGCCAGACGCAAAAGCCGCCGCTCGGTATCGGTCAGCGGATCGGCCTCGCTCCAGGCCTGTTCGGCCAGCCCGGGCGCGATGACCCGCTCGCCGGCAGCAACGCGGCGCACGGCCTCGGCGAGCTCGGCCGAGGGCGTGTCCTTGAGCAGATAACCGCCCACGCCCGCCTCCAGCGCCCGTCGCAGATAGCCGGGCCGGTCGAATGTGGTGACGATCAGCACACGCGTCCTTGCGCCGTCGCGGCGCAGCTGGGCGGCCAGTTCCAGACCGGTAAGACCGGGCATTTCGATATCGGTGACGAGAACGGCCGGCGTGTGGCGGCGGACCAGGTCCAGCGCCTCGCGGCCGGTCGCCGCCGTGCCCGCCACGGCGATATCGCTTTCCAGCGACAGAAGCGTCGCCAGCGCATCGCGCAGCATGGTCTGGTCTTCGGCGATGACGATTTCGATCATGAGGCCGTGTCCCCTGTGCCCGCCGGCCAGACCGCACGCAGGGCGCTGCCGCGTCCGTCCAGCCCGCGTGCGGTGTGAAGCGTCATGCCCGCCTCGGCCAGCCGCTGGCGCAGCCCGTCCAGCCCCCGGCCGGCGAAACGTGCACCGCCGCGGCCATCATCGGCCAGGGTCAGCACCAGGCCTGCCGCGTCCGTGTGCAGGGAGATGGCGACACGGCGCGCACCGGCGTGGCGCAGCACATTGGTCGCGCCCTCGCGCACCACCATGCCGAAAGCTCCTGCGGCCATGTCGGACAGGTTTGCGTCGGCAGGCAGATCGAGGCTCACCTCCAGCCCGGCATCGCGCAGACGGCCGGCGATCTCGCCGGCGACCTCGGCCAGCGGCCGTACCCGCAACCCCGTGACCGCCTCGCGCACCTCGGCCAGGGCATCGCGGCCGATCTGCTGGATCGCGGCCAGCTCGGCCCGCGCCCGTTCGGGGTCGGCATCGAAGAGACGATTGGCGAGGTCGGCTTTCAGCGTGACCACCGAGAGCGTGTGACCGAGCAGGTCGTGCAGGTCGCGGGCGATGCGCTGGCGCTCGGCCTCGACGGCGCGGGCGGCGGCATCGGCCTCCATCTCCTCGCGCACGGCTTCGCGCTCCTCGCTGCGGGCCGACCAGGCCGTCGCCGCCGCAATGATGGCGCCGAACACCAGATAGGCCAGGCCGTAGAGCCAGGGTACGCCGGTTGCCAGACAGCCCGCTACCAGGGCGGCCAGCCAGGCGGCAAGGCCGATGCGCTGCCATTGCCGGTCGCGGATGCGCGCCATCATGGCGACGGCAAAGATGAGATAGACCGCGGCACCCGGATTGACCCCCAGCAGCCAGAAACCCAGCAGCTGGACGGCCAGGGCTGCCGGCAGGCTCGTCCAGTCGCGCCGGATCATGGCGAAGACGAAGAGGCACAGGAAAAGCGCCGTCGCCACGATGGTGACGGCGAGGGTCTCGCCGGCCGGAACGCCGTAGAACCAGGGTGCAAACGGCAGCACCAGATAGACCAGATAGATCCAGGGCCGGTGGGGCGAGAGATGCCGCCACCACCGGCCTTGCGTCTTCACATTCTGCAGGCGTGCCTTCACGCGGGCTGCTCCGTCATCGCCGTGGCCTGAAGGCCCTTCTTACGGCGCAAACGGCCCAGTTCCCAGCGCATCCCGCCCGCAGCCAGCAGGTAGAGGGCGGCGACGGTCAGCGGCAGCACGTCGAAGCGGCCTTCCGGGAAGGCGTACCAGAGCACGCTCACCGCGGCGACGCGTGCGATGGCGTGGATCAGGCAGACGCGGCTGCCATAGGTCCAGCCGATGACCGGCCAGTGCAGCGTCATGCCGATGGCGAGGCTGAGCGGGGCGGCGTCCGGCGAGATGCCCAGAACGATGAAATGGACCGGCCAGAGCATGTTGATCGACATCACCGAGAGGAGGCCAACCCCGGCGATCGGCGATTTCGACTTCATGAAGGGCGAGGCGAGGGGTTTCTGCAACAGGAGGCCCAGCGGGAAGATCATGCCGGACAGGGCCGCGGCGGTCAGGGCCCAGTCTGCCGGCGGCAGGTAGCGGCTGAGCGCCGCCAGGGCGATCCAGTAGATGGCGCCGGCCACGGGCAGGGAAATGCCGCCGCCGGCATCGAGATAATACTGGTCCTTGACGTTCTGCAGCTGGGTTTTGAAATCGTCGGTCATGAGAGGGCTCCGGTGTTCGTATCCGGAGCCACTCTCGCGCTGCAGCCGCCCTTGCGGCAGAAACAGGTCTCACCGATCGGACATGACAGGTGTCACGCCGGGCATGGCACCCGCCCCCGGCGGCAGCACCGCATCTTGGCGGGGCGCGCAACGCGTGCTATCCGCTCGGTCACATGGCATCTTTTTGACAGGGGTTGCAGCAATGGCGGCTGATCACGTTCGCGGCGAGATGGACATTTCCCAGCACAAATCCACGTTCGACGGTTTCATGGCCGTCAGCACCTGGGGCTCCCTGCTCACCGGCGTGACGGTGCTCTACCTCACGCTCGCCTTTGCGGTGGGCATGGACTGGCTCGCCTCGCTGATCGGCGTGGCCATTGTCGGCGTGATCGCCGGCCTCGTGCTGCAGATGAAGATGAGCTGGTATGTCACGGTTGGCGGCCTGTTCGTGTTCGGACTGGTCTGCGGCGGCGTGGTGCAGCTCTTCAGCCTCGCGCTCGGCGGTTAAATCTGCCTCGCCGGCAGCGCTATACTGCACTGCACAAAGAAATTTTTCTGCAGGCCTTCCCCTTCGGGAAGAATTCGACCATGCTCGCCGCAAACAAGCCATAAAGCGGCGGGAGACCATGCGAATTGCCATTCTGAAGGAGCGACATGCGGGCGAGACCCGCGTGGCCGCGACCCCCGAAACTGTCAAGAAATTCGTCGGTGCCGGCCATGAGGTCGCCATCGAGAAAGGCGCCGGCGTGGCTGCGGCCATTCCGGACGACGCCTTCGCCGAGGCCGGTGCCAAGATCGGCACGGCTGCGGCAACGCTGAAGGGCGCCGAGGCGCTGTTCGGTGTGCGCACACCGGACGAGGCCACGCTCGCCAAGCTGAAGGGCGTGCTGCTCGTCTGCCATCTCGAACCACACGGGAACACCGCGAAAGCCGAGGCCCTGGCCAAGGCCGGGATCGACGCGCTGGCGATGGAATTCGTGCCGCGCATCACCCGCGCCCAGGCGATGGATGCCCTGTCCTCCCAGGCCAATCTCGCCGGCTATCGCTCGGTGATCGAGGCGGCGCAGCTCTACGGACGCGCCTTCCCGATGATGATGACGGCGGCCGGCACGGTCGCCCCGGCCAAGGCCTTCGTCATGGGGGTCGGTGTTGCCGGCCTGCAGGCCATCGCCACGGCCCGCCGCCTCGGCGCCATTGTCACCGCGACAGATGTGCGTCCGGCGGTGAAGGAACAGGTCGCCTCGCTGGGTGCGAAATTCATCGCGGTCGAGGACGAGGAATTCAAACAGGCCGAGACGGCCGGCGGCTATGCCAAGGAAATGTCCAGGGAATACCAGGCGAAACAGGCCGAGCTCATCGCCAGCCACATCGCCAAGCAGGACGTGGTCGTCACCACCGCCCTGATCCCCGGACGCCCGGCACCGAAACTCGTCTCCAAGGCGATGGTGGAGAGCATGAAGCCCGGTTCGGTGATTATCGACCTGGCTGCGCCCACGGGCGGCAATTGCGAGCTGACCAGGGCCGACGAGGTGGTCGAGCACAAGGGCGTGAAGATCGCCGGCTTCGCCAACCTGCCCGCCCGGCTCGCCGCCGACAGTTCCGCGCTCTATGCCAAGAACCTCGCCAACCTGCTGCCGCTGCTCGTCGACGAGGAGGGCAAGAAGGCGCCGCACTGGGATGACGAAGTCCTCCAGGGCATGGCGCTGACCAAGGACGGTGCCGTCGTGCATCCCAGCCTGGTGAAGGAAGGCGCGTGATTTTCGCATTCCTCCGCAATGTGATGGCGTGGCTGGCGGCCATTGTCATCGTGTTTGGAGTGATGCTGTTGTTCCTGAGCGCGTTCTCCGGAACTTTGCTGGCGGCCGAACCCCTTGACGAATACGGCCGCCAGGCCGGCCTCAGCGCCGACGCCCGACTTGTTACGTATGCCGCAGGCATTGCAGCCCTTCTGACGGGCGCTGTTCTGCTCTTCGGCCGGAGCCAAATTGGAGGTTTCAATGGAAGCCGTTGATCCCGTCATCTTCCGCCTGGCGATCTTCGTCCTGGCGGTCTTCGTGGGCTATTACGTCGTCTGGTCGGTGACCCCGGCCCTGCACACGCCGCTGATGGCCGTCACCAATGCCATTTCCTCGGTCATCATTGTCGGCGCGCTTCTGGCGGCCACAGCCACGGCCGGCAGCGAGGTCGCGGGCCAGGCCGCGTCCGGCGGCGGTGCGGGCTTCTCGCGCGGGCTGGGCTTCGTCGCCATCATCCTGGCGAGCGTGAACATCTTCGGGGGCTTCCTGGTCACCCGGCGCATGCTGGCCATGTACAAGAAGAAGGAGCGCTAGACATGTCCGTCAATCTGGCTGCCCTCCTCTATCTCGTCTCCGGCATTCTCTTCATCCTGGCCCTGCGCGGCCTGTCGAGCCCGGAAACCGCCCGCCGCGGCAATCTGTTCGGCATGGCCGGCATGGCGCTGGCGATCGTCACCACCCTGCTCGCCGTCGACCTGGACGCGCTGTCGCTGGTGCTGATCGTGGCCGGTATCGCCATCGGCGGCGGTGTCGGTGCGGTGATCGCACGGCGCGTGCCGATGACGGCGATGCCGCAACTGGTCGCCGCCTTCCACTCGCTGGTCGGCATGGCGGCCGTCCTGGTCGCCGCGGCCGCGCTCTACGCGCCGAACGCCTTCCACATCGCCGATGCGCTGGGCAATCTGAAACAGCTTTCCCTGTTCGAACTGTCGCTGGGCACCGCGATCGGCGCCATCACCTTCTCCGGTTCGGTGATCGCCTTTGCCAAGCTGAACGGCAACATGTCCGGCGCGCCGATCATCCTGCCCGCCCGGCACATACTGAACATCGCCATCGGTGTGTTCATCGCCCTGATGATCGCCTTCCTGATGGCCTCGGGCGGCGATGCGAAACTCGCCTTCTGGCTGATCACCCTCGCAGCCCTCGTGCTGGGCATCACGCTGATCATCCCGATCGGCGGCGCCGACATGCCGGTCGTGGTGTCGATGCTGAACTCCTATTCCGGCTGGGCCGCGGCCGCGCTGGGCTTCACGCTGGAGAACACGGCACTGCTGGTCACCGGTGCGCTGGTCGGCTCGTCCGGTGCGATCCTGTCCTACATCATGTGCAAGGGCATGAACCGCTCCTTCATCTCGGTGATCCTGGGCGGGTTCGGCGCCGACAGCGCCGCAGCCGGCGATGCCGGTCCGCAGGGCAATGCCAAGATGGGCTCGGCCGACGACGCCGCCTTCGTGATGAAGAATGCCGGCAAGGTCATCATCGTGCCGGGCTATGGCATGGCCGTCGCCCAGGCGCAGCACGCACTGAAGGAAATGGCCGACATGCTCAAGGAGGAGGGCGTCGAGGTCTCCTACGCCATCCACCCGGTCGCCGGCCGCATGCCGGGCCATATGAACGTCCTCCTGGCCGAGGCCCAGGTGCCCTATGACGAGGTGTTCGAGCTGGAGGACATCAACTCCTCCTTCTCCAATGCCGACGTCGCCTTCGTGATCGGCGCCAATGACGTCACCAATCCGGCCGCCGAGGACGATCCCGGCTCGCCGATCTACGGCATGCCCGTCCTGCAGGTCTGGAAGGCCCGCACGGTCTTCTTCGTGAAGCGCTCGCTGGGCTCCGGCTATGCCGGGGTGGAGAACCCGCTCTTCTTCCGCGACAACACAATGATGCTGCTGGGCGACGCCAAGAAAATGGTCGAGAGCATCGTCAAGGCGCTCGACTGACGGATCCCGGGGAGCGGCGCGACGATGTGACCGCTTCCCGTTCCGCCCCCGCCGCGCATGATGCCCGCGCGCCGGATCGGAAGGGGGCATGTCATGCATACGGTTCTGGGCTGGTTCTGCTTTCTCGTCCTGTCGGCCACGGCCGGTCTGCATGTCTATTGGGGGCTGGGCGGCCTGTGGCCGGCCGATAATGCAGCGGCCCTGTCGCGCACCGTGATCGGCACGCACAGCGGCGTCATGCCGCCGGCCGGAGTGACGCTCGTCGTCGCAGCCCTGATCTTTGCCGCCGGCAGCTTTGCCTTCGCGCGCGGCGTCCTGGCCTGGGACTCGCTGATCCTGCTGCGGGTGCCGCTGGCCGGACTGGCCCTGATTTTCCTGCTGCGCGGCGCGGTGAGCTATATGCCCGGCCCGTTCTCACGGGCTGCCGAACCCTTCGCCCACCTCAACGCGGTCTATTTCTCGCCGCTCATCCTGGCACTCGGCGTCGCCTTCGCCGCCCTGGCCCTGTCGCCTCGCAGCTGAGCCGGTAGCGGGTCAGGGGCGGGCCCTGACTAGTGCGCGACGCCGCGATAGACAAAACCCGATATCCGGGGCGTGCGCGGCGTATAGGCCGCATCCATCGTATCGATGTGAAACCCGCCCTGCGCGATCAGCCGGTCCATCGGACGGGCGAGATGACAGCCGCCGCCGATCCGCTTCCAGACCGGTTCGACGCGTCTTTGCCAGCGCGCGACCCCGGCATCCGGTGCCAGACCGTGTTCCAGGAACACCAGCTTCCCGTCCGGCCGGAGCACACGCCGCATCTCGGCGAGCGCAGCCGGAGCGTCGGGAATGGTGCACAGGGTGAAGGTCAACAGCACGGTATCGACACTGTTATCGTCCAGCGGCAGGGCCTCGCCGGACGCGTCGAGCAATTCCACCGGCACAGCCTGCCGCGCAATGGCCCGGCGCGCCTTCACCCGCATGCCCGCCGACGGCTCGACACCGATCACCCGTTCAACGCGGGCGGCATCGTAGAAGGGCAGGTTCGTGCCCGACCCCAGCCCGACTTCCAGCACCACGCCTTCGGCCTGCGGCACGATGGCGCGGCGATGCTTCTCGATCGGCCGCGCCCCGCAGGCACAGGCGATCAGGTTGGGCAGGATCCGTTCGTCGTAAAACCCCATCACTCCATCCTGTGAAAATGGAAGGGCACGGTTTCCACGCGCCCGTCCGAGCGGCGCATGTCGAGAAAGGCTTTCAGCCCCGTCTCGCCATCGCGCTCCAGCACCAGGCCCGAGAAGATCACGCGATCGCCGTCCAGCGCAAGAAACTCGAAACTCACCTGCTCGCCGTTTTCCTCCCAGCCGGTGAAGTCGCGATTGAAGTGCTTGACGTGATAGCCGAACGCCCCGTCGGGATTGTGCCCGATCATCAGCATTTCGGAGAATTGCAGCGCGCCGTCGGCGCTGTACTGGAAGGCCCCGACCAGCTCGCCCGATGCCGTGCGCATCCAGCATTCCGACATCTCGCCATCGAAGCCTGGCCCGGCCCAGCACCCTTCCAGCCAGCCGAGCGCAGCAAGAACCTCGTCCGGCTCGCTGGCCTGCGACGGCGCCGGAAGCAGGCCAAGCCCTGCCCCCAGCCAGACAACAGCAATCAGAAAAGCACGCATTTGAAACCCTCCCGCACCCCGGACCGCCCGCCCGGCAGCAATGGCGTTGACACTAGGACATAATCGGGAGAAAGGCGTGCCATGCCTTGCGACATTCTGCCGGTGCGCGATGCGCGCGCCATACTGGACCGCGCGGACGTGTTCGGCCGCCTTGCGCCCTTCGATCCGCGATGGGTCGGCTCGATCCCGCTGAACGTGCACGGGCCCGATGCCGACGCCGATATCGCCTGCACGGCCGGCCCGGACCTCGCTGTCTTCCGAAAGGCCCTGATCGAGGCCTTTCCCGGTGCGGCAGTTGCCGACAATGAACATGCCGGCGAAGCCTCGGTGATCGCCCGGCTGACGCTGGAGGGCATGCCGGTGGAGATTTTCGGCCGTTGCCGCCCGGTGGAAACCCATGAGAGCTATATCCACTGGCTGGCCGAGGATCGCCTTCTGAACCTGGCCGAAGACCGGTTTCGCGACGATATCCGCGCCGCCAAGGCCGGCGGGCTGAAGACCGAACCGGCCTTTGCCCGGGTGCTTGGCCTGGGTGGCGACCCCTTTGCCGAACTCCTCAAGCTCGCCTCACCCGGCGACGATGCCCTGCGAACGCTGATCCGCGGCGCCGGCTATGCCACGAAGGGCACAGCGTCCTAGCTGCCGCCCGGTCCGGGGTCGGTGCCGGTGCGCAGCCAGCCGGTGATCGAGACGCGTGCGCCACGCACCTTGTCGCCGACACGCGTGACAGCGTGCGGCTGCGGCACCTTGAACATCGACAGCGTATTGCCGCGCGGCACGAAGGCGGTCTCGACGCTGCCGTCCGGACCGTAGAATTCCAGCAACCCGCCCCAGCCCTTTTTCCAGCCATCGGACAGGGTCAGCACATAGGCCGCGACCCGGTTCTTGCCGGCCACGCCATCATCATGCGTGGTCAGGAAATGGCCGCGCGTATAGCGGGTCAGCTGGGCATCGGCGAAGGCGATGTCCGGCGCGTCGAGGATGGTGCGCATCGGATCGAGAAAGCGGTCGGAATTGATCAGCTCGAACAGGTCGCACAATGCCGGCACTTCGCGGCGCAGCTCGCCGCGGTGCCATTTGTCGTAGATCGAATAGGTGTCGTAGAGATAGCCGAAGCCGCGCCGGGCTTCGGCATCGACATGGCGCTGGAACTCGGCCTTCTGGGCCGGAGACTGTTGCCCCATCGCCGCGGAATCGAGGTCGAGATGGCGGCCATTGAGCTTGGTCACCAGCGTCCAGCGCGGCACCGTGTCGATAGCCGCACGCGCCGCCGCCAGCGTGTCATCGTCCAGCAGGCTTTCCACCTGGCAGCGCGTGGTACCGGCCATCGCCTGGCGCGGCGTTTCGATATCCAGGGTGGGGGAAAGTGCTGACATGTCTTCCTCGTTCCGGGCCGTGCGGCATAGCTCTGATTTTTGAGTGGTCGCATTTTCGAACCGCAAAACCGGTCCCCACTTTTGCTGAAAATGCTCTAAGCACAACCGGCGCAGCGCGGCGTTGCGGGATCAATCTCCAGCCGCCGCGCCTCGATCGTTTCACCGCATTCCACGCACCAGCCGTATTCGCCATTCTCGAGCCGTTCGAGCGCGGCGTCGATGCGACGAATTTCCTGCGCCCGCCGCGCCTCGGCCGCCTTGGCCATCGCCTGCACCTGCAGGGAATCCTGGCGCGACAGCCGGCCGACCGACTGCTGGTCGAGCGCCACGGACTGCCGGTCCTCGCGCGCAGCCGCGGACAGATCCCGCAACTCCTCGCGCAGCGCGACAAGCCGCGATCTCGCAGTTTCCGGCTCGATGGACATGATCTCCCCGACTGTCTGGCCGCGCTCACTATCGCCCCGCAGGCGATGACCCCCAAGGCCGCGCTGCAGCCGCCCGCCCGGCGGCGGACCGGGCCGGGAGGGACGCCTTGCTGTTCAATACCGGTGGATCACCGGGCGGCGCACCTCTAGTTTCGCAGGACACGACACTGAGGGGCATCATGTCAGAGACCATTCTCGCCTTGGACGGCGTTTCAAAGACGTTCAACGGCAAGCCTGCCGTCCGCGATGTCAGTTTTTCCGTGGAGCGCGGCCAGATCACCGGTTTCCTGGGGCCGAACGGCGCCGGCAAGACCACCAGCCTGCGCATGTCGCTGGGCATTCTCACGCCCGATCGCGGCACGGTTTCGCTGTTCGGCGGCCCGCCGCGGCCCGCAGCACTCGACCGCGTCGGCTTCCTGCCGGAAGAACGGGGCATCTATCGCAAGATGAAGGTGATCGATGTGATCGTCTTCTTCGCCCGGCTGAAGGGCGTCGCCCCGGCCGAAGCGCGCCGCCGCGGCCTGCAGATGCTCGAGGAATTCGGCCTCGCCGAAGTTGCCGAAAGCAAGGTGAAGACCCTGTCCAAGGGCATGGCCCAGAAAGTCCAGATCATCTCGACCCTGGTGCACGAGCCGGAATTCATCATTCTGGACGAGCCTTTCTCGGGCCTCGACCCGGTGAACCAGAATGCGCTGGAACAGGTGGTACGCCGTCAGGCCGAGGCCGGGCGCACCGTGCTGTTCTCGACCCATGTGATGGAGCACGCCGAACGCCTGTGCGACAAGATCGTGCTGATCGCCAAGGGCCGGAAGGCCTTCGACGGTACCGTCGCCGAAGCGCTGGGCCAGGTGCCGCGGCGCGTGACGCTGGAAATCGTCTCCGATCATGACCTTTCCCGGGTGCTGGCCGGCAAGGGCGAGGTTCACCGCGAGGCCCGGGGCGAACACGAGGTCTGGATCGTCGATCTGGGTCCCGGTGTCGATGCCCAGGACATTCTCAAGGCCTGTGTCGATGCCGATGTGAAGCTGACCCGGTTCGAACCGGTGCGCGCCCATCTGCACGATGCCTTTGTCCATCTCGTCGGCCGCGAAGCCGCCGCCCCGGAAGCGGAGACCGTCTGATGCGCAATATCTATCTCATCGCCCGCCGCGAATTCCTGTCCTATGTCGCGACCTGGGGCTTCTGGCTGTCGCTGCTCTCCGTGCCGCTCTTCATGGCGCTGGGCTTCGGCATGCCGATCCTGATCGAGAACTCCCAGCCGACCCGCTACTACGTGCTGGTCGACGAGACCGGCGGCCGTCTGGAAGAGGCCGTGTTCGAGCAGATCGACCGGTCCCGCGAGGACCAGGCCGAACAGGTGCGCGAGGCCGCACGCGAAATCCTCGGCGACAATCCCCAACTCGGCGCGGCCATCGACAATTCGATGCAGCTGGACAATGACGGCTATATCCGCGTCGAGGCCGGCACGACCGACCTCAATGAGCTGCGGCCCTATCTGACCGGCGATGCCGAGCTGGAAACCGCCGACGGCCCGCAGCCGCTCTTTGCTGCCATCTTCCTCAGCGAGCCCGTGCCGGGCCGTGTCGAGATGGCCTACTGGAGTACCAATCTGACCGATCGCGACCTGCGCCGCGATATCCGCGACGCCCTGCGCGACTACATGCAGCTGCGTCATCTGGTGGAGAATGGCGTCGACCCGGCGCTGATCGAGGCCGCCGAAGACCTTGAGCCCGTGGTGCGCGAGCTCAATCCGGAACGCACCGACGAGGCCGCGGAAGTCACAGAAAGCGAACGCCTGCCCATCGTCATGGGTGTGGCGACCGCCTTCGGCCTGTGGATCGTGATCTTCTCGGTGGTGAACATGCTGCTCACCGCGATGATCGAGGAGAAGGGCAACAAGGTGCTGGAAATGATGCTGGCCTCGGCCCGGCATCACGAAATCCTGACCGGGAAACTGCTCGGCGTCGCGGCCGTGTCCGCCACCCTGCTGATCTTCTGGGGCGGCCTCGCCTCGATCGGCGGTCTGGCGATCCAGCAATTGATGGCCGCGGCCGATATTCCGGCTGCGGAAATCCTGGCCGCCCTGTTCGATCCGGCGCTGCTGGGCCCGGCGATCGGCTATTTCATCGTCGGCTATCTGATGTATGGCGCGGTCTTCCTGGCGATCGGTTCGCTGTGCGAGACGATCCAGGACGCCCAGACGCTGATGAGCCCGATGATGCTGGTGATGATGATGCCGCTCTTCCTGGTGATGATGGCCATCGATGCGCCCGACTCGCCCATCGTCGCGATCGC
Organism: Maricaulis sp.; assembly: GCA_002707795.1. GTDB lineage: Bacteria > Pseudomonadota > Alphaproteobacteria > Caulobacterales > Maricaulaceae > Maricaulis > Maricaulis virginensis. Next base: position 12,487 of record PANX01000100.1, read on the forward strand.
CAGCTGGATCCCGTTGTGGACCCCCTTCATCATGCTGGTCCGCCTGCCCCAGGATATCGGCATGATCGAGATCATCGGCTCGACCCTGGGCATGGTGGTCACCGCCCTGATCGTGATCTGGGGGGCCGGCGTGCTGTTCCGCATGGGCGCCCTCAACCAGGCCAACCAGGACACGGTGAAGAGCTGGTTCCAGTTCGGCGGCAAGAAGAAGGCGGCGTCCTAGGACGCCGCCGCCCGGCCCGCCCGACGGACCGCAATGCCCAAAAGGAAAACGCCGCGCCCCGGATCCGGGACGCGGCGTTTTCGCGAAACCTGTAATAAGGTCTGGCGACCCTAGCGGCGACCGCCACGCTTCGCGATGAGACCCTCGCGCTGAGCCCGCTTGCGGGCCAGCTTGCGCGCACGGCGAATGGCTTCAGCCTTTTGGCGAGCCTTCTTCTCCGACGGCTTTTCATAATGATTGCGGCGCTTCATCTCGCGGAAAGTACCTTCCCGCTGCATCTTCTTTTTCAGCGCGCGGAGCGCTTGCTCCACATTATTGTCGCGCACAACGATCTGTACGATGGCTCTCTCTCCATTATCTGGACGCAAGGACCATCCTCACGCCGCTAGTTCGCCAGAGGCGGGGCTACTACCAGAGCTGCGACGCCGTGTCCACTCTGTCAGCGCACACGGGCGTAGTGACGCGCAGGCGCGTCTGGTCTAGGAATGACGCATGACCGATGCCGCTTCTGACACCCGATTCCGCAAGTCTACCACACGCGAGGCCCTGCTGCAGCCCATGCTGGCGCATGCGGCCTTCGACGGCTGGACGGCTGACAGTTTCCGCGCCGCCTGTACCGATGCCGGGATCGATGAGGGCCAGGCCCGCCTGGCCTGCCCGCGTGGCGAGCTGGACATGCTAGTGCACTGGTCAAGGCGCCTGGACGAAGCCGTGCTGGACGCGGTGAAGGCGGCAAACCTGGCCGAAATGAAGATCCGCGAGCGTGTGCGCTTCGGCGTCACGGCGCGCCTCGAGGCGCTCTCGGGGCATGAAGAGGCCGCCCGCCGGGCCCGCGCCCGCCTGATGCTGCCGGATGCCGCCGCAGACGGTCCGCAATTGCTGTGGGCGACGGCAGACACGATCTGGCGCGCCATCGGCGACACCTCGACCGACGTCAATTTCTACTCCAAGCGGACGATTCTCTCCGGCGTCTTCGGCACGACCCTGGCCGCCTGGCTCAATGAGAGCGATGCCGCAAAGCCCGAGGCCCGCGCCTTTCTCGACCGCCGCATCCAGAATGTGATGGATTTCGAGAAGACCAAGGCCCAGCTGACCAAGATGACCGCCGACCTGCCCGACCTCGCCGGCCTGCTCGGCAAGCTGCGCTACGGCCCGGGACCGCGGGTTTAGGGCATCTTCATCGCAATTGCCGTCGATGAGAATACTGTGACTTCTTGAGTGGTCGCATTTTCGAACCGCAAAACCGGTGCCCACTTTTGCTGAAAATGCAGGTCTTTGATGGTCGCATTTTCGAACCGC
>PANX01000101.1 GCA_002707795.1 Maricaulis sp.
AAAGCCGGGCTGGTGCAGTCGCGGGCCTGGATATTGGCCGTGCGGCCCTCCGCCGTGATGTCGAACACGACCGTGCACACGCCATTGCGGCCGCGTGACGCCTCATTGGCCGGAAAGACCGGCTGCACGCGCACGCGCGGCGAGGGCTGGCGGTCGATATTGACCAGGCCGCCGCCCGTGCTGATCTCGACCGCCTCGATCGGCGGCAGGGCCCAGCGCGACCCGTCCGGTATGGCTTCCACGGCGGCGCGATCTGCCTCGATGGACGGCGGCCGCGGCGGCGGATCGAGTTCCGTGAACTCCGTCATTTCGACACGATCCTCGATCTCGACGGGATCGACCTCAAAACGGATCTGAAGGGGCGGCATTTCCTCGACCGGTTCGGGCACATAAGGCCCGATATCGATCAATTGGCGCATCAGCAGGAAAAGGCCGACGGTAACGGCGCCGGCGACCGGCAACACCAGCGGTGTGCGGACGGAATGAAAGGTGGCTGTCATGATTACAGGCTCCCCGGTACGGGCGGTCCTGCATGGCCCCGACAGTTCTGCCCCCTACCCGGCCAGGCTCCCGGCGACGGTCATCGCGGCCGGGCGGGCCGGAGCGGACGGGGGCGCCACAACTCGGCGCCTCCCCCTCGGAACTACAACTCAGCTCCTTGCCGCAGGATCATGAGACCCCGCCCGTCCGGCGAAACCGGGGCGCAAAAAGGGTCAAATATGGCGATGGCGGGGAAACATGCGGGCGAAACGGACCGGGCCCGTCCATCTGGATGGACGGGCCCGGCCGCTCGATTGTCCTGAAAGGGTGCAGGGTCAGGCCCGCTCGAATTCCGGTTTCAGACGGCCATTGACGTCGAAATAGGGTTCGCATTCAGCCGAGAGATCGAAGATGCGCACGCCCTCGCTGTCGAGCTGATCCCCGGAGATCACCGGGCCACGCCGCATGCGCTCGATCTCCAGCTCACACGCCTCGATCGTGGTGAGCCGGGCAAACCGCTCGCCATCGCGCTGGATGGCGATCTTGCGCTCGATGAAACCGATCCAGCCCTGGGCGGTGGCGCGGGAATAGTCCCACTGCAGACCGCGCTCGAAGGCGTCGATGGCGCCGAGAAGATCGTCCTGCTCGACCCGTGTATTGCCGACCAGCGTCCAGGTGTCGCCGGGACGGTTGAGCCCGCCGCGCGACAGGGCCTGCACGAACATGGCCTCGGCCTCGGAGAACGCGCCGGCGCGATAGAGGGCCTCGCCGAGGCGCTCATAGTCCGGCCCGGCACCGGTCAGGGTCGCGACCCGCTGCAGCACCGGCCGCGCCCGCTCCCACTCGCGCGCCTGGCGCCACAGGTCAGCCAGAAGACGGAAATGTTCCGGCTCCGGCTCGACGCGCCCGGCATTGAGCTCGCGCTCCAGCATGGATGCGCCGCCAAACGGGTACTCGTAGTAGGAATAATATCGGGCAAGACGGATCAGCTCGTCGCTGTCCGTCAGCATGCCGTTGAGATAGAGGATGCGGTTCACCTCGAAGGCATCGGCCTCGCGCCCGGTCCGTGCCAGCAGCGAGGCATAGCTGGTCCAGTAGGCTTTCTCGTCCGGCCAGCGCGCCACCATCTGGCCCAGAAGGCCCGTCTGTTCGGGCAGCATGTCCAGCTGCTGGTAGAAGAAGAGCAGCAGCGAGAAATGCGGCCTGTCCGGCGTTCCGGCGAGGTCGAAGGCCTGGCGGGCATAGTTTAGACCGGGCCCGTAGGCCTCCAGCTGGCCATAGCCCTGGGCCAGGCGCATGGCGAGATCGGCACCGAGCGGGACACCGCGGGCCAGGGCCATTTCCATCAGATCGATCCCGGCCCGGTACTCGCCCTCGGCCAGCAGCAGCTGGCCGGTATTGATGCGCAGCGTATTGGCGTCCTCTTCCGGCAGCGCGTTGAGCGCGATGGCGGCCCGCCAGGCGGCGATTGCCTCGCGCGGACTGTCCAGCTCCCAGGCGCTGCGGCCGGCGAGCTGCAGCAGCATGGCGCGTTCATAGGGCGTGAGGCCTTCTGTCCCGAGCATCTGGCGATAGCCTGCCAGCGCGGCGGCGTGGTCGCCGGCTCCTTCGCTTTCCATCAGCTCCAGGATGCGCTCGCCGACCCGCTGCGAGAGCGTTCGTTCGACGGTTTCCGGTGGCCGGTCCGGCGCGCTTCGCTGCGCGGCGGACGACGATCCGATTGTCGTGAATGCGATAACAAGCGCGGCCAGACCGCCAGCCGCACCGGTGGCGAGTTTCGGGTATCCCATGTGCACCTCCCCGGCACATGACGCGAACTCCCCAGCCCCGGTGCAACGTCATGATATGGAAAGCTTGCTGTCACAATCGGGCGAGATTGGGGCACCTGCGATTGAAAACCGGAGAGGATCGCGCGCAGGTTGGCCGCAGCCAATGGCGGCATAGAAAAACGCCCCGGCCGCACGGGCCGGGGCGTTGATCCTGTCACCGGATGACCGGACGCCTAGCCGGCGTCGGATTCGGTGTCGTCCTCGGTCGCTTCGGCCGGAGCCTCTTCGCCCTCGGCAACATTCTGGTTCAGACGTTCGCCGTACTGGTTGTAGAGGTCGGTACAATTGTTCGGCACATCGATCACGATACGGCCGTTCTCGTCGACATCGCCCAGCAGGGTCGCGGTTTCACGCAGATCCTCGACCGCAAAACGGCATTCGTCGAGGCGGACCTGCTCGCGGATCCGGACCCGGTCCGCCGCAGCGGCCCGCTGGTTGGTGATGAAGGTGATCCAGCCATTCGCCGTCGTGCGCGAATAGGGATAGCGCGCGCCTTCGCGGAAAGCGGCAAGCGCCGCATCCGTCCGGCCCAGCTCCTGACGCACATTGCCCAGAAGCGTCCACGCCGTACCCGGACGATCGAGACCGCCGCGGTTGAGCGCTTCCTGGAAGGCATCCTCGGCTTCAGCCATCTCGCGCTGCTGGTACAGCGCTTCGGCCAGCTTCAGATAATCGTCCCCATCGCCGGTCATCTGGGCCAGCTGGCGCAGGACCGGGATGGCGCGTTCCCATTCCCGCGCCTGACGCCACATGTTTGACAGCAGCTGCAGGTTTTCGCGGGTGCGCTCGACAGCACCGGCATTGAGCTCGCGCTCCAGGATCACCGCACCACGATAGGGATATTCGTAATAGCTGTAATACTGCGCCACCGCCACGATCTCGCGGCTCTCGGTGAGCATGCCGTTGATATACATGATCTTGTTGGCTTCGAACGCGTCCTCCTCGCGACTCGTCTGGGCCAGGAGGGAGGCGTAGGAGCGCCAGTTGTTCTTCTCGGTGGGCCAGCGCGCGACCATGCCCTCGATGATGCGGAACTGGTTCGGCACATCGTCAAGCTGCTGGTAGTAGAACAGCATCATCGAATAATCGCCGCGGGTCCGCTCGGCGGCCGGACGCAATTCCCAGAAGCGTTCCGCCCAGCGCAGGCCTTCGCGGTAGCGCTCGGCCTGGCCGTAAGCCTGGGCCAGCATGCGGGCAACACCGACATTGACGGCCTCTTCACCGCCCATCTCGACAGCCTGCTCGAGCGAGCGGATGCCCTCGTTATACTGTTCGTTGGCAATCAGCAGCTGACCGATATTGATGCGCATATTGACGATTTCCTCGGGCAACATCGCGCCCGTGGCAATCGCGGCCTGCCAGTCCTGAACGGCCTGGGTGCTGCGTTCGGTCTCGTAATAGGCCCGGCCACGCAGCTGCAGGCAGATCGACCGCTCGTAGGGATTGATGTCGCTGATCGCGAGCGCACGGTTCAGGGTCTCGATCGAGGCCGTGAACTGATCATTACCCTGCTGTTCCTGGGCTTCCAGCACGATCTCGCCGACCCGGGCGGTGAATGTCCGGTCTGCACCGTCATTCTCCTCTTCCTGATCGCGATTGCGGCGCTGGGCATCGGCGTCGGCGAGCACGACCGTGGTCATGGCCGCAGCCAGGGCAAGCGTCGCGACGGAGCGCAACAGGCCCGATGTATCGAAACCGTTAAAACGGATCATCGATGGCTCCTTCATACCGGCCCAACTCCCCGAACCGGCTTTGACAATTCCTCCGGAACCACTCCGGCCCGCAAGGGCCTTCAGGTTCCGTCCCGCGGGATGGCCGGGCGGATGTCGGCGACATCCGCCCGCCTTCCCATTACTCGGACAGCTGGAAGTCGAAGCGTGTTTCCACGCCGCGACGTGCCACCGGCACCCCGTCCTCGACCTTCGGATTGTAGCGCCAACGCTCCACCGCCCGGATCGACGCACGCTCGAAAAGCGAGCTGTCGCACTGGTAGATGTCGATATTGGTCGGCGTACCGTCCGGGGTCACGTCGAAGCGGACCCAGCAGCTGCCTTCGACGCCGCGCTCCGCAGCCCGCATCGGGTATTGCGGCTCGATCCGGACCAGCGGCTGCGCATCGCGGTCGGAGACCGAGAAGTTCACGCTGTCGCTGTTCAGCTGCGGCGCTTCGAAGTCCGGAATGGCACCCATGACGGTGGCCAGACCTTCGGCCGGCTGTTCTGCGCGCTGCCGCTCGATCTGCGGCGGCGGGGGTGGCGGATCCACCTGTTGCACGTCCTCGATCGTGGTGTCGCGGCGGCGGGCTTCGATCTCCGCAACCTCGTCATTGATCGAGAACTGGCGGTCCTCGACGTCTTCCGCAGGCGGCGCCCCTTCCACGAGGATGAGGCGGGTCATGACGAAGAACAGCACGATCGTGACGAAGGCGGCGATCGGAACGCCGACGATGAGACGGACAAGATTACCCATGTTGTCTCCTCCCTACGTCTGGAGTGTCGAAATATGCACTTCGACATCCATCTCGATGAGCAGTTCCTGGACGTCGAGGATGAGACCGATATTGGCCCCCTCATCGCCCTGGATCATAGCCCGGCCCTTGGGGTTCTCTTGCAGCAGCTGCTCGATAACCCCGCGAAGTTCGTTCATCTCGTAGACCCGGCGGTTGACCCAGACCTCGTTCTCCGATGTCACCGCGATCAGCATCGACGGATTTCGGTCTTCCTCGGTCATGGCATCCGGGCGGGTTGTGTCCACGCCGGGTTCCTTGATGAAGACCGAGGTGACGATGAAGAAGATCAGGAGAATGAAGACGACGTCCAGCATGGGCGTCATGTTCAGTTCGATCTCTTCCTCACCGGTATTCACTCGACTGACGCGTCGCGCCATGGCTACCTCCCGGTCTAGCTGTCTTCATTCGTGCGCTGGATCGAAACCGGCACGCCATTGGCGCCCATCTCGTCCCAGATCTGCACGATGATACCATGATCGGCCTCGTCCTGGACTTCCAGGAGCACGGCGCTGTTCGGCTCTTCCGCCCGGAAGCGGTTGACGGCCGAGAGCACACGATCGACATCGGTCCGCGTCCGGTTGACGAAGATATTATTATCGTCGTCAACCTGAACCACGATCGGGGGCGGCGCCGTGTCATCCGGCGGCGTGTCCGAGTCGGGCGGCGGGCGCATGTCGAGGCCTTCTTCCGAGAGGAAGGTGGCGGTGACGATGAAGAAGATCAGCAGGATGAACACGATGTCGAGCATCGGCGTCATGTTCACTTCAGCCTGATCGTCGTGGTGCTTGCTTCTACGTCTCATGACTCGACACTCCCCTCACCGATCTCGAGCGAGTCGGCCAGTTTCACAGTGCGCGACTGGGCGAGCCGTTCGATCTGGTTGGCGAAGATGAGTCCCGAAAGGGACGCCACCATGCCGGCCATGGTCGGGATCGTGGCGCGCGAGACGCCGGCCGACATGGCCTGGGCATCCGAAGAGCCCGAAATTGCCATGACGTCGAACACCGAGACCATGCCCGTCACTGTGCCGAGCAGTCCGAAGAGCGGGGCGACAGCGACGAGGGTTTTCACCAGCTCGACATTCTGATCGCAACGCTGTTTGACCTCCGAGATGAGTTGGTCGCGGATGGCATGGGCATACCAGGACTTCCGGTCTGCCCGTGCATTCCACTCCCGCTGCGCCTGCTTCGCTAGCCCGTCATGGGCGAAGTAGAAGAAGACGAAGCGCTCGAGGATGAAGGCCCACATCACAAATGTTGTTGCCATGATGACAACGAGGACGGGGCCTCCCCGCTCGAGGAACTCCTGAAGGCCGGTTGATACGGCCTGGAAATCCATAGCGGTTCCTCCGATTAGCCGTGACGCTCTTCAGCGTGACGGGCGACCATGCCTGCGGCCTGTTCTTCGAGCACTTGCTGGACGCCGCGCGCGAAGGACTGGGCGAAGGAGTGAATGAACAGCAGCGGGATGGCGGCAATAAGGCCAAGCACCGTGGTCATCAGGGCCTCGGAGATACCGCCGGCCATGATGCGCGGGTCACCGGTACCGAACAGGGTGATCTGGGTGAAGGTCTTGATCATACCCGTAACCGTACCCAGCAGACCCAGCAGCGGAGCAATACCGGCGGCCAGCTTCAGGAAGTTCAGACCGAATTCCAGCTTCGGCGATTCCTGCAGGATGGCTTCATCCAGCTTCAGTTCCATCGTCTCGACGTCTTTGTCCTTGGCGCCTTCATAAGCCAGCATCACGCGGCCCAGCGGGTTGGACTTGGAACCGGACGACTTGCGCTTCTGACCGGCCACGGCGGCTTGCGTCAGCAGCAGCGAGACCAGGCGGAACAGACCGAAGACAGCGGAGATGACCAGCAGGCCGATGATGACCTTACCGACATTGCCCGACTGCTCGATACGCTCTTCCAGGCCCGGAACGTCCTTGTAGATGTCGAGGAGCGGACCGCGGGACGGGTCAACCACGCCCATCACGATTTCGCCCGGATCGGCATTGTACAGGTTCGAGGCACCGCCCACGAAATTGGCCGGCGGCTGGGCCGGCAGGTCGCGGAGCGCCCAGTTGCCGGTCGTGTCGTTTTCCTGCCACAGGGCGAAGCGCTGATTGTTGTTGTGGTTGGTGAACACAACGAACGGACCGACGCGGGTGGTCGGCACGGCTTCGCCGTCGCCCAGGCCGGTGACGCGGGCGTTGAAGGTGACGACCTGCTGTTGCTGGATCATCTCCTCGATCACGCGGCGCCAGATGTAATCCAGCTCCGCACGGGTCGGCAGGGTACGCGAATTGGACAGTTCTTCCAGCGCATCGGCGCGGCCCGGGAACTGGGCCGAGATGATGGAGCTGTCGATGATGGCGGCAAACTCGCCGGCGGCCTGACGGGCAGCACCGAACAGTTCACCGAAGGCACCCTGGCGCTGACGCAGCTCGGCATCGAGTTCGTCGATGCGGGTCTGGTTGGCTTCGAACTGGGCCGACAGCTGGTCGGCCTGGTTGCGCAGGGCGCTCAGTTCAGCCCGCGCCTGGCTCAGCAGCGCCTGCTGCTGGTTGGTGCTGGACTGGAACTCGCGAAGGCGTTCCTGGTTTTCAGCGCTGGCTTCACGGGCGTCGGAACGCACGCGCTGCAGCAGCTCGTTGAGGGATCCGGCCGGCTGGGTCTGTGCCACGGCACCGGCGGTGAGAGCCACGCCCATGGAAACGGCGGCGGCGAGCATCTTCATCGTGGTTTTCATAACTTTCACTCTCCGTTCCAAGCCGTTACTGGGCAACTGCCGGGCCAGGCAGCGGCGCCAGGAAGACGGACGGTGTCGTCACTTCCTGGGCGATGCGGATGGCGCGGGTCACATTGGCTTCATAGCTGCCGGGAAGCGCTTCCCAGTCGCTGGAACCGTTATGACGGATCGTCATGGAACCATCGTCGTACTGGCGAATCATGGCGACACGGCCGATCTGCAGCACGGTGACGTTCACCGGAACGCCGTCTTCAAGGACCGTATCCTCATAGGCGTTCAGCGAACGGCCATAGGAGGCTTCGATCTCGTAGGCGTTGAGAATGACGCGATAGCGCTCGGCCGGCGAGACGTTCGGGTCGTCAACCAGCTCGTAGAGGTTCTCGATGCGCGCCAGACGGCCATTCTCGCCTTCGAGGCGGAAGGGCAGGTCGAGGTTCACGAACTCTTCGAGGTTCTGAACCATCTCGCGCATCATCGGCGCCAGGTCGGTCTCGATGCTGTCGACGCGGTTGATCTGCGCCTGCAGCGATTCGACTTCATTTTCCTGCGAGCGGATGAAGACTTGCTGCTGCTCGACGAACAGACGCTGCGATTCGATCTGCTCGAGCAGAGCGCGATACTCCAGCTCGATATCGGTCCGCTGGTCGTCCAGCTGGTCGATACGGCGCTGCGTCTGCGCGCCTTCCTGCGTGTTGTTGCGCGCAACACTGAGCGTTTGGTCCAGCTGCGCAACGGCGGCACCGCCGAAGGCGCCCGCCGCAACTGTCGCCATAAGCGACGCGCGAACCAAATTCTTCAAGTTCACCATTTCTCGCCTCACAATGGTCAATGCGGGTTCCCACGCCGGTCCCCCGCCCCAAAAAAACTTCGATGCTGACCGGCAAATACCTGCCGGTTAGGCCCCCTACCCTCGTTCTCAAGCGGCCCGGTCCGAGCGCCTGCAGACAGCGACCGCACAGGGCGGTATGCGTTTCAGTCCACGAAGGCATCGCTCCAGCAACCCTTCGAAACCCCGTGATGGTTGGCCCATCAACTTATAGGCGCATGCGCGCCGCTTGCGAATTGGCATGAACGCTAACACCAGCGTTACACCACGATCAATACATCTTTGTGGCTGGAATGCGGCCTCAACTGCGCTCAAATCGCCAAGATTCGCGTATTGCGACCACCCCCGGCCTGCCTTTCGCGCACAGATGGTATTCCGTTTCCGGTACGGTTGCACAGCGAAACGGGACGAAACGCGGCATTTCGGGGACAAGCGAAAAATCGGGCGGTCTGACTGCAAGCGGGCCGCGAACGGGTGCGGCGTGCCGTTATCACAATCTCGCGATGCCGGTCTCACGATGCGGGCGCGGCCGAACCGGTCATCCGGTACAGTCTTTTCCGGTATGATCTGGAAAGGAATGGCTGGGGCGCCAGGATTCGAACCTGGGAATGTCGGTACCAAAAACCGATGCCTTACCACTTGGCGACGCCCCAACCGGGCCCGTCAGCGAGGACGGAGCGCGGTAAATACATAACCCCCGGGGGGGATGCAACGGGGCAATGCGGTTTGCTGCAGCGCAAACTGCACATGGCGCGTGTTCACAGGTGAATCCGCATGGCTCCCGCCCCGCGCCGGAGCAGACTGCAGCTTGCCTGTCATTGGCGCGTTGCGCCGTACAAAAGAGTTGGCTATAAGCCGCGCCTCGGTTCGGAGTATAGCTCAGCCTGGTAGAGCACCGTCTTCGGGAGGCGGGGGTCGCAAGTTCGAATCTTGCTACTCCGACCATTCACTTTCCCGCCCCTGATCTCACTGCACAGCATCCGCTTCCGGCCACCGGACTGCGCCGTATTGCCGCCTGCGGGACTTAGACGGACACGATCCCTCGACCCAAATCCCCGCGAGCCCTACATTATGGTGCAAAAGGGGACCGCATCTTGCACTGCGGCGTCTCCGTGTGTCTGCGTGGGTCGAAAGGGCTTCCATGAAACAGTTCTGGGTAACGTTCTTCGGATCGATTGTCGGCGTCGTCGTCGGCTCGGTCCTCACTGTCATCGTCGTCTTCCTCATGATCGGCGCCATGATCAATTCCGCCATGGAAGGCGCCCAGCGCGAAACCGCCCTGCCCCATGACGGCATTGTCCTGGAACTGGATCTGCGCACGCCACGGCTCGACAGCCCGTCGCGCTCGCCCTTCGCCTTTGCCGAACCGCTCTCGGTCGTCGACATCGTCCGCACGCTGGAGCGCGCGGAAGACGATGCCCGCGTCCAGGGCGTTTTCATCCGCGCCAATGAGTTCGGCCTGTCACCGGGCATGGCCGAGGAAATGCGCAATGCGATCGCCGACTTCCGCGAGGCCGGCAAGTTCGTGATCACCCACGCCCAGGGCTTTGAAGGCACCAGCGTGACCGGCTATTTCGCGGTTTCCGGGTCTGACGAGATCTGGCTGCAGGACACGGCATCCTTCACGCCGGCCGGCCTGGCGTCGGAGGTGATGTTCCTCGGCGGGCTGTTCGAACACTTCAATGCGGAACCGCAATTCGAGCAGTTCCACGAGTACAAGAACGCCGCCAACACCTACACCCAGACCGGTTTCACCGACGCACACCGCGAAGCGGCCGAATCCTATCTGGGTTCGATCTACGACACCGCCGTCGCCGCAATCGCCGGCGACCGGGGCTTCTCGACCAGCGAGATCCGGAGCGTCTTCGAAACCGCGCCGCATACCGCGGAAGCGGCGCTCGATGCCGGCCTTGTCGACCGTCTCGGTCATGTCGTCGAGGCCCGCGAGGCCGCCCTGGACCGCGCCGGCGCCGGCAGCGAGGTGGTGGAACTCGCCGTCTATCACGAACAGGCCTCGCCGGCCTGGAGCAATGCGCCCGTCATCGCCCTGATCGAAGGCCAGGGCGCCATCGTGACCGGTGACGCCGACGCCAATCCGCTTGGCGGCGACGAGATGATCGGCGGCGACTTCACGTCCGAAGCCATCCTGGCCGCCGCGGACGATCCGAATGTCCGTGCCATCATCATCCGCGTCGATTCGCCCGGCGGATCGGCCATTGCGTCCGACCAGATCTGGCACGCGATCAACCGGGCCCGCGAAGCCGGCAAGCCGGTCGTGGTCTCCATGGCCTCGCTCGCCGCGTCCGGCGGGTATTACATGGCCGCGCCGGCCGACTATGTGCTGGCCCACGCCACCACGCTCACCGGTTCGATCGGCGTTCTGGGCGGCAAGATCGTGCTGGACGAGACGTTCGGCATGGTCGGGCTGAATGTCGAGACGCTGTCGGTGGGCGGCGAATACGCCACGGCCATGTCCAGCCAGGAAGCCTGGACGGACAGCCAGCGCGCCGCCTTCCGCGCCCAGATGGCAGACGTCTATGACGACTTCACCCGGCGCGTGGCCGACGGCCGCGACCTGCCGCTGGAGCGGGTGCTGGAGATTGCGCGCGGCCGCGTGTGGACGGGTGCCCAGGCGCTCGATCTGGGGCTGGTCGACGAGATCGGCGGCTTCCGCGACGCCGTCGACGCCGCTCGCGAGCTCGCCGGTCTGGCACCGGAGGACGAGGGGCGTCTGCGCCGCTTCCCGCGCCAGCGCACGCCGCTGGAAGCCTTCCAAGAGTTGTTCGGCGTCTCGGCAGAGTCCGCCGAGACCGCGGCTCGCCTGAATGCGCTGATGGAGATGCCGGAAGTGCGTGCCGCCATCCAGGCCCGCCAGGAAGCGGGCCAGCCCGGCGTTCAGATGCGCAGCCGGGTGGCCGTGCCGCAATAGCGCGACGGCCATTGCCCAAAACAGGAAAGGGCCCGCTCCGGCGGGCCCTTTTTTGTGTCCGGTATGAAGGCGGAGCTCCCTGGCTAGGACGCCGTAAACAAGCCGACGAAAACCAGCACCAGCACTCCGAAGCTCAGGACAATCATGTAGAGAAAATCCATGAAGACCGTCCGCAGGAAGGACGAAAACCGGCCGTGGGCATAGACGGTGCGGTGCAGCCTGTAGAGGTAGTAGTTCGACCACAGGAAGAAGACCAGAAAGGCGAGCGCGGAATCGATGACCAGGCTGACCACCCCGACCACGATAAACATGAAGAAGAGGAAGGCGTGGAAATGCAGCGTCACCACGAGGTGGTCGTAGAAATAGAGCCCGCGCTTGTAGAAATGCGTGACCGCCAGCAGCAGGGCATAGATCGGCAACAGACCGAACATCAGCCGCGGCGCCCAGGTCTTCATGGCGACCCAGAGCGCCTGCCCCTGTGAATCGATCACCGCATCGATCCCGTCCGCCAGACGCAGCCGGAAGCTGAGCGGCAATTCCTCGACCCCGTCGAAATTCATCACCATGCCCTCGGAGAGTTCCACGGTCTCATCGGGGTCCAGCGCGGCCGCCTCGCGCGGATAGTATTCCGGCAGCAGGCCATAGCGAACGCGCTGCTTCAGCTCGTTGCGCTCGGCCTGCTGACGCATTTCGCGCGCCTCGGGGGTTTCCGCGCTTTCGGCGTTCTCTGCCTCGTCCAGACCGCGCTCGACCTGGCGGATCACCTCGTTCCGCGCTTCCTCGGGCATCATGGCGAGCCCGGCCTCCAGATCGCCGGTCTCCAGCGCTTCACGCGCTTCGGCGATGTCGGAACCGGCAACCGGTTCCGGACCGGTATTGAGACCCTCGTTCACTGCGAAGAAGGCGAGGAAGAACAGCACACTGGCCGTCAGATAGAGCCGGAAAGGCATGACATAGCGTGCCCGCACGCCCGTCAGATAATTCGTCGTCAGCTTTCCCGGCTGGAACATGAGCGGCGGCAAGGTCCGCCACAGCCGTCCCTCCAGTCCGAACAATCCATCCAGAATGTCCAGCAGAAGGTCCCAGACCGGCCGGTGGAACGTATCCGAGGCCTGTCCACAGCTGTGGCAGACCGGGCCGGAGAGCTCTGTTGCGCAGTTGGAGCAAGTCCCCGCAGGCGTCGGAGGAGTAAAGACCGAAAACCGGTCGGACTTGCGGCGGCGCGATGACCGGATCGCGTCTTCCAGTTCGCCGGCGGCAGTGCCACCGACAACGGCATCACTGACGACATCACTTCCAGACATGACGTATCCCCCGGCCTTGCCCTGTTATGCGCAGGCTAGGTCGGGGGGATGTCGTCTGGCAAGTGCGGCTAGCCGCCTTCGCCTTCTGTGCCAGCTTCGCTTGCGCTGGCCAGGCAGAGATAACGCGTACGGTGCAGGTCGACGATATTGTCTTCCCAGCCCGTCACGTCCGGGTTCACCAGATTCTTCGAGACATAATAGACGATCGGAATGATCGGCATTTCGTCGACAAACATCTGTTCCGCCCGGGCCAGCATTTCGCCCCGGCGTTCCAGATCGAGCTCGCGGTTCGCCTCGGTGACCAGCGCGTCATACTCCGGATTATTGTAGCGGGAGTAGTTCATCGGCACCGAGCTGTATTCGCCCAGGAAGAGGAAGTTGTACGGGTCGTTATAGTCCGCGATCCAGCCGCCATCGGCGATCTGGAAGTCCTGGGCGCGCAGATTGTCGTAGTGGATCTGGGTGTCGTTGACGATCAGCTCGGGCTCGACCCATTCGGCAATCGCCGACCAGTCATTCTGCACCACCGGCGCGACGCGCGGATTATCGCGCGTGGCGCGATAGGTGTATTCGAAACGCAGCGGATTGTCCGGACCGTAGCCGGCGGCCTCGAGCAGTTCGCGGGCCCGCTCGCGGCGCGCCTCGATCGGCATGTCGGCCCACTGGGCGCGCACGCCGCCCGGATAGTTGGCAACACCGGGCGGAACCAGCGAATAGGCCGGCTCGTACCCGGCGCGCAGGATCTCGTCGGCAATGAAATGCCGGTCGATCGCCATGCCGAGCGCATTGCGGACATCGGGATTGGAGAAGCCTTCCAGATCCGTGTTGATGGAGAAATAGATCGTGCCCATGTAGGGCGCGATGCGCACATAGTCCGGGATTTCACGGCGCAGGAAGTCCAGCTGCTGGCCCGGAAAATCATTGTTGATGTGCAGCTCGCCATTGCGCACCCGGCGGCCGGCCGCCGAGTTGTCGACGGTCGGGTAATAGTACACGTCGTCGATGCAGACATTCTCGTTGTCGAAGAACATCTCGTTGCGCTGCAGGTGCACGAAGTTGTTGGTGCGCCAGTCCTCGAGACGGTAGGCGCCATTGACCTGGATGTTCGCCGGGCGGACCCATTCGTCGCCATACTGCTCGACCACGTGCTGCGGCAGCGGGAAGGTCGTGTAATGGGTCAGAAGACCGGGAAGATAGGGCGCCGGATTGACCAGATTGATCTCCAGCGTGCGGTCGTCGATCGCGCGCACGCCGATATCCTGCGGATCGAGCTCGCCCCGGGTCGCCTCTTCCATGCCGGCAATCGGATACAGCAGGGACACGTATTGCGCGCCTGTCGCCGGCGACGCGATGCGGCGCCAGGCATAGACGAAGTCACCGGCCGTCACCGGTTCGCCATCGGACCAGACAGCTTCACGCAGGGTAAAGGTCCAGGTCAGACCGTCTTCGGAGACATCCCAGCTTTCGGCCATGCCCGGAACCGGCGTGCCGGACACGTCCTCGGTGAACAGACCGATGAACATGTCACCGATAATGTTGTTTTCCCACGTACCCGAGGCCTTGTGCGGGTCCAGTGACAGCGGCTCGGAGGAATTGCCGCGGTGCAGGACGACCGCATCGCTGTCGGTCGGTGTGCCGCCGCCGCAGCTCGCCAGCACAAGGGCGGATGCGGACAGGAAAAGGGTGCTGATAATGGCTTTGCGGATCACGGTTCGGTCTCCCCTCCGACGCGTCACTGGAAGATGTGACTCTCGTTCTAGCCGAACATGACGGGCCGGTCGACAGCCGCCTGCCGGTCGCGCATAGTTCGAAGCGTGCGCAACTTGACGGAAAGAAGATGAACGCCCGATTACTCCTTGTGATATCGCCACTTGTCCTGACACCCGTCGCTTATGCGCAATCCGGTGACTCGCCCCTGCAACCGCTGTTCGAGTGCCGGAGCATTGGCGACGATGCCGCGCGCCTGGCCTGTCTCGATGCGGCGGTGGAAACCCTCTACGGGAATGCCGAGTCCGGCGAAGTCGTCGCGGTCGATCGCGGCCAGATCGAAGCAGCGGAAGAATCGGTATTCGGTCTGACCCTGCCCAATTTCTCCATTCCGGGCCTGGGCCGCCGCAATGGCGGGGGCGAGGACGACCTGGTCGAAGCCGATGCAACGGCCCACTCGCCGGACCGGATTGTCCACCGCACCGAAGACGGCGATATCGAGCGGATCGAGAACCTGTCGGTTACCGATATCGAGATCAATCGCGCCGGCGATGTCGTGGTCACCCTTGCCAATGGCCAGGTGTGGCGCCAGACGGACAGCACGCGCATCCAGGGTATTCGCAGCGGTGTCCGCCCCGGTCTGACGGCCAATATCCGCAGCGGCGCCCTCGGCTCCTACTTCATGCGCCTGAATAATGGCGGGCGCTGGTTCCGGGCCGAACGTGTCCAGTAGTCACATGAACGGGAAATCAGCGATGCCCGCTCTTTCCCGCCTCGGCGTGTCCGTCGCAGCCCTTGCCCTCGTCGCTCCCGGCGCCTTGGCCCTCCAGGCCGATCCGGTCGACGACGTTGTCGCCTGCCGGGCAATTGACGACATTGAGGCCCGCCTTGCCTGCTTCGACGCCAGCGCAGAGCGGCTCGCCACGGCCCGCCAGTCGGGCGATATCGTCATTGTCTAACGGGAAGATGTCGAAGCCGTCGAGCGCGACAGCTTCGGCTTCAACCTGCCCAGCCTGCCCCGCTTCAGCCTGAGCCTGCCCGGTCTGGCGGGTTCCGGATCGCAGCACCAGGCGATAGCCGAGCAGAATGCCGCGACGGGCGACGCTGCTGCGCGGGTTGCCGAAGCCGCAACCCAGGACGCTCCTCGCGCCGACGAGACAGCCCCGGAGCCCGAGAGCGCAACCGAGCTGGCCGGTGAAGAAGTGCGCATCGTGGCCCGCGACAATGATGGCAATGTCGATGTCGTCACGATGCGGATCGAACGCACGCGCATGGTCGGCTATGACACAACGCTGTTCTATATGTCGAACGGCCAGGTCTGGCGCCAAACCGATGACGGCGATGTGCGCATGTGGGGTGACGGTCCCTTCTATGCCGAGATCCGGCGCGCGGCGATGGGCAGTTATCTGCTGCGGATCGATGGCGAAGGCCGTGCGATCCGGGTACGGCGCGAACGCTAGAGCTCGCACAGAACGCGCCGACAAGAAGGCCGCCCCGGAGTTTCCCGGGCGGCCCTTTTTTTACCGGCGCTGTTCGCTGAAGAGGTTTCGCCGTCAGCGGTCCTTCGGGTCGATCGCGTCGCGCAGGCCGTCGCCGATGAAGTTCAGGCAGAACAGCGTGACCATCATCGTCACCGCCGGCCCGATCAGCGTCCACGGCGCCGGCTCCATGTCCTGCGCGCCGGCCGAGATCAGGCGGCCCAGCGAGGTCAGCGGCTCCTGCACCCCCAGTCCCAGGAAGGACAGGAAGCTTTCGGCCAGGATCACGACCGGAATCATCAGCGTGACATAGACCACGACCGGTCCGAGCACGTTGGGAATGATGTGGCGCTGGATGATCTTGAAGCGCGACACGCCGGCCGCCTCGGCCGCCTCGACGAATTCCATGTTCTTCAGCGCCAGGGTCTGGCCGCGCACGATACGGGCCATGGTCAGCCACTCCACCGCGCCGATAGCCACGAATATCAGGACGATATTCCGCCCGAACACCACCATCAGCATGATCACGAAGAAGATGAAAGGCAGCGAGTAGAGGATATCGACGAAGCGCATCATCGCCTGGTCGACCCGGCCGCCGATGAAGCCGGCCGTCGCACCCCAGGTCACACCGATCAGCAGCGAGACGATCGTCGCCACCACACCTACCATGAGCGATACGCCGAGGCCGACCAGGATACGCGCGACCATGTCGCGGCCCTGCGCATCGGTGCCCAGGATGTGCCAGTCTTCCCAGGTCGGTGCGATCCAGACCTTGTCGCGATAGATCGTGTCGTAATCGTGCACCCAAAGCGCCTGCCCGACCGTGGCC
>PANX01000102.1 GCA_002707795.1 Maricaulis sp.
AGTAATATTCCGCGCCGTGATACATGTCGGCCGTGCCTTCGGAGACGGCATCGAAAGCCTCGAAAGCGCTGACGATCTCGCCGGCGGCATAGACGCGCACATCCAGCGAACCGCCGGACATGCGGTTGATGTAGGCGGCGACATTGTTGGCGGCGGTGCCCAGGCCGGGGAAATTGGCCGGCCAGGTCGTCACCATGCGCAGGCGTTTCACGCCGCGATTGACCGCCGGTGCGGCCGGTCCGGCCGCGTTCTCCTGCCCCGTCTCCCCGCAGGCAGTTGCCACCGTCGCAGCGGCGACGGCGCCACCGCTGATGAATGTGCGTCGATCCATGTCTCTCCCCCTTGAGGATCGTGCCCGCCCGTTCCGGCCGGTGTCAGTCCTCGTCGTTTTCGTCCTCATGGTTAGCGAGTTCGCCATAGGCCTGCCAGCCTGAAGGCGTGAGGACTTGCAGCGGCTGGTAGGCCGCCTTGTAACCCATCTTGCGGCTGCCGCGCACCCAATAGCCCAGATAGACGAAGGGCAGGCCGGCCGCTTCGGCCTGGCGCACGGCGTCCAGGATCATGAAGGCGCCCAGGCTGCGCTTCTCCTCGTCCGGATCGAAATAGCTGTAGATCAGCGAAAGACCGTCCTTGAGCACATCGGTCAGCACCGCCGCGACGAGCGTCCCCGATGCGTCGCGGTATTCGGTGACATGGGTGCGCTGGGCGCCTTCCTCGACCATCATGACGTATTCGCCGAAGGACATGCCGGCCATGTCGCCATCGCCGTGGCGGCTGTCCAGATAGCGGCTGAGCAGCTCGTACTGCTCCATTGTCGCCGTCTGGGGCTCGGTGGAGACGGTGAGATCGTCATTGCGGTTGAGATTCTTGCGCCAGCGGCGCTTCCACTCGAAATCGCCGGCATCGATGCGCACCGACTTGCAGGCGTCGCAGGCCTCGCAGGCCGGACGGTAGAGCACGCCCTGGCTGCGGCGGAAGCCGGCATGGGTCAGGGCGTCATTGAGCGCCGGCCCTTCGCCCAGATCGATCCGGGTAAAGACTTTCCGCTCCCAGCGCCCGGGCAGATACGGGCACGGCGCTGCCGCCGTCAGGAAGAAGGGAATTTGCCGTGTCGCGAATGGATGGGTCACTGCGCGCTCTTCGACTCAGCTGTACCGGACCGTCATGCTAACTCACACCAGATCGAAGGCGTAGAGGAGAGAAATGTAAAGGGTGAAGGCGATCCAGAACAACACCACCATCGGTGCGCCCGCCCGGATATAGTCCATGAAGCGATAGTGGCCGGGGCCCATCACGAGAAGATTGGTCTGATAACCGATCGGCGTCGCAAAACAGGTGTTGGCAGCAAACAGCACGGTCAGGGCAAACAGTGAAGGGTCGGCACCGATCTGGTTGGCCGCCCCGACTGCGATCGGGGTGAACAGGATCGCAGTGGCGCTGTTGGACAGGACGTTCGTCAGCAATGCGATCAGGATGAACATGGCCGACATCAGCACGACCGGCCCGAAGGGCGAGAAGACCGTAACGACCCCCGTCGCCAGCAGGTCGGCCCCGCCGGTGATCTGCAGCGCCGTGCCCAAGGCAATCGCCGAGCCGATCAGCAGATAGATGCGGATGTCCACCGCGCGCGCCGCCTGGCGCGTGTTGAGACAGCCGCCGGCAATCATCGCCACGGCACCGAGGAAGGAGGCCAGCGCGATCGGCATCAGCGAGGTCGCGGCCGCAATCACCACACCGGCGAAGATGGCGCGCGCGACATTGGCGCGGCGCGGATCGGCGAGAGCCGTGGTCGCCCATTCCATCAGCAGAAGGTCGCGGTCGGACCGCAGCTGGCGCATCGAGCTCGTCGAGCCGAACAGCAGCAGCGTATCGCCGGCCTCGAGCCGGATCTCGCCCATGCGCGAGCGGATCATGCGGCTGCGGCGCTGGATGCCCAGCACGATACAGCCCGTGGCATGCCGGAAACCGATCTGCTGGATGGTGCGGCCGATCAGGCGCGAACCCGGGGCCACCACGGCTTCAGTGATCATCAGGCTGTCGCCCGGGGTCGGATTCTCGCCGGGGCCCGAGGCCTCGAGCATGCCGCGCATGAAGTCGGCGCGCTTGGACAGGAGGTTGGACAGGGTCTGGCGGGTGGCGGCAACGATCACCAGGTCGCCGGCCTTAAGCTCGATCTGGTCGAAGGGCGGCAGCAGGGCGTGCTCGCCGCGCTGGATCATGCGCACCGTCATGTCGGGCAGGTCGGCGAACATGCCGGCAACGGGTCGCTTGCCGGCCAGCGGGTGATCGGATGTCACCTCGATCTGGGCGATGTATTGACGGCCTTCGCCGGAGCCGGCGAGCTCACCTTCCATCGTGTCACGGTCGGGCAGAAGGCGCGGCAGGACGAAGACGATGTAGACCAGCCCGAAGGCGGCGAGGAAGAGGCCGGGTATGGTCGGTGTGAAGAAGTCGAGGCTGACGCCGGAAATCGTGCGCAGCTGCTCCGCCACCAGCAGGTTGGTGGACGAGCCGATCAGCGTCGTCATGCCGGCCAGGATGCAGACATAACTCAGCGGGATCATCAGCTTGGACGGGCTCTTTTCCATCCGCCGCGCGATCGCCACGAGAATCGGCACGAACATCACCACGACCGGCGTGTTGTTGATGAAGGCGCTCACCACGAAGACGAAGGCGAACATCGCGATCAGCGTGCCGCGCGGCCGCTGGTCGTAAGAAGAGAGGAGAAACTGGGTCGGCCCCTCCATCGCGCCGGTCTGGAATATGCCCTGGCCGACAATCAGCAGGCACAGGATGGTGAAGAGTGCGGGATTCGCAAATCCCTCCAGAAGGGCGGCGATGCTGGGCCGGCCGTCTTCCAGGGGAAAGAAATGGAAGAACAGCATGAGCGCCGCCACGATCGAGGCCGAAACGATCTCGATCGGGAACCGGTCCCACACGAAGAAGACAATTGCGACGACCAGGCCGCCGAGAATTGCCCACATCTGCCAGACGTCTAGCGACGCGCTTTCTATCATTTTGATTTCAGGAGGCTATGGATCCGACATGTGCGATCCACGACGCTACCACGCGTTATGTGCGCTTGCGAAGCCCCCGCCTGCCGCTTGGCTCATGCCGCACGGCAGACAAGGGTAAGCCTAGAGTTCGTGCCCCCGGGGCAGGACCGGGGCTTCGCGCAGGAGCACGATGGAGATCCGGCGATTGCCCGGCATGTAGGGATCGTCCGGATAGAGCGGTTCCGAACCGGCCTTGCCGCGCACTTCATAAATGCGGTCGTTCGAGATGCCCGAGGTCTGCAGGACGCGGCGGGCGGAATTGGCCCGGTCGGAGGACAATTCCCAATTGGTATAGCTGCCGCCGGTCGAGGGCGCGCTGTCGGTATGACCGGCGATCGACAGCCGGTTCGGCAGGCGTTCGGCAATGCGGGCGACGGCGCGCAGCAGGGTGATGGCGCGGTCTGTCGGCTCGGTTGCGCCCGGATTGAACATCGGGCGGCCTTCCTGGTCGATCAGCTGGATGCGCAGGCCTTCCGGCGTCTCGTCGACAATGATGTGGTTGGACAGTTCGGCCAGTTCCGGCATGTCCTGCATCGCCTGGCGCAGGGACATGGCGGCCGAGTGAAGCTGGGCCGCATCGCGGCGGGCCTGGGCCTCGGCCATGGCAGACGCCATCACCTGGGCGGCGGATTCCTGGATTTCGTCCGGCGATTCCGGCGAGCCTTCCGGCGTCTGCTGGCGGTCGCGGTCATTGAGCTGCGGGGCCGACGGGGCGAGGCGCTGGCGCATCGAGCTGTCGCCGGAACCCTGCACGCCGTCATCGCCCGGTGCGGTACCGGCCAGCGGTGCGCCGGAACCCGAGTTCGCCGGCGAGACGCTGGCGGGCGCGAAATAGTCGGCAATGCCGCGCTTTTGTTCCGGCGTGGTCGTGTTGATCAGCCACATCAGAAGGAAGAAGGCCATCATCGCGGTCACGAAGTCGGCATAGGCCACTTTCCAGGCGCCGCCATGGTGGCCGCCGCCTCCGCCCTTTACGACTTTCTTGATGACAATCGGCTGATCTTTCGACGCCATGTCCACCCGCCTTGTTTCCTTATCCCTCCCTCCTGTAGACGGTTAGCGTTAAGGCCAGGTTTCAAAATCCCAGCTTGCGAGGTCAGCCCCTTGATCGACAGCCGCGAATTCAGAGATGCACTCGGGCGCTTTCCGACCGGCGTAACCATCGTGTCGGCCTTTCACGAAGGCCGGGCTGTCGGGATGACCGTGAATTCTTTCGCTTCGGTCTCGCTCAATCCGCCTCTGGTGCTGTGGTCGATCGAGTGCGAGACCGAGCGCTACGCGATGTTCCGGCACGCGCAGACCTACGCCATCAATGTGCTCGCAGCCGACCAGGCGGGGCTGGCCCATGCCTGTGCCCTGCAGCCGGACCTGCGCAATTGCCACGCTGTGTGGACCGGCGAGCAGGCGCCGCTGATCGATGGCGCCGTGGCACATTTCGTGTGCAGGCGGAGCGCCGTGCACCGCGGCGGCGATCATGACATCATCGTCGGCGAGGTGATCGATCTGGACACCCCGCGCGACGTGCCGGCGCTGGTCTTCTACACCTCGACCTATTGCGAGCCGGGCTGAAGCTCCAGCACGCTCATGCCCTCGGGCACGGCATTCATCGTCCAGCCGGTCGGGATCTCCACATATTGGCCGCGGCCCCACAGCGGCGCCAGATCGTCATAATGCCGTGACATGACATTGCCGGACTGGCCCGTCGTGATCATGAAGCGCGAGGCGTCCGGATCCGCCATGTCGTAGAGCGCCCTGTAGGAGGCGCCGTGAAAGGCTTCGTAGCCCGGCGTGCGGTAGGAGAAGTGGGCGACATTCACCGTCGAGCCATCGCCCGGGATCGGCGTTTCGATCGTGAACCAGTCCGACAGGACCGGGAAATCGGAAAACGGCGTGTGGGCGTGGCGGGCGTAGTGGGCATCGCCCCAGCGCCAGGCCGGCATGTCGGCCCCGTGATCCGCCATCGTCTGTTCCATGGCGTCGTCGAGGGCCGGGCCCAGAAGGTCCAGGCAGGTTTCCACCGCTTCGGTCGTGCTGTCATCGCACCAGGCGCCCAGATCGCCGGTCAGAACATCGGTCATGAAGACACGGCGGTCGGCATACCAGCGATCGAACAGATCGCCGAGGTCGTCGGCATAGACGGCGCGCGACAGCGACCGCATCCAGGCGGCATAGATCAGCGGTTCGGGCCGGTCGACGGCCATGTCCGCATCCCAGCCGGCGAGCATCGCAAGGGCCTCGCGGCCGGCTTCACTGGCGGGCTCGGCGGTCATCAGGACCGGCAGGACCTGGCGGGCCATCACCGACACCGTGTCGACCTGCAGCGCGGCCATGCTGTCCAGATCGTGGCGGTCGGTGCTCTCGATACCCTCATAGATGCGCCGGATCCGGTTCACGCCATACCAGTCGCCGGTCAGATAGTGCGGATAGCCGTCCGGCACGATCTTGTTGTTGGCGGTGGCGATGAAGCCGCGCTCGGGATTGCGGGTGTGGGGCAGGTCCTCGAAGGGAATGGTCGAGACCCAGTTGCCGTCGGCATCGCGAACCGGAATGCGCGCCGGGGCGTAGAAACCGATATCCCCGTCGCGTGCGGCAAAGACCATGTTCTGCTGCGGCGCCACGAAATTGCGGACGGCATCGACAAAGTCCTGCCAGTCCTCCCCGGCCAGAATATGCATGCCGACACCGGTCGTCGCGTCGTCCGGCTCGTCGAGCATCCATTGCAGGGCAAAGAAATCGGCGCCCTCGGGCACGGTGTAGGCAGGGAAATGTTCCGGATCGAGCACGGGGCCTGTCGCCGTTTCGCGCCGCGTGATGGTGATGTCGTCACCGAAGCGCACGGCGATGATCTCCTCGCGCGAGCCGGTCACGTCGGCCTCGGTCACGGCGTGCAGATCGCCGACATCGGGACCGGTATTGGTGAAGCCCCAGGCGATATTGTCATTGCGCCCCAGCGTCACGAAAGGCGTGCCGGGCAGGGTGGCGCCGACCGCTGATCCGTCCGGCGATGTGATGCGGGCCAGATACCAGATCGCCGGTGCGCGCAGGCCCAGATGCGGATCATTGGCCAGGATGGGCAGGCCGGACACGGTGCGGCTGCCGGAGAGCACCCAGTTGTTCGATCCGTCACGGCCATTGTCTTCCGGCCCCTGGGTCGGCGTTTCGGTCTCGGGTGTCGCGGCCGTCTCCTCCAGCCCCAGATCGGCCATGGAGAGCGAGCGGGGAGCGTCGTCGGGGTAGCGGCCGATGAATTCCAGCGTGCGCTCGGCGCCCAGACGGGCTTCCAGCGCGGCGCGGCGCGGTTCCTCGAAGGCATTGCCGAACAGGTCGAGCGCGATCGCCTTGTAGACCACCACCGTGTCGGCCGGCGTCCAGGGTTCCGGCTGCATCATCAGGATCTGGAATTCCGGCGGCGCGACAAAGCCCGGGGCGTCGATCACCGCGTTGACGCCGGCGGCATAGGCTTCCAGCGCCGCCCGGATGTCGGCCGGCAGGTTTTCCGCCGCGATGTCCGCCGCCGGGCCGAGCCCCATCGTGCGGAAGAAGATGTCGGAGGAGACGCCGGGCTCGCCCAGCACTTCGGCGACGCGGCCGCGCAGGGCCCGGCGGGTGATCTCCATCTGCCACAGGCGGTCCTGCGCGTGGGCAACACCGAGTGCATAGAAGGCGTCGCGATCGCGGTCGGCGAAGATGTGCGGAATGCCCCAGCTGTCGCGCACGATATGCGCGGTGTTCTGCAGGCCGGGAGCGTCCATCGTGCCGCGTGTCTGCGGCAGCGAGGCGTAGAGACGGTTGCCGACGATAAGCGCCGCGATGACGGCGAGAGCCAGCAGTCCGGCGACAGCCAGACCGGCATAGCGAAGAAGACGTGCGATCATGATGACTTGCTCCCCAATTGCCGGAAGACTAGCAAGGGGGGAACGCAAAGGGGAGAGCTTCATGGCGCGCTGCACGTTTCTCGGTCTGGGAGTGATGGGCTATCCGATGGCGGGCCACCTCGCCGGAGCCGGCCATGACGTCGTCGTCTGGAACCGCACGGCGGCGAAGATGGAGCAATGGGCGGCCGAGCATGGCGGCGTCTCCGCCCCCTCGGTCGAGGCGGCCGTTGCGGATGCGGACTTCGTCTTTGCCTGCCTGGGCGACGATCCCGATGTGCGCAGCGTCGCCGAAAAGGCGATTCCGGCGATGAAGCCGGGCGCGGTGCTGGTCGATCACACCACGGCCTCCGCAGAGCTCGCGCGGGAGCTGGACCAGGCGGCCCGCGATGCCGGGATCGGTTTTCTCGATGCCCCGGTCTCCGGCGGTCAGGCCGGTGCGGAAAACGGCCAGCTGACCATCATGTGCGGTGGCGAGGCCGACACCTTCGCGCGCGCCGAGCCGGTGATGGATGCCTATGCCAAGGCAAGCTCGCTGATCGGTCCGGCTGGCGCCGGGCAGTTGTGCAAGATGGTCAACCAGATCTGCATCGCCGGTATCGTCCAGGGCCTGTCCGAAGGCCTGCACTTCGCCAAGCGCTCGGGGCTGGACCCGGCGCTGGTGATCGGCGCGATCTCCAAGGGCGCAGCGCAGTCCTGGCAGATGGAAAACCGCTGGCAGACCATGGTGAAGGACGAGTTCGACTTCGGCTTTGCCATCGACTGGATGCGCAAGGACCTTCGCATCACGCTGGAAGAGGCCCGCCGCAACGGCGCGCGCCTGCCGGTGGCGGCGCTGGTCGACCAGTTCTACGCCGATGTGCAGGCCATGGGCGGCAATCGCTGGGACACCTCTTCGCTGATCGCGCGGCTGGAGCGTGACCTGTGAGCGATGAGGGCCAGCTGATCCGCACCGATCCGGTCGCGATGGGCGTGTGGAAACGCCTGACTTCGCTGTTCGCGACCTGGCGCATGCTGCTGGCCGGCTTTACCCGGCGCTCCCTGTCGCAGATGGCCAACGACCAGCTGACGCCGCTGACGCGGGCGGTGCACTGGAAGGTCGGGCTGGGCCTGCTGGGCGGGCTGGACGATGCCCAGGTCGAATTCCTGAAAACCTATGCCGCGCTCAATGCGCAACGCGTCGAGCGCGTCTTCCGCACCACGACCCTGCTGCTGGTCTCCGTTCCGGTGGCCGCCGTCTTCGGCATCTCCGAGATCGAGCCGGATTTCTGGGCGCGGATCGGCTTCGAGCGGATCGATACGCTGATCGGAATTCTGGGGGTCTGGATGGTGTGCAGCCTGATGATGATGGGCGCGGCCTGGCGGGCGCGCGATCTGGCCGACCTGCTGGAGTTCGAGCACGCACGCCGCGAGATGCTGGCACGTCGGCGGGGCAAGGCGTGAGCGCAAGATGCGGCTGATCGAGCTGAGTTTCCGGGACGATGCGGCCCTCGTTGAACGGCTGATGGCAGCCAGTGAGCGCGCCGAACCGCTCGATACCGTGCTGAGCGAACCCACCTCGCGCGGCCGGCGCGTGCTGCGTCTGGTCTTCGGCGATGGCGAGGGGCAGGCCGCGATCAATGCGATCAACGGTCTGATGGACGGTCTGGAGGACTGGCGCCTGGTCGTGCTGCCGGTCGAGGCCAGCCTGCCCAAGCCCGCGGCGAAACTGGTCGAGGCCTCGGCGCGCCGCAAATTCATCGCCCTGCGCGAGGAGCTCTACCAGGACGTGGCGGGCGGTGCGAAACTGCATCGCGACTTCCTGCTCCTGACCCTGTTGTCCACCATCGTCGCCGTGTTCGGCCTGTCCGCCGACAATGTCGCCGTGGTGATCGGCGCCATGGTGATCGCACCCTTGCTGGGTCCGATC
This sequence comes from Maricaulis sp., assembly GCA_002707795.1. Lineage (GTDB taxonomy): Bacteria > Pseudomonadota > Alphaproteobacteria > Caulobacterales > Maricaulaceae > Maricaulis > Maricaulis virginensis. Next base: position 8,838 of record PANX01000102.1, read on the forward strand.
CTGGCCTTCTCGTTTGCTTCGGCGCTGGGCGATCTGGAGCTGATGGCCCGTTCGGCGCGTACGGCGCTGGTCGGTCTGGCCTTCGGCATGGCGCTGTCGGCCCTGATCGGCCTGGCGTTCGGCGCCGATCTGACGTCGCAGGAATTGTCCGGCCGCACGGTTGTCGGGCTCGATTCCACCGTGCTCGCCCTGGCGTCGGGGGCTGCGGCAGCGCTGTCGATTGCGACGGGACTGTCCTCTACCCTCGTAGGCGTGATGGTCCCCGCGGCGCTGTTGCCGCCGGCGGCGACGGCGGGCCTGCTGCTGGGCGCCGGCGAGACCGAGCTCGCCCTGCGCGCCGGGCTCCTGCTGGCGATCAATGTGGTCAGCGTCAATCTCGCCGCGCTGCTGGTTTTCTTCTACAAGGGGATAAGGCCGCGCACCTGGCTCGAACGGCGCTCGGCGACCCGGTCGGTCTATATCAATCTGGCGGTCTGGGCCGTGCTGATCGTCGCCCTGACGGGGCTGGCGGTGCTGCTGACGGTCGAGACAGGCGAGGGGGTGCCGATCGTGCCGGCGCTTCCCGAGGCAACAGGAGCGGGGTCATGAATGTCGAATTCCTGTTCACCCTGCTGGATTATGGCGGCATCGCCTTCTTCGCCTATTCCGGCGGCATGCTGGCGGCACGCAAGGCGCTCGACCCGTTCGGTGCAGCCATCGTCGGCGCCGTGACGGGGATGGGTGGCGGCACGCTGCGCGACGTGCTGCTGGGACAATTGCCGGTCTACTGGGTCGCCGAGCCGAACTATCTCGCGGTCGCCGTCGGCGGCGCGCTGCTGGGTTATTTCACCTCGCCCTGGGCGCAGGCCATCGCCACCCGCCGCGCCGCCCTGATCTGGGCCGACGCGATCGGACTTTCCGTTTTCTGTGTCATCGGCGCCGAGGCCGGTCTGGCAGCCGGGGCGCACTGGACCATTGCCATCCTCACCGGGATGATGAGTGCGGCCTTTGGCGGCCTCCTGCGCGATATCATCGTCAACGACGTGCCGCTGGTGCTGCGCGAGGACATCTATGCGCTCGCTGCGATGGCGGGCGCGGCGGCCTATGTCGCGGGACTGGCCCTGGGCCTCAATCCCAGCGCCGTGACACTGGGGTCGGCTGCATTGGCACTTGTACTCCGCGGCTGTGCGATCCGGTTCAAATGGTCGCTGCCTGCGGTGCGGATCAGCGAATAGCGTCTGGAACGCTTGGCGGCGTCTTTCCTCCCCGGCGTCTTTCCTCCCCAACGAGAGTTGGGCAGGGGGACCGCGAAGCGGTGGAGGGGCCGCCGGAGCGAAGCGCAGGCGGAATGTCCCGACAGGTTCGACTGCCCTCCCGGCGCTGCGCGCCGGCCCCTTCGGCCCGCGGCTTAGCCGCGGCCCACTTCCCCACGCTCCGTGGGGAAGAAAGCGCGCTGGCGCCTTTCCTCCCCAACCGGTGTTGAGGAGGAAAGGATGCCCCGCTTCTATTCTCCCGACGGCATGCCCGGCACGAGGCGTTCGGCGGTCGCCATGACGATCACCATCAGCGACGCAGCCGACAGGACGGCACCGTAATTGGTGAAAATGGCCGTGAGATACTCGCCCGCTGCCGGTATCACGCCGAGCGCGCCGGAACCGCCGGCGATAAGGAAAATGGCCGCCAGGATCACGGCGCGGCGGTGCTCTCCCTTGATGAAGAAGCCGCTGGCCAGACCCAGCAGGGCCAGTATCAACCCGCCCCATTCGAAGCCGGATATGAAGACGAAGACGATGGCGGCGATGGCCGCGACGGCCCAGACGATCTTGTCGAGTGACATGTGGATCTCCCCATTACTTTTCTTGAGTAACGCGTACACGAACCACAACAGAACGCCTGTACTGTAGGCAAATATTTTCAGATTCGACAATAGAGACGTCGAGAAACGTGTGGAGTACTGGGCTTTCGTGCAATGCAGGTAGCGATTGGCTACTCTTTGCTGGTAGCCGCAGCCGCGGCGAGCGCCTGGTCGATATCCGCCAGCAGGTCGGCCGGTGTTTCCAGTCCGACCGACAGGCGTACCAGTCCGTCGGGCACCGGACTGTCGGCCCCCTCGACGGGTTTGCGGTGCTCGATCAGGCTTTCCACCCCGCCCAGCGAAGTCGCCTGGATGAACACTCTCGTGGCCGCCGCAAAGCGCCGCGCCGCCTCGAATCCGCCGGCCAGTTCAACCGACAGCATGCCGCCGAACCCGCCCGTCATCTGGCGCCGCGCCACATCGTGACCGGGATGGCCGGGAAGTCCGGGATAGTGCACGGCCGCAAGCCGCGTATCGGCGGCCAGCTGCTCGGCCAGCCACAGCGCGGTCTCGCTCTGGCGGGCATAACGCACATGCAGGGTGCGCAGGCCGCGCAGCAGGAGCCAGGTCTCGAAGGCGCCGGGAATGGCGCCGGTCTTGTTGTGGATATCGCAGATCTCGTCCCAGCGGGTGTCGCTCTTTCGGGTGACCAGCGCGCCGGCAAGCACGTCGGAATGGCCGTTGAGATATTTGGTCGCCGAATGCATGACGAGATCAGCACCCAGTTCCAGCGGCTGCGTGGTGCAGGGCGGAGCGCAGGTCGAGTCGACCGCCAGCGTGGCACCGACGGCATGGGCGATATCGGCCGCCTTGGCGATGTCGACAATCGCCCAGGACGGGTTGGCGGGCGTTTCGATCCAGATCAGGTCGGTGGCGGGACGGGCGGCAGCGGTGAGGGCATCGGGATCGCCGGGCGCAACGAGGTTCAGCGTGATCCGCTTCTTCGCCAGCGCCCGCTGCAAGAGCCCCCGCGCGCCGTAATACATCTCGGTCTGGGCGACGACATGCCCGCCCGCCGGCACGCTTTCCAGCACGGCCGCGATCGCCGCCATGCCCGAGGAAAACAGCCGCGCATCCGCCCCGCCGTCCAGCATGGCGAGCACCTGCGCCGCCTGCTGCTCGGTTGGTCCTTCCGGACGGCGATAGTCCTGCGCGCCGATCAGTGCGTTATCGGCATCGCGTGCATAGGTCGTCGAGCTGTGCAGCGGCGGAATGACCGCGCCGGTCAGCCGGTCGATCGCGTGCATGGCCTGCACGGTACGGGTTTCGCGGGTGGAGGAAGTCATGAGGCACGTCCCGGTGAAGCTGTCGCTGTCAGGATACGGGCATGCCGCAGACCGCGTTCGAGGTCAAAGGCTGAACGGGGGGAGTGCCGGCTCGCCTGCCTAGCAGCGCACAGGTTTGGCAATTGCGTGGGCGACAAGGCTGGCCACCAGGCCGGCGCCCGTCAGGCCGATGCTGAACCAGACCCCATACATCACGACGGATAGCGGAACCTTTTCGGAACTGGCGGCTACGGCCGCGGCCAGTCCCGTCATCCACAACAAGGCAAGCGGAACCAGCAGGAATGCCGCGGGCCAGCGTGCCTCCCGTTGCGCGAGCCCGCATTCGGGACATAGCGGGATCGGGTCCACAGCCGAGATTTCCGAATGCCAAAAAAAGGGCGGAGCCGGTGATCCGACCGGCCCCTGGATCTTTCGCAGAGCTTTCAGCGCGGCGGTTTCAGAGTCGAACTTGTGCCCGCAATCCAGACAGGTGATTGTCCCCCAGCTCATGCAGGCAACCTCTCTAGCTCGATCAGGGACACGTACCAAAGGTACATGTCCCTTGGTGGCTATCCGTTCAGCATCCGCGCCGCCCGCGGTGCGAAATAGGTGATGATCCCTGCGGCGCCCGCGCGCTTGAAGGCGAGGAGGCTTTCCATCATCACGCGTTCGCCGTCGATCCAGGCATTGGCGGCGGCGGCCTCGATCATGGCGTATTCGCCGGAGACCTGGAAGGCGTAGACCGGGACGGGGAAGGTATCGGAAAGGGCGCGGACGATATCGAGATAGGGCAGGCCGGGCTTGACCATCACCATGTCGGCACCCTCGGCGATGTCGAGCTCGACCTCGCGGATCGCCTCGTCGCGATTGGCGGGGTCCATCTGATAGGTCTGCTTGTCGCCTTTCAGGGCCGCCGCCGAGCCGATCGCCTCGCGATAGGGGCCGTAGAAGCCGGAGGCGTATTTGGCGGCGTAGGAGAGGATCATCGTGTCGTGATGGCCGTCCGCTTCCAGCGCGTCGCGGATCGTGCCGATGCGGCCGTCCATCATGTCGGACGGGGCGACGACGTCGCAGCCGGCCTGCGCCTGCACGAGGGCCTGGGCGACCAGCTGTTCGACGGTGGCGTCATTGGCGATGCGATCGCCGTCGAGCACGCCGTCATGGCCGTGCGTGGTGAAGGGGTCGAGCGCGACATCGCAGATCACACCGACATTGGGCGCGGCGTCCTTGATGGTGCGGATTGCATTGGGCACCAGACCGTCCGGATTGAGGGCCTCGGAACCGGAATCATCCTTCTTCGCCGGATCGATATGCGGGAAAATCGCCATCGCCGGAATACCCAGATCCTGGGCTTCCTTCGCCGCCTTCGCCAGTGCGGAAAGCGACAGGCGGTCGACGCCCGGCATCGCCATCACCGGTTCGACCGGATCGGCCGTGTCGGACACCACGACGGACCAGATCAGATCGTTCACTGTCAGGGTATTCTGGCGCACGAGGCGGCGCGACCAGTCGGCCTGACGGGTGCGGCGAAGGCGTGTGGACGGGTACATGGCGGGCGCGTGTCCTTGTCGTCAGAGGCCGGAATGACGGCCGGGGTGTGCGTTATCGAACTTGCCGTGCGCGTCAGCCCGCGTTACGGCTCCGTTCCAGATCGCTTCGGCAAAATTTGTCTCCACAGGACCATATAAGCAACAGGAGCGCTGCGGTGCATTTCGCTCTCACAGAAGATCAGACCCTCATTCGCGACATGGCGAGAAAATTCGCCGAAGACCGTCTCAAGCCCAATGCGGCCCGCTGGGACGAGGAAAAGCACTTCCCCGTCGAGGTGATGCGCGAGG
>PANX01000103.1 GCA_002707795.1 Maricaulis sp.
CCAAGGTCCCGGCCGACCGCTACGCCTCGGCCGAAGCCGTCAGGGCCGACCTGGCGCGCTACCTCGACGGGACCTGGCGCCCCCCGCCACGCCGCGGGCTGGGCGCGCTGGCCATGCTGCTGATCGCGCTGATCTCGGGCGCGCCCCTGCTCGATCCGGAAGCGAGTTTCGGCGGCTATCTGCGGCCGATGATCGCCCTGGCGGTCGGCGTGATCCTGTTCGAGGGCGGTATCACCCTGAACTTCCGCGAGCTGCGTGGCGTGTCGAAACCGGTCTGGCGGCTGGTTCTGCTGGGTGTGCCGCTCAACGGCATCCTGGCGACGCTGGCGCTGCACTATGTGGCGGGCCTGGCGCTCGACCTGTCGGCAATGATCGGTGCGCTTTTGACCGTCACCGGGCCGACCGTCGTGCTGCCGCTGCTGCGGCAGGCAAAACTGCCGCCGCGTATCGCCTCGGTGCTGAAATGGGAAGGCATCGTCAACGACCCGATCGGCGCGCTTGCCGCCGTGTTCGTGTTCGAGGCCGTGCGCCAGACCGCGCTGGGCCAGGACTGGGCCGGTGCGGCCGGGGCGCTGGCCTTCGGCGCGGTGATCGGGGCCGGGCTGGGCATTGCCTTCGGCTTCGGCCTGTCGCGGGCCTTCCGCCGCGGCTGGGTGCCGGAACAGATGAAGGCGCCGCTCGTGCTCGCCTCGGTTCTGGTCTGCTTCTCCTCGGCCGAAGCGCTGGCGCACGAGACCGGCCTGGTCGCCGTGACGGTGTTCGGCCTTGTCGTCGCCAATTCGCGGCTGGCCTCGATCGAGGAAATGCGCCGCTTCAAGGAGGGCATCGCCTCCATTCTGGTCGCGAGTGTCTTCGTGGTGCTTGCCGCCGGGCTGACGCCGTCGGCCCTGGCCGAGCTGAACTGGCGGCATGCGGCCTTCGTGGTGGTGCTGATCCTGATTGCCCGGCCGCTCGGCATCTTCCTCGCGACCCTGAATTCCGGCCTCAATCTGCGCGAAACCGCCTTTGTCGGCCTGATCGGTCCGCGCGGTGTGGTCGCGGCGGCGACCGCCGGGCACCTGGCCGCCGAGCTCGTCGAGGCCGGCCGCGCGGACGCCGCCATCCTGGCGCCGCTGGTCTTCGTCACCGTATTCGCCAGCGTGGTGGGCTGCGGCTTTGCCGTGACGCCGCTGGCGCGCCTGTTCGGCCTTTCGCAGTCGGGGCCGGAGCGGCTGCTGATCGTCGGCGCCAATCCCTGGAGCCTGGGGCTTGCGGGCGTGCTGAAGAAGATCGAGGTGCCCCATACGGTAGCCGATACCAGCTGGCGCCGCCTTCGGGCTGCCCGGCTGGACGGGCATGATGTCTATTATGGTGAGGTGCTGTCCGAGGCTGCCGAGTGGCGGCTGGAGCCGTCGCGTTTCTCGGCCCTGGTCGCGGCCTCCGCCAATGATGCCTACAACGCGCTGGTCTGTATCGACTATGCGCCCGAGCTGGGCCGGTCGCGCGTCTACCAGCTGTCGGCCCATGAAGGGCTCGACGAGGGCGAACGGGGTGAGGACGATCCCCGTTCTATCGCCTTTACGGCCCGGGGCCGGACCCTGATCCGGCGCGGCCGGGGCTATGACGGTCTGGCGCGGGACTGGTGGCGCGGCTGGCGGTTCCGCACCACGCGCCTGACCGAGGAATACCCGCTGTCGCGCTATCTCGAGGATCTCGACGAAAATGCCGATCTTGTTCTGGCGCGTCAGCCGAACGGCACACTCGTCTTGCTGGGGCCGGGGCGCGAGCCGCCGGACGCGCCCGGAACGGTGATCGTCAGCTTCGCCCCGCCGCGTGATGAGCAGTCGGAGAGCGGCGAGCCCGCCGGTCCGGCGCGTCAGTAGTCGGGGAAGTCGTCGACCGGTTGCGAACCGCCCGGCCGGGCGCCGCCGCAATAGGGCCAGTTGTCCGCATTGGGGTCGCCATGGGGGCAGACCGCGTCGCTGCCTTCATAGATGACGCAGCCGGACAGGCTTGCCGCGCCCAGCAGCGCCGCACACACCAGAAACACACGCTTTACGGTCATTGGAAGCACCCCTTGTGGAGCCCCAATGGTGACGCCCCGCGCCGCCCTGCGCAAGTCCGCCTGACCATCAAAAAACGCGCCCCGGATATCCCGGAGCGCGTCTTCCGTCGAGCCGGTCCTTTGGGAACCGGTCCCGTTTTAGACGGGCGGCGACTGGCCGCGGATCGCCCGGGCGACGAGCGCCAGGACAAACAGGGCCAGGAACACCACGAACAGGATCTGCGCGATGCCGGCAAAAGCACTGGCCATCCCGCCGAATCCCAGGACAGCGGCGACAACCGCAAAGATGAAGAACAGAATTGCCCAGCTGAGCATGACGGACTCCTTTTTTGCTTCTTATCCAGTGACGGATCCGGCGGCGTCGATCGGGCCGGCGCGCGGCGGCTCCGGGGCCGGTTCCACGCGGGCTGCGCGGTATCCGGCCACGAGTTCGGACCAGCTTTGGTGGGCGACGATCGTGTTGGCGTCCGGCCGGTAGTCGAGAAAGCCGACGGCGTGCTCGATCGTCATGCCCGGAATGGCGTCCGGTCCCGTCCAGGCGATTTCCAGAGCGGCGATGCTGTCATCGGGCCGTCTCAGGACGGTGATGACGTGACCGCGGGCAATCCCGGTCCTGTCCGTCACGGACAGGGCTTCGAGTGTGGCGGTCGAAACAGGCATCGCGGTTGCCGTTTCCGGCGGGCGATTGCGCAGTTCGAGCACCGGGGGCTGGGCGAAACCTGCAATCAGCAGGCTTCCCAGCGCGGCGCCGGCCAAGTGTGTCAGCCTGGACATGACGGGCCTCCTTGCCGCTCGAGTATTCAACGCGCAGCTGCGCCAGGCGTTCCCCGCCACCGGCCCCATTCATGGGGAATTAACCCTGGCGGCGGCAGATAGGGCGTCCGGATTCACACAGGAAATGCCATGGCCCGCCGGCCCCGAAATGCCCCTGCGGCCGACCGCGCCCGCCCGGCGCCCGCGCGCCGCAGACGGCGGCGTGGCGGAAAGCCGGGCCTGCCGCTGTGGCGGGTCTTTGCGGCTCTCTTCGTCATCGGGGCCCTGGCTGCCGCCGCGCTCCTGGTATCCGTCGCGCGCGACCTGCCCGACACGTCCAGCCTCGCCGCGGTCGAGCGCTCATCGACCATCGCCTTCCTGGACCATCGCGGCCGCCTGATTGCACGCCGCGGATCCGCCCATGGTCACGAAGTCGCGGTGGCGGACCTGCCGCCCTTCCTGGTCGACGCCGTGCTGGCGGTCGAGGACCGGCGCTTCTACAGCCACCCCGGGGTCGATGTGATCGGCCTGTCGCGGGCCATGCTGGCCAATATCCGCGCCGGTCACATCGTCCAGGGCGGGTCGACCCTGACCCAGCAGCTGGCGAAAAACCTCTTCCTCTCGCCCGAGCGCACCTGGCGCCGCAAGCTGCAGGAAATGATGCTCGCCTTCTGGCTGGAGAGCCGCTTCACCAAGGACGAGATTCTCGAGCTCTATCTCAACCGCGTCTATTTCGGCGGCGGGGCCTATGGCATCGAGGCGGCGTCGCTGCGCTATTTCGGCAAGCCCGCCAGCGAGGTGTCGCTGGGCGAGGCGGCGCTGCTGGCCGGCCTCCTGAAGGCGCCCTCGCGCTACAGCCCGGTCAATGATGCCAGCCGCGCCGCGGCGCGGGCCACGGTCGTGCTCGACCTGATGATGCAGACCGGCCGCATCACCGAGGCCGAACGCGTCGCCGCCGCCAGCACGCCGATCCGGGTGTCGCGCGGCGCATCGAGCCCGGGCGCGCAGTATTTCATCGACTGGATTTTCCCGTCCGTCCGCGAAATCGCCGGTCCCAGCCATGGCGATCTGGTGGTGCGCACGACGCTTGATGTGGATGCCCAGCGTGCCGCCGAAGCCGCTCTGGAGGGCGTGCTGGCCGATCCGGCCCGCGCCGCCGGGGTCAGCGAGGGCGCACTCGTCTCGCTGGCGCATGATGGATCGGTGCGTGCCATGGTCGGCGGGCGCTCCTATGTCCGCTCGCAGTTCAATCGCGCGATCCTGGCCAGCCGGCAGCCCGGCTCGGCCTTCAAGGCCTTTGTCTATGCCTCGGCCTTCGAGGCCGGCCTGTCACCGGACGATGTGCGCGACGACCGGCCCGTGCGCGTCGGCGACTGGGAACCGCAGAATTACAACGACACCTATCGCGGCGAGATGACCCTGCGCGAGGCCTTCGCCCGCTCCTCCAACTCCATCGCCGTGCAGATCGCCGAGGAGACCGGCCGCGGCCATGTCGCCCGGCTGACGCGCCGGCTGGGCATGGAAAGCCCGATGCGGGCCGACCGCTCGCTGGCGCTGGGCGCCTATGAAGTCACGCCGCTGGAACTCGCCGGGGCCTATACGCCCTTTGCCAATGGCGGCTACCGGGTCTCGCCCTTCGGCATCATCTCCATCGAGACCGAAGCCGGCGATCTGCTGTTCGAAACGCCGCCGCCGGCCGATCGCCGCGTGCTGGACGCGCGCACGGTTTCGCGCATGCAGGATCTGCTGCGCGCCGTCGTGGTGTGGGGCACGGGCCGAAATGCGGCGGTGCCCGGCCTTGAGACCGGCGGCAAGACGGGCACGACCAATGATTTCCGCGATGCCTGGTTCGCCGGTTATGGCGCCGACGTGGTGACGGCGATCTGGACCGGCAATGACGATAATGCGCCGAGCGATCACGCGACGGGGGGCGGTCCGCCCGCCCTGATCTTCAGCGCCTACATGCAGTCGGCGCCGCACAGCGGACTGGCCAGCGGCCATTCGCGCCCCGCCGGAGACGGACCGGCCATCGCGCCGCCGGTCGGCGATGCCGAAACCGTCGCCACCCCGGCCGGGCGCGAGGAGCCGCGCGATCCGATCGCCGCTTTCCTGGCGGGTCTGGGGGGACCCGACAGCGAGTAATCCCCCGCGCAATTACACCTGTTTTGCAGGACGCCGCGCAGGCACGGTGCTAGGTTGCGTGCCGAGGGACCGGTACGAACTCCTGTCATCGAAAGAGGGGACCCATGAGACTTGATATCCTGCCCGCGCTCGCCCTGTCCGGCCTGGTCGTGACCGCATTGCCGGCTGGCAGCGCCCTGGCCCAGAGCCGTGCCGATGCGGAGGCCGCGCTGACGCGCATGGGCCTCATCGGCAGCGCCAGTGAAGACTTCAGCTATGCCGACGCGTCCTGGTCGCGCGGCCGCTACATCCTGTCCGATGTCGTGGTCCGCAATCTCGACATCGAAAACGAAGATGTCGATGTCGACGGTCCCGGGGAAATGAACATCGCGCGGATGATCTTCGAAGCGCCGCGCATCAATTCCGACGACGATGTCGTGTTCGACGCCTTCGCGGTCGAAGGGCTGTCGATGATCGATGCCGATGGCGGCCGGGTCGAGATTTCCCGGATTGCCGTTGACGGCCCCAATGCGGTGATGGCGGCCGATCTGGCGCGCTTGCTGTCGGGGCAGGACGATTTCGATCCCGACTGGTCGGCCTATCGCTTCGAGTCCCTGGGTTTTGAGGGTTTCGGTGCGCAGGGCGATGACGGCGAAGGCCCGTTCGACATTTCCGTTGAACAATTCATCCTGCAGGACTTCGGCGATGTCGAGCTGGGCCGGATGGCGCTGATGAATGTCTCCGTCGACGCCGTGTCCGAAGGCGCACCCGTAGCCTTCCGTCTGGGCGAGCTGTCCGTGACCGGTTTCCAGTCCAGCGCCTATTCCGAACTCATGGAAGCCATGGCCAGCGGGGCCGGCGAGGACGAGGTGATGAGCGCGTATTACCGCAGTGCCTTCTCGCCGCAGCTGGACCTGTTCGACCGGTTCGCCATGCGCGGGCTCGAAGGGTCGGCGGAAGGCGTCGGCTTTGCACTCGACAATCTGGTCGGCACGATCAACAAGGCCGGATCCCGCTATACATGGGATTTCGCGCTCGATTCCGCCCGCATCGTTCCGGACGCGGCGCAGGAAGCCGGCGCCCAGGTCGCCACCGCGATCGGCATGCTGGGCTATGAAAGCCTCGAGCTGAGCATGGCCTCCAGCGCCGTCTATGACGAGAGCACGGGCCGGATGCAGACCGTCGGCGATAATTACCTGGAACTGCGCGACGGCGTCCGCCTGGAAATGGAGCAGGATTTCGGCGGGTATGACGAATACTACGCCGCCCTGCCGGAAATGGCCGAACGTTTCGGCGAGGGCGCCAAGGAAGCGCCGTCCGAAGACGCCGATGCCGTCCTGGAGATGATGGCACCGATCATCCTGTACAATATGTCCCTTCGCATCGTCGATCAGTCCCTGCTCGAGCGGGCGCTGGAAGCCGGGGCCGCTGCCCAGGGCATCACGACCGACGAATTGCGGATGCAGACCGCGGCCATGGTCGGCATGGGCATGATGTCCGCGCCGCCGGAAATCCCGCGCCCGCTGCTCTCGCAGCTGTCCGGTGCGCTCACCCAGTTCATCAATAATGGCGGCAGCCTGACCATCGATGTGACGCCGCCGGAACCGGTCAGCATCGGCACGATTGCCGAACAGGTCGAGGACGGCACGTTCGACTATAATGCGCTGGGGATCACGTTCAGCGCCGACGCGCCGCAATAGCGGCCGGCGGCAACAGCGCGAAGGGCGCCCGGAAGCGGGCGCCCTTTTGCATTTCACACAGGGCTGTTGCCGTAGCCCAGCAGAGCCCGAAGTCCGGGTGCGGCATAGTCCACCAGGCGTTTCTGGGTGTCGGGCAGGGTGTCGGGAAACGCCGTGCTCCGGCCTGCCAGATTTTCCCGCGCCGTGCCGCTCTGGCCGCGATCGGCACCGACGCGAACGCGGTCCCGCCAGTCTTCCGGCAGGACTCCAAGCCCGGCCGCGTCCAGCAACCGCGCAAAATAGGCATGAGCGTCCAGCGTGTCAGGTGCGCTGCAATGTGCCGCCAGTTCCTCATAGCGCACCAGGTGGATCCCCGTGCCCAGCCAGGAGACGGCGTTGTGCGTGTAGATCTCCGACAGGGTGGGCGCTTTGCCCGGAATGCCGAAAATCATCATGTTCAGCATGTCCTCGACGCTGACCGCATCCTTCTTGAGATGTTCCAGATTGGCCTGGAACGTGTCGGACAGGAAAAAACGTGCCCGGGCGATCACCCAGTCATAGGGGTCGCGGACCAGGAGGATGTGGCGCACGCCTTTCAGCGCGATCGCCGAGAGATCGGAAAACAGCAGGTGTCCCCAGCTCAGTTTCGGTGCCCCGGCGTCGAAGGCCTTGCGGTGCTGGGCGAGGATGGGGTGCTGGATAAAGGCGGCGGGGTAGTGCTGCTCGACCGGCACGAACATGCGCATGACATTGCGCAGAAGATGCGTGCCGGACTTGGGCACGGAATTCAGGAAAACGGGGCGCGAGAGCGGTTGCTGGGCAAACTCGGTATTTCGGGCGTCCAGATTGTCGGCGTGCATTCGGATCAGCGGCATGTATCCCTCCTGTCGCATCGGATGCAAAAGGGGCGGCAGCCGCCATGGCCGCCGCCCCGATAGTCTCGATCAGGCGTGCGGCCTAGAAGGTGCGCACGATGTTGGCGAAGAAGCGCCGTCCGAACCAGTCATACTGGCTGTAGAAGGCCGACCGGCCGACCGTGTTGTATTCACCGGAGATGGCAGTCACGGAGGGCGGGTGTTCGTCGAACACGTTTGACACGCCGACCCGGGCCGACCAGTCACCGAATGTCCGCTGAAGCGAGACGTTGTGATAGATCGTCGTCTCGGTCCACAGCTTGTAGTTCACGGGCTGGCCGACATAGGTCTGCGCGGCATTGCCGTAGGACTGCCGGTTCGAGGTCGGGCCCACGTAGCGCATGCCCCAATAGGCGGTCCAGTCATTGCGCACGAAGGTGAAGCTGAGATCGCCGACCAGTTTGGGATCGCCGCCCTCGCCGTTGACGTCGTACACGACACCGCCCAGCAGGTCGGTCTTGTCCTCCAGCTGGTAGGCCGCGCTCAGATTGACCGACAGATCGCCGAAGTCGAACTGGTGGAGATAGTCGGCATTGATGTCGACGCCCCGGTTTATCTGGCTGTTGATATTGATGAAGCTGTCGCGGACCGTGTTGATCAGGTACGGGCCGGGATCGGTCGGCGAATTGCGGGTGAACAGATCGCACAACGGCTCGTTGGCGAAGTCTTCCGAGTTGTAGCACCCGCCGACAATGCCCGGCGCGCCGAGGCGTGAAACCTCGTCATTGACCTCGATCTCGTAATAGTCGATCGACAGGCGGAAATTGATGTTCCGCGGTGTCAGGACAAGGCCGATATTGGTCGCTTCGGATGTTTCCGCGTCGAGAACGCCGAACCCGCCACCGGTCACGATGGTGGCCGCGGCGCCGGATCCGCTCATATCGTCCGGCAGACCGTCGGCGGCGCAATTGTCGGCTACCCGCTGGCTGATCACATTGGCGGCCAGGTTGGCCGCATAGTCGATACACGGATCGATCGTGCGCTGACCGAGGAAGCCGGTCTGGTTCGAAAGATAGAGCTCGAACAGGGCCGGCGTCCGGAAGGACGTGCCATGGGTCGCGCGCAGGCGGACCACGTCATTGATCGCCCAGTTCAGACCGACCTTGTAGGTCTCGCCGGAGCCATAGCTTTCGACATCGGTGTAGCGGCCGGAGACGGTCAGCTCCAGCGAGTCCGCAAAGCGGGAATCCGCCAGCAGCGGCACGCTGAGTTCGCCGAAAATGGCCTCGGTCGTGTCCGAACCGGCCGTGATGCCGGCAACGGAGGAGTTCCAGACATTGCCGGACAGGGTCAGCTCGCCCGGCGTGTCGTTGATCTCGTCCTCGCGATAGTGGACGCCAAGCGCCATCGCGACGGCGCCTGCCGGCAGGTCGAACACCTCGCCGCTGGCGACCGCCTCGAAGGAGCGCTGATCGTAGACCGTGCGGCCGGTTTCCTCGCCGAAGGCATATTCGGCGACATCGTCGGGCACATTGCCGCGCAGCAGTTCCGGGTCGAGCCAGTCGACATCGATACACGGCGCACCGCGGATCGAGGTGAGCGTGCCGACGCAGGAGCCGGAGCGGTAATACTGGTCATAGATCGCATCGGCATAGATGCGCTGGTCCCAGTATTCGCCTTCCGAGCGTGAGACCTGGAAGGCCATGTCCCAGCTCCAGGTGTCGAGGCCGAACAGCGTGTCGCCGCGCAGACCGGCAACGAAGCGCTGGTAGTCGATGCTGACCGAGCTGTCATTGTGGTCGGTGATGGGGGTCGGCGAGAGCTCGTTCATGCCGCCCCAGCCGGCCGCGAACGGATCCGGATAGGCGCCCCACAGATCCTCGCCATTATACATGTAGATCCAGTACTGGCGGTAGGCGTTCACATAGGTCTCGCGCCGGTTGAGCAGCGCTTCGCCATAGAGCTCGATCGAGTCCGTGACATCGAAATGGCCGTCGGCGAAGACCGTGTAGCGCTCGGTCTCCGGCACCATGGACGACTCGTCCTGGAAGGGGTGGTCGTAATTGACCAGGGCGCGCTGTTCCGGCACCCGCGGATCGACCAGGAACCAGTCGTCGGTCGGAGCGGTGAACCAGAACGGGTTGGCGTGGCTGGTGCCGATCGGGGTCAGCCCGTTGGCGGCCAGCGAGCCGTCATAATCATACTGGATCAGGCGCGGCCTTTGCAGCGGCAGGTTGGTCGTGCCGTCGCCGAAGAAGGGCGCGTAGTCATAGACCCAGACATGGCCCCAGTAGAGATCCTCGCACGAATAGCTGCCGGTGCGCGGGTCGATCAGGTCGGCGCGCGAACCGTCATTATTGAAGACATAGGGTTCGCCACAGCTGAAATAGTCGCGATCGCCCTGGGCCAGTTCGCGCTGCTGGAAGGCGTCCAGCGTGACGCGGAAGCCGCCGCGATCGAATTCCCAGCCATAGGAACCGCTCAGACGGTACTGCTCCGCAGCGCCGTCCCCCGGCACCGAGATGAAGCCGTCGACCGTCCCGCCTTCTTCCTGGCGGGTGATGATGTTCACCACGCCCGCCACGGCGTCCGAGCCGTAGATCGAGGAGGCGCCGTCCTTGAGGACTTCGACGCGCTCGATGGCGGCCAGCGGGATAACGTTGAGATCGAAGGCTGAAACGCCGCCGCGCACACCGGCCGGACCGGCGCGGCGCCCGTTCAGCAGGACCAGCGTCCGGTTGGCCCCGAGCCCACGCAGGGACAGGGTTTCCACCCCGGTGCCGCCATTCTGGACGAATTGCGACGATGTCGCCGAGGTCACCTGGGCCGAGCCGGCCGCGACGGTTGCGGACTGCAGGAAATCGGCGATGTCGACATTGCCCTCAAGCGCCGCCTCGTCCGCCGTGAAAACGTCGAGCGGGATTTCGCTGTTGAAGCCGTCGCGGCGGATGCGCGAACCCGTAACGACGATGCGATCGCCCGTCTCCGGTTCGGCATCGTCTTCGGCCTGTTCGGGAATCTGTTCCGCATCCTGAGCGAAGACGGGTGCGCCGGACAGGCTGGCAACCGCCAGCCCGGCCAGGATTGTCGAGCGCAGCAAGCGCCCCTTTTCAATGGGTGTGTACAAAGCCCCCTCCCATTAACCTACGAAAAGAAAAGGGTAATGGGCCCGCAAGGGTGGGAGCTATTGAGGAAAGACCAACCGTTGTGAAAGAGCGGTGAGCGACAAACAACGCGATGAATGACGGTCGGTGGACTCAACGCTCCGGAGCCGTGAGCGATCCGCGTCCGGCAGAGTCTGCATCGGGTTCCGGTCAGGCGTGGAACCGGGTCAGCGGCGGGCGAGCGCGGCTGCACCCTGTTCGCGCATGAAGGCCTTCATCTTCGGCGCGATATGCTCGCGGAAGCGGCGGCCGTTGAAGACGCCGTAATGGCCGACATCCGGCTGGATCCAGTCCATGCGCAGGCTTTCTTCCAGACCGCTGCACAGCGTATGCGCCGCCTGGGTCTGGCCGATGCCGGAAATGTCGTCATTCTCGCCTTCCACCGTGAGCAGGGCGACATCGACAATCTTCGACGGATCCACGAGACGGCCATGATGCGCCTGTTCGCCGCGGGCCAGCTTGTGTTCCTGGAACACGTCGCTGATCGTCTGCAGGTAGAACTCCTCGGACAGGTCCATCACCGCCAGATACTCGTCATAGAAGGTGCGGTGTTTCTCGGCGCTGTCGCCATCGCCTTCGACCAGATGGGTGAAGAAGTTCCAGTGCGCGTCGACATGGCGGTCGAGATTCATGTTCATGAAGCCGGCCAGCTGCAGGAAGCCGGGATAGACACGCCGGAAAGCGCCGGGATTGGGCGCGGGAACCGTGTGGATCAGATTGCCGGCGAACCAGTCGAAAGGTTTCTCCTCGGCCAGCTTGTTCGGCACGGTCGGCGACAGGCGGGTATCGATCGGCGATCCCATGAAGGTCATCGAGGCCGGACGGGCCGGATCATCATCCTGGGCCATCAGCGAAACGGCGCCGAGTGTCGGCGGGCCGGGCTGGCAGACCGCAACGACATGCACATCGGGTCCGAGCAGCGCGATCATTTCGCGGACATAGGCAACGAAGTCGTCGAGATCGAAACGGCCTTCGATCACCGGTACCGTTCGGGCATCCGCCCAATCGGTGATGTAGACCTCGTGATCGGGCAGGAATGCTTCCACAGTGCCACGCAGAAGGGTCGCGTAATGGCCCGACATGGGTGCGATAAAGAGCACTTTGGGATCAGGTGTGTCAGTCCCGCGCGCGGCAAGAAGCGCATCATGGTCGCGCTCGAAATGCAGCAGGTCGCACCAGGGTTTCGACCAGACGACCTCTTCGGACACCCCGACACAGCGTTCATTGATCTGCGTGCTGTCGATCATCCATTCCGGCTTGGCGTAGCGGCGCGTGACGCTCTCGAACAGCTCGGCTGCGGCCGCGATCGTGCGCCCGGCCATGGTCTCGCCGACCGGGTTCCAGGGCGCGCGCAGCGTGCGGCGCGTGGCATTGGCGGCGGCCCGCCATGGCGTGATGGCGATGCGGTTGAATTCATACATGGAGTACAGCATGGCGTCTCCTCAGGCGCGGTGTTGCGGCCCCCTCAGGACCGGGGACTATGCGCCCTCTTCCTCAAGGAAGTCTTGCAGCCGCGACGCCATTGCGGCGGGGTCGGTGCCATGGGTGAACACATCGACGAATTCCCCTTCGGAATTCATCAGGTAAACGATGGACGAGTGGTCCATAAGATAATCGTCGCCCTCGCCGGCGCGCCGGTAGACGACCCGGTAGGCGGCGGTGACCTCGGCGATCTGGTCCTCTGTTCCGGTCAGGCCGATCAGCCCGTCCGGGAAGGCTGGCGATGTCACGTACCGGGCGAGCTGTTCGACCGTGTCGCGTTCCGGATCGACGGTGATCAGCACCGGCTGGATCCGTTCGCGCTCTTCCGGCTCCATCTGGTCCAGCGCTGCGGCCATGACCTGCAGCGAGAACGGGCAGATATCGGGGCAGTAGGTGTAGCCGAAATAGATCAGCATGGCCTTGCCGCGGAAATCGGCCTCGGTCACCGTCGCCCCCGTCTGGTCGACCAGGGTGAAGGGGCCGCCGATATTCGCCTCGCCGCTGATGCGCACACCCGCCTGGCGCGGCGCTTCGGCGCCCGGCCGGGTGAGGACCAGAATGAAGAACACGATCATCAGCGTGGCCGGGGCGGCAATCAGCAGCCAGATCACGGGACGCGGCATGGACGCTCCATCTGTGGGTCCGGTGTCGGTGTCTATCCGGACTCGGACGAAGCATGATAAGCCTCGCCGGAAGGGAATGTTGCAGATGCGAAGGTAAGCGCGCTTGCCCCGTCTGTCCATGCCAGCCCGCTGCTGGGGGAGGTCTGAATGGTCGATACCGATTGGGATCCATATGGCGGTGACGCCCAGCTGACCCCGGTTTTCGGACGCTTGCGCCTGCGCACGCTGGTGATGCTGCGCTGGCTGGCGGTTGCCGGCCAGACCCTGACGGTTCTCCTCGTTCACTTCGTGATCGGTTTCGAACTGCCGATCGGCTTCTGTCTCGGTGTGATCCTGGCCAGTGCCTGGATCAATACCTGGCTGACCCTCTCGGTGCCGCCGCAACGCTTTGCCCGCGACTGGGAGGCCTTTGCCCAGCTGGGCTATGACGTGGTCCAGCTGTGCGTCCTGCTGATGCTGACCGGCGGGTTGTGGAACCCCTTTGTCATCATGCTTGTCGCGCCGGTGATGATCTCGGTCGCCGCACTGCCGCCGCGCTGGTCGATCGGCGTGGGCGCCCTGGCGATGGCCGGCACCGGCGCCATGTGGCTGTGGAGCCTGCCGCTGCCCTGGTTCGCCGGCGAGCAGATCCATCTGCCCGGCGTCTACGTGCTGGGCCTGTGGTCGGCGATTTTCATTTCGATTGCCTTCACGGCGATCTATTCCTGGCGCGTCAGCCAGGAAGGCAAGCGCATGGCCACGGCGCTGGCGGCTACGCAGAGCGTGCTCTCGCGGGAACAGCGCCTGTCGGCTCTGGGCGCGCTGGCCGCCGCGGCCGCCCACGAACTGGGCACGCCGCTGGCCACGATCCAGCTGACGGCCAAGGAAATGCTGCGCGATCTCAAGGACAATGAGCTTCTTCGCGAGGATGCCGAGCTGATGGTCGCCCAGGCCCGTCGTTGTCGCGACATTCTCAAGCGGCTCAGCCAGGAGCGCTCGGTGAGCGACATCCGTCACGACCGGCTCGAATTCCTGGCCGCGCTGGAGGAGGCGAGTGCGCCGCTTCGCGGTCTGGGGCCGATGGTCGAGGTGCAGCTGGCCGAGGGACAGGGGTCCGAGCCGCCCGTCCTGCGTCGCATGCCGGAAATCCTCTACGGTATCGGCAATTTCATCGAGAACGCCGTCGATTTCGCCGATACACGCGTCACCGTCGAGGGGCGCTGGGATCCGGGCAATGTCTATATCCGCGTGATCGATGACGGCCCCGGCTTCTCACCGGAAATCCTGTCCCGGATTGGCGAGCCCTACACCACGACCCGTTCGGGAACGCCCGGACAGGGAGGGCTGGGGCTGGGGGTTTTCATCGCCAAGACGATGATTGAAAACTCCGGCGGTGTGGTGCGTTTCGACAATGCCGGCCCCCAGGGCGGCGCAGTGGTCTCGATCCGCTGGCCGCGCAAAGAGGTGGAGGCCCCGCCCGCTCTGGGCTAGTGAAGGTTCTGCACACCGGAATAATGACGAGGACGGACGTGTGAGCGAGATCGAATACCAGCTTCCCGAAGACAAATCCCTGCTCATTCTCGATGATGATGCGCCTTTCCGGACACGGCTGGGCCGCGCCATGACGGGCCGGGGTTTCATTGTGTCCGCCGTTGGATCCGTGGATGAGGCCAAGGAAGTCGCGCGCAACAACCCGCCCGCCTTCGCGGTTCTCGATCTGCGCCTGCAGGACGGTGACGGCCTGGATGTCGTGAAATCGCTGCACGCCTCGCGGCCCGACTGCCGCGTCGTCATGCTGACCGGCTACGGCAATATCGCGACGGCGGTGGCTGCGGTGAAGGCGGGCGCGGTCGACTATCTGTCCAAGCCGGCCGATGCCGACGACATCATCAAGGCGCTGCTGGCCCACCCGGAAGACAAGCCGGAACCGCCGGAGAACCCGATGTCGGCCGACCGGGTGCGCTGGGAGCATATCCAGCGCGTTTTCGAACTGTGCGATCACAATGTCTCGGAAACTGCCCGCCGCCTGAACATGCACCGCCGGACGTTGCAGCGCATCCTGGCAAAGCGCGCACCGCGCTAGGATTAGGGACACGTACCACAGGTACATGTCCCTCTAGTGCTGCCGGCCGTCCTCGTCTTCCGGTTCGGCGTGGGCGTAGCCGTAGATCGGGCCGCCGCCCGTGCCCTGCACGATGGCGACCGTGCCGAAACGGCGGAAGCTCTCGCCCATGAAGGTGGCTTCGCCGCCGGACCATGAGCCCAGATAGGTCAGGCTCTTGACCATGTTGTAGTGCGGCATGTCGAGGCCCTCATTCTCGCCGGCGCCGATCTCGACCATCGCCCAGCCCGGCGCGTAGGCGACCAGCCAGACATCGAGCTCTTCTTCCGGCGCTTCGCCGTCCAGATGTACCATGAAGGAACCGAACGGACCGTCTTCGAGGCGGATGACCGGGCTGTCCGGCATGGCGCAGAGGCGTTCATTCACGGCACCGGAAACCTTGTCGCGGTTCCAGCCCGGTGCGTCGGTGATGCCGTCGATCACGAATTGTGGCGTGTAGAGGCGGCTGACATCGAGATTGGGCAGATACATGCGCTGGCGCTGGACATATTCCGGCCGCGCATAGGTGTCGGTCCAGCCATACATGTCCCAGTAGGACACGGCGAAAGCGAGGGTGAAGACGTTTTCGTGGCGGTCGAGTTCGCCCAGATAGCGGTTGGCGTCGGGGCAGAGCGGGCAGCCCTGGCTGGTGAAGAGTTCCACAAGCACCGGCCGTTCCGACCAGCACGCGGTCTCGCGCGTATCCGGTTCGCCGGCCAGGGCAGGCCCGGCAGTGGCCAGGGCAAGGAAGAGGGACACCAGCTGTCGCATGCTGTCTAGATAATCACCCCGGTCCGGGCGCGCCAATCACTTGGGCGTGACGGCGTCGAGAGCCGATCAGTCCTTCCCCTTGATGGGGAAGGTGCCCGGCGAAGCCGGGCGGAAGGGGTGAATCCCTGTGCTTGCGAATTGGAAACACCTCGTTCCCACCCCCTCCGA
Organism: Maricaulis sp.; assembly: GCA_002707795.1. Taxonomy (GTDB): domain Bacteria; phylum Pseudomonadota; class Alphaproteobacteria; order Caulobacterales; family Maricaulaceae; genus Maricaulis; species Maricaulis virginensis. The sequence continues at coordinate 15,740 of PANX01000103.1, forward strand.
CCCGCGGCTTGCGCCGCGTCCCACCTCCCCCATCAAGGGGGAGGATGGAGCGCGTGCTTTGTACTATTGGCCTAGTCCCGCGCCAGATTGCGCAGCACGTAGTGCAGGATGCCGCCATTGCGGAAGTATTCGAGCTCGTTCTCGGTGTCGATCCGGGCCCGGGCCTTGGCGACTTTCTTGTCGCCGTTCGGGAAGGTGATCTCGATGTCCATCTCGGCGCGCGGCTCGAGCGCTTCGACACCCTTGATCGTTACGATCTCGTCGCCGGTCATGCCCAGGGCTTCCCAGGACTGGCCGTCCTCGAACTGCAGCGGCAGCACGCCCATGCCGATCAGGTTGGAGCGGTGGATGCGCTCGAAGCTCTCTGCGATCACGGCTTTCACGCCCAGCAGGCGGGTGCCCTTGGCAGCCCAGTCACGCGACGAACCCGTGCCGTATTCCTTGCCGCCGAACACGACCAGCGGCGTGCCCTCGGCCTGGTATTCCATGCAGGCGTCGTAGATGAACTTCTGCTCGCCGTCCTTCTTGGTGAAGCCGCCTTCAACGCCGTCCAGCATCTTGTTCTTGATGCGGATGTTGGCGAAGGTGCCGCGCATCATCACTTCGTGATTGCCGCGGCGCGAGCCGTAGGAGTTGAACTCCAGAACCGGCACCTGGCGTTCCTGCAGGTAACGGCCCGCCGGGCTGTCGGCCTTGATCGAGCCGGCCGGCGAGATGTGGTCGGTCGTGATGGAGTCGCCGAACAGACCCATGATCTTGGCGTTGACGACATCGCCCGGGGCTTCCGGATCCATCGTCATGCCTTCGAAATAGGGCGGGTTCTGTACATAGGTCGAGGTGTGATCCCACTCATAGGTCAGGCCGCCGGTAACCTCGATGTCGCGCCAGTTCTCGTCGCCCTTGAACACGTCGGCATAGCGCTTGGCGAACATGTCCGGGGTGACGGCGGTGCGGACGGCTTCGGCGATTTCCGCCGAGGAGGGCCAGATGTCCTTCAGGTAGACGTCGTTTCCGTCCTCGTCCTGGCCGAGCGGGTCGGTGGTCAGGTTGACCTTCATCGACCCGGCCAGCGCGTAGGCCACCACCAGCGGCGGCGAGGCGAGATAGTTGGCGCGCACGTCCGGCGAGATCCGGCCTTCGAAATTGCGGTTGCCGGACAGGACGGAGGTCGCCACGAGATCGTTCTCGTTGACGGTCTTCGAGATCGCCGGCGGCAGCGGGCCGGAATTGCCGATACAGGTCGTGCAGCCATAGCCGACGAGGTTGAAGCCCAGCGCATCGAGATCGTCCTGCAGGCCGGCCTTTTCCAGATAGTCGGTGACGACCTGGGAGCCGGGCGCCAGCGAGGTCTTCACCCACGGCTTCACCTTCAGGCCCTTCGCCAGCGCGTTGCGGGCCAGAAGGCCGGCGCCCAGCATCACCGAGGGGTTGGAGGTGTTGGTGCACGAGGTGATCGCGGCAATGGCGACGTCGCCATTGGTGAAGACATAGTCCTCGCCCTCGACCGGGGCCGACTTGTCCAGCTCGCCGCCCTTGCCGTACTCGGTCTCCATCACCTTGGCGAAGCCTTCGGCGGCCTTGGATAGCTCGACCCAGTCCTGCGGGCGCTTCGGACCGGAGACCGCCGGAACGATGGTCGACATGTCCAGGTGCAGCGTGTCGGTGAAGACGGGCGCTTCGGTGTAGTCCGGACGGAACATGCCCTGGGCCTTCGAATAG
>PANX01000104.1 GCA_002707795.1 Maricaulis sp.
CCGATGATCTGTTCTTCCGAATAACGGCTCTTGCGCATCGTCCATCCTCTTCTCGATGGACTCTACCATTCCCTGGCCGGAATTCAGGGGGCTGGGTCACTGCTGGACAACCAGATGAAGAATTTCGCCCTGCGCTCGCATCTCAATGATGTGCGCGGGATGCAGTCGAATGTCGCGAACCGGCTGGAGCCGGGCAAGCGCATGACGTCCAGCATGACGCCCACCATCGTGTTCCGCCATGGCGAGCCCTATCTCGTTGTCGGCACGCCGGGCGGTTCCACCATCATCAATACGGTGCTGCAGGTGATCCTGAACGTGATCGACCACGACATGAATATTGCCGAGGCCGTGCAGGCGCCGCGCATTCACCAGAACTGGTATCCCGATGAGCTGGAAGTGGAGCCCGGCCTGTCGATCGACACGCTGCGCCTGCTGGGCAGCCTGGGCCACGAGATCGAGTTCTCCGACACGATCGGCAGCGCCCAGTGCATCCGCATTGCGGACGGAGTGTTCGAGGGCGCGGCGGATCCGCGGCGTCCCGACGCCCGGGCGGCCGGGGTCAGAAATGTCGGCACCCTGCCAGGCTATCGCTGGTAGGGCGCCGACAGGCGGGAGGGTCGGGGATCAGCCCTTGTGGGCGATGGCTTCGATCTCGATCAGCGCGTCGCCGGCCAGCAGGCCGGAAACAACCGTCGAACGGGTCGGGAAGGGTTCGGCGAAACGCGCGCGATAAACGGCGTTGAACTCACCCGCCAGCGCGGCATCGGTCAGCCAGACCGTGGTCTTGACGACATCGTCGAGCGTCATGTCGTGCCGGGCGAGAACCGCGGCCAGATTGTCGATGGCCCGGCTTGCCTGTTCGGTGATCCCGCCGGCGACCATTTTCCCGTCATCGCCGCGCGGCAGCTGGCCGGATATGAACAGCAGGCCCGCTGCTTCCCGTGTGGGGCTAAGGGGTGGCGGCAAGGGTTTTGACGTCATGAGGGGCGTGTCCTTCTGATACCGGGTCGAAATCGGGTGCAATCTGGCGGGCAAGCCGCTCGCCGGACCCCATCGCCAGGGTCCAGCCCAGCATGCCGTGCCCGACATTGTAGGCGAGCGCCGGGCCGGCCTGTCCGATGCAGGGCAGGGAGTTCGGAGTCATCGGCCGCAGTCCGGCCCAGAAGCTCGAAGCGTCATCAAAGGCGGCAGCCTGTGGCAGCGAGGCCCTTGCGTGCTGTAGCAGCGTGTTGAGCCGGGCCGGGTCCGGATCGGCCGAGCGCCAGCCGAGATCGGCCAGTCCCGCGACGCGGATGCGGCCGTCGAGCCGGGTAAAGACAAGCCGCCGTGTCGTATCCGTCAGGCTGACCGTCGGCGCGGCGTCACCGGGCGGGGCGGTCAGCGAGTAGCCCTTCATCGGCATGACCGGGATCGAGACGCCGAAGGGGCGCAGCAGGCGGCGCGCATCGGCACCGGCGCACACGACGGCCATGTCGGCCTTCACAGCCTGGCCGTCGGTACACAGGAGCGCCTCGCCCGATGCCGTGCTGACCTCGCTGACGGTCGCGTCGAAGATTACCCGCACGCCGTAGCGCGCCTGCAGCAGCTCGAGCATGTTGCTGGAAAAGCGGAACGAGTCGCCGACGGCTTCATCCGGCGTGTAGATGATGCCGACCGGCCTGTCCGGCGCCGCATCGAGCGCCGGTTCGATCGCGCGGGCTTCGTCAAAGCTCAGGGCCTGCTGGGCCGCCGGCCCGACATTCTTCATCCCCATCACGCGGCGCGCCGCAGCGAAGGCGGCTTCGGTGTGATAGAGGTGCATCTTGCCGCGCACCGCATAGCCGAAATCAAGATCGTGAGTGGCCAGCAGGCTGGCCATCTGCAGCCGGGACTCCAGTCCCAGTTCGAGGGCTGCCAGCGTGTTGCGCTTGAACCGCCCGGCTGTGCAGTTGCGCAGAAAGGCCAGCAGCCAGCGCAGATAGTCCGGGTCGAGGCTCAACCGCATGCGGAAGGCTTCGCTGCGGCCGAGAAGCAGGCCGGGCATGTCACGGAACAGGCGCGGATTGGCGAGGGCGTCCGTGTAGAGATAGCTCAGCTGAGCCCCGTTCGCGTAGGACGCGCCGCGGCCGGCGGACTCGCGGCCGTCGATCACCGTAACATCCAGCCCCCGCCGCGCCAGGGCATAGGCGGTCGCCACACCGACGACGCCGGCACCGATAATGGCAACGGATTTCAGCGTGCGCGTCATGCCGCGTTTGGTCCCGCTTGTCTTGTGCGGGCAGGGGCCGGTCCGGGTGGCCGGCTGTCAGGACATGAGCACGCGTGCATGGTTCTTTCCGGCACGGGGTTGAAGCATATCCTGACCATAGAAAGTGCGCCGTGTCTTCGGCCACTTCATATTCGGACAGGGGCCATAACGCCGGTGCATACCCCCGCCTGAAACGCCTGCTCAGGCCTGTCCGGACGCTAGTGCCGGTGTGCGGGGCGGCCGGCTGAGGTCAGCCAGGCGGCGCCGTGCGACAGGGCCAGGCTGCTGGCGCCGGTGACGGTGACGACGCGTTCGGTCAGTTCGGAAATCCCGGCCAGCGCGCCGAAGAAGAGCAGGGCCAGGCCCGTCACGGCCAGCCCCCGCAGGGCGATGCCGCGCATGCCGCCCGGCCAGCGCCGCATGGCGTTGAGACTGACCAGAAGCGCCAGACCTGCCAGGGCGAGGTGGATACGCTCATCCTCCATCCAGACCAGCGCCGGCCCCAGCGAAATGAGGAAGGGCAGCGCCAGGCAATGCACAAGGCAGAGGCCCGAAAGGGCGATCCCGGCGGCATCCTGAGTGCGGCGCATGCGTTTTTCTCCCGGGTAACGAAAATGACATGAGCGGCCCTCTTGAACGCTCTTTGTGTTATATAATAACGTATCGAAATGTGATCAACGGCAGGTCTGCCGAATTCGCAGGGAGATATGCAGTGGGACCGGATATTCTGATGCTTGCCGGCGCCGTATTGGCCTCGTCAGGGCTACATACGGGCGACACAGGTGCCACACAGACCCCACATAGCGATCACGATGCGCACCCTGATCACGCGGATCATGACGGGCATGAGGGACACGCGGCCCATGTCCACGGGGTCGGCCATCTGGGCGTCGCTATCGATGCCGATGGGCGGGTCGAGGCCGAGTTCGAGACGCCGGGCTATAATCTCTTCGGTTTCGAGCGCGAGCCGCGCGATGCGGACGAGGCGCGCCTCGTCAGCGAGGCCCGGTCCAGCCTCTTGGCCGAAGGCGTGGTTCTGCGGCTCGATCGCGATGCCGGCTGCGCCTATCTGGGCGGCGAGATCGCCGATACCGGCTATCACGATATCCGGGTGACCTACCGGTTCGACTGCGCGCAACCGCAACGTCTGCGCCGGATCGGTACGGGTGTCTTCGAGGTGTTCGAACGGTTCGAGACGATCGAGGCGGTGCTGGTGTCACCGGACCGGCAGATCGGCCTCGATCTGACGCCGTCAGCCCCGGACCATCGTCTGGCACCATGACGGTACCGGCTGTCCGTATCCGCGACCTGGTTTTCGCCTGGCCCGGCGGGCCGGCGGTGCTGGAGATCGACCGGTTCGAGATGGCCGCGGGAGAGGCGGTTTTCCTCGCCGGGGCGTCGGGCAGCGGCAAGAGCACGCTGCTCGGCCTGATCGCCGGGATCACGCCCTGCCGCGAGGGCGAGGTTTGCGTCCTGGGCACGCGCATGGATCCGGCCCGTCCCGCCCGGCGCGATGCCCTGCGCGCGGCGCAGCTGGGGATCGTCTTCCAGCTGTTCAATCTCGTGCCCAATCTCAGCCCGCTGGAGAATGTCCTTCTGCCGCTGCGCTTTTCGGCGGCGCGGGCTGAGCGCTTGAAGCAGGACGGGACGGACGCGCACACCGAGGCGCGCCGCCTGCTCGACGCGCTGGGGCTGGATACCGGCAGCCTGACCCGCCAGGTCACGGCGTTGAGTGTGGGACAGCAACAGCGTGTGGCGGCAGCCCGGGCGCTGATCGGCCGGCCGGGCCTGGTCATCGCGGACGAGCCGACCTCGGCGCTCGACCAGGATGCCCGCGACGCCTTCCTCTCCCTGCTGACCGCGGAGTGCCGCAAGTCCGGCGCCGCGCTGCTGTTCGTCAGCCATGACCGCACCCTGGCGGAGCGGTTCGACCGGCAGATCGAACTCGCTGCCATCAATCGCGCGAGGCAGGCGGCATGAGTGCGTCGCTTCTCACCCTGGCCTGGAAGAGCCTGGCCAATCGCGGTGTCTCGGTGGCGCTGACGATCCTGTCCATCGTGCTCGCCGTAATGCTGTTTCTGGGCGTGGAGAAGATCCGCACCGGTGTGCGGGCCAGCTTCGATTCCACTATTTCGGATACTGATCTTATCGTCGGCGCGCGCGGCGGGGCGATCAATCTCCTGCTCTATTCGGTCTTCCGCCTGGGCGATCCGACCGCGAATATCGGCTGGGACACGTATCAGCTGATCGCCTCGGCGCCGGATGTCGACTGGACCGTTCCCATTTCCCTGGGCGACAGTCATCGCGGCTACCGGGTCGTCGGCACGACACAGGCCTATTTCGAGCACTACCGTTATGGCCGCAGCCAGCCGCTGGCGCTGTCCGAAGGGCGCGCCTTCGACACGACCCATGAAGTGGTGCTGGGCGCGGAAGTGGCCCGCCAGCTCGACTATGGCCTGGGCGGCTTCATCCGGCTGTCGCACGGGATCGGCGATGTCAGCTTTGCCGAACATTCAGGCCATGATTTCGAGATTGTCGGCATTCTCGCGCCCACCGGCACGCCCGTGGACCGGTCTGTCCATGTCTCGCTGGAGAGTATCGAGGCGATCCATATCGGCTGGGAGAGCGGCGCGCCACCGTCCGGGCAGGCGGTGCGCGAGACCTCCGATCCCGGCACGCTCGAGCCCGACAGCATCACGGCGATCCTGGTCGGGGTGAGCTCGCCGATCCGGGTTCTGGGGCTGCAAAGGCAGATCAACACCTATCAGGGCGAGGCGCTGAGCGCGATCATGCCGGGCGTGGCACTGTCACAGCTCTGGCAGGTGATCGGGGCCGGCGAGACGGCCTTCAAGGCGATCTCGCTGCTGGTCGTCGTGGTCGGCATGACCGGCATCCTCACCGCCCTGTCGGCCGGGCTCAACGAGCGCCGCCGCGAGATGGCGGTGTTGCGGGCGACGGGTGCGCGGCCGCGCGATATCTTTGCCCTGCTGATCCTGGAAGCCGCTTCGCTGGCGGCCGCCGGTGCCGTGATCGGCATTCTCCTGGCGCAGGCCGGCTTTGCCGTCATCGCCCGCAGCGTGGCCGCGCGCTACGGCCTCGACCTGGCCGGCGGGCCGGGCCTGACCGAAATCCTAGTCCTCGGGGCCGTCACCCTGGCCGGCGCGCTGCTGGGCGCCTGGCCGGCCTGGCGGGCACAGCGCAATGCGCTGGCCGACGGCCTGTCCATCCGTTTGTGAGGTCCATCATGTCTTCGATCCGCATCTACCTGTTTCCCGTGCTTCTGCTCGCCGCCTGCGGCGCCAGTCCCAGCGGTGCCGACACCTCGCCCGGCACCGAAGCCGCGGCGGCGGGCAGTTCCCGGACAGCAGAAGCCGTGCAGCCGGAGCCGCAGGACGTAGAGGCCGAGGAACCTGCCGGGCCCGATCCGCAAGTGGCGGCCTCGTCAGACGACGAAGCGCCGCTGCGGGCAACGCCGCCGCCGCCCGGCCCGGACTTTCCGCCGCCGGACGAGAATGGCGTGATCACCATCAACTGGGACGATCTCCTGCCGGAGGGCGAGCTGGAGCGGATCGAGCAGCTCTACAACTCGGCCTATGCGACGATGGAGATCAATCATTTCGGCGGCCAGATGCAGCAGATCGGCACGTTCAATGTCGAGCAGGCCCTGATCGGCCAGACGGTGCGCATGCCCGGCTTCATCCTGCCGCTGGACTATCAGCCCGGCGGCGCGATCGACGAGTTTCTGCTGGTGCCCTATTTCGGCGCCTGCATTCACACCCCGCCGCCGCCACCCAACCAGATCGTCTATGTCACGCTGGACGAACCGCTGCGGGTCGACCGGCTGTGGGATCCGGTGTGGGTGACGGGCGAGCTGTCCTCGGACCGGCACATGAACGGGCTGGGCGATGCCGCCTACACAATGCGCCTGATCAGTCACGAGCCTTATCGGGACTAATCCAAGACCCCTCAGTCCGCGCCGGAGAAGACGCCGCGGCGGGCGAATTCGGCTTCCAGCCAGGCTTCGTCCTCGAAGGGTGGCACCATTTCGCGCGCGGGTTTCAGGCCGGCGGCGTGGGCGAGGGCGGCGACGCGTCCCTGGCCGTTGAACAGCGTGTCGGGCAGCATGTCCGCGATCGGGTCGGCATAGGCGGTTTCCGCCGGCAAGATAAAGATGCGGCGCGGCAAAATGGCTGACGGGAACGCCCGGATGGTGGAGGTGATTGTGCAGGCCGACAATGCCCGGCATTGCCGTCCGGCCGTCTAGCGCTACCACCTCGAACCCTTCGGGGCCGTCACGTCGACGCTGTCACCCACGGCCCGGATGCGGCCCTCCTCGATCAGGATGGTCTGGTCCCGCCACGCCGGTGTGCCCGATCCGTCGATCAGCTGCAGACCGGTCAGGGCCAGACGCGGACTGTCGATCCGCACATGCTGCGTCACCGGCTCCGACAGGCTCTCGGGGGGGCTGGGCTGCCGAGGCAGTGCAGGGTGCAAGGCTGGCCAGACCCGCGGCAAGCATTGTCGCAACGGCATGCCGGAACATGGTTGAACTCCGGTGCTCCCGATATAGTCGCCATGTTACATGTGTCGCGAAAAGGGCAACCCGCCGCTGCAGGCGGCGGGCCCCTCCTGACCGTGACAGGCGCCTACTCGCCCGGCAGCGTGCCCTCCGCGGCGCGCTGGCGGACATTGTCGAGCAGCGCATCCAGGCCGGCCCGGTCGTACAGCCGGCCATCGGCGATCACGGCCGCGATGGCGCGGGTGCCGGCGATGTCGTCCAGCGGATTCGCGTCCAGCAGGAGAAGGTCGGCCTCGGCTCCGGCCTGGACAGTACCCAGCGTGCCGTCGCGGCCAAGATACCGGGCCGGCGTCGCGGTCGCGGCGCGCAGTGCGTCCATCGGGCCCAGTCCGGCCTCGACCAGGCGGGCCAGTTCCTCATGGGCGCTGACGCCGGGAATGATCATCGTGTCATTGGCATCGGTGCCCACCATCACCGCGACGCCTGCCTCATGCGCCAGCGCCGTGACTTCCAGTCCCAGGGCGTAGAAGCGGGCATAGTGATCGCGGACTTCGGCAGGTTCCGCGGCAGTGCGATCGAGATCGGCGTCCCAGTGCTGGCGCTGGAAACCGGGGATGTAGGCCAGTGCCGGATGGTCGCGATAGGCCGGGTCGCCGGCGCGCACATCCATCTCGCGCGTGCCGTGCGTGGGAACGTAATAGGTGCCGTTGGCCGCCAGTTCGCGCATCAGGGCGCGGCAGGTGTCCGCGTCGAAACTGGCCACTGTGCGCGAAAGCCGTTCCGCATCGTCCGGCCATTGTGCCGTCTCATCGCCGCCGATCACGGCGCGGATGCGGGAGCGGTATTCGGCGCTGAAACCGCTGCAATCGGTGACGATGTCCTTGGCGTGCTCAAGCGTGCGCTGGCCGGCCGCCGAGGCTTCCGCAGCGGACAGCACGAGCGGGATATGACCGGACACTTCCAGGCCGAGCTCGCCGGCCCGGTCCATCAGCCCCTCATAGGCGGCCGGGAGGATGGCGTGATACATCTTCACCAGATCGACGCCGCGCGCATCGAGATAGTCGGCGAGAGCCCGGCCCTGCTCTTCCGTTTGCGGCGTGAACATCGGATCGGCATCCGGCGGCAGATGGCCGGTGCGGTCGCTCTGCACGAAGGCGCTCGACAGGCGCACCAGATCCGGCCCGGCCAGCGCTCCGGCATCGATGCGGGCATTGTAGGTCACCAGATCGTCCCGGCACAGGAAGGGCGGGGTCTGCGGCTCCCAGCAATCGCCGGCCATGTCGCGCACCGAGGTGATGCCATGGGCGAGGAAGAGGGCGAGGCTGGTCTCGGTGACCGGCGCGACATTCGTGTGCACATGCATGTCCATCAGACCGGGGATGAGGAAACGGCCCCGGCCGTCGATGGCGCGGACGCCCTCGGGCGCTGCCGCCAGGGCAGCAGGCTCCACCGCGGCAATCAGGCCGCCGGACAGGGTGACCGTCATGTCCGGCCGGACCGTGCGGCTGGCGGGATCGATCACGGTGACATGGGTGATCTGCAGCGTGTCCTGGGCGTGTGCCGCGGTGGACAGGCAAAGCGCGAGGGTCGCGGCGGCGAGGCGGGACGGCGTCATGGGCAAGGGCTCCTTGGCGTTTTCAGGCTGCGGAAATCGCAGCGGGTCTGAGCCCTTGGATGCGGGCATCGCCCGATCCGGATGACGCTGAAAAAAAATCGCCTGCCCGTCATCCGTGGCACCATGTGCCTGCATCAAAGCGCAAACAGGCAGGCTGGAGGTCGCCGTGGAAGACGATATCGTCGCCAAACTCATCCCGATCCTCGTGGTGGCATTCCTCGCGGCCATTCCGATCAGCGCGCAATTCTTCGCCTACCGCAAACGCAAGGCGGATCTCGCCACGATCCGGTTGCTGGTCGAGCGCTGCGAGACCGTCGACCAGGCCGCGCTGGCGCAGATCGCCGGCGGGACGCGGCGGCGCTTCCGCGACCTGCGGCGCGGGCTGATCCTGCTGGCGCTGGTCCTGCCCGGCCTCGCCCTGGCATTCCTGATGGAGAGCCTGCGGGCCCAGCTCTTCGTGCTGGCGATTGCCGGCCTGCCCTTCACGCTGGGACTGGTGCACCTGGCCTTTCACTTCCTGCTGACCGGCCGGGACGAGCACTAGCGTCCGATGACCCGCCGGACGCTCCGTCAGATCAGCGACAGCAAGCTGATCCCGTTGTGCCAGGCAGCGGGGGATGCGGATGCGTTCGAGGAGCTGGTGCGCCGGCACCAGGCGGCCCTGACCGATTTTCTCAACGCCTCGATCCGCCACCGGCAGGATGCCGAGGATCTCGCCCAGGCGGCGCTGATCAAGGCCTTCATCCATATCCGCCGCTATGACGGACGGTCGGCCTTTCGCACCTGGCTGTTCGCCATCGGCTATCGCGAGCTGTTGATGCTGACCCGGCGGCAGCGCTCGCACCGGCGCATTCTCGACCGGTTGCGCGGCGAGGTGCGGCCGCTCGTGACCGGCGATCCGGACTGGCCGATCGATATTCGCGCCGCGCTGGATGCGCTCGCTCCGGAAGAACGCGATGTCGCCATCCTGTGCGAGATCGGCGGGCTGACGCATGTCGAGGCGTCGCGGGCACTCAAGGTGCCGCTGGGGACGCTGAAGTCACGGGTCAAACGCGCAAAGGAGCGGCTGGCGGCGCGGCTCGCCCCGCAAGAGGAGGACGCAGATGAGCCGTCTGACTGACCGGGCCCGGCGGCGGGCCGCGATATTGTCGATCCGGCTGCGGCTGGTGCGTCACGGCCGGGCGATCGTGTCGACGCTGATCCTGCTGGCCTGGCTGGCCGGCCTCGGCTTCGCCCTGCCTGTCGTTGCCGATTTTGCCGAACAGGACACGCCGGGCTTCGGCCTGGTCGTGCTGTACATCGCCCTCTCCGCCCTGGCGCTGGCCTGGTGCGAAAGCGAGGGGTGATGGCGCCGGGCCCGGACGTCCTGCGCTACGGGGCGGCCCATTCGCGCCCCGGCTTGCCGGCAAGATAGCCGCTGACCAGGTCGAAACCCGGCATCTCGCCGCGGATGGCGGCAAGCAGGGCGTCCAGATCGCTCCGGCCATCCAGAAAGCCGCGCCAGGCCTTTGCGATGGCGACCATGTCGCCCGTGTGCGGCGACAGGCGCAACGCGCTCACCCCGCTCTGCCGCAAGGCGGCGGAGGCAAAGGGCGACACATGCAGGGCGTGGGACAGGGTCTGCACGCCGTTATAGGCGAGGAAGGGGATGCCATCGAGCGTCTCGACCCCGGCGCCGTCGGGGTCTTTCTCGCAGACATACTGGCAGCTGTCCTTGGTCAGCCCGTTCTGGCGGGCGTGATAGCAGCGTCCGGAATGGGCGAGCGGCAGGCGGCCGAAGGCAAAGAGCTCGACCTCCACGGCCGGATTGCCGGCGGCGATGGCCGAGATCGCGTCGAGCGACAGTTCGACCCGCGGACACCAGCGCTCGCAGCCCATCGACGCCAGGAGGGCGAGGGCGGCTTCATTGTAGATGTTGAGAAAGGGGCCTGCGACGAAGGGCCGGTCCTGGCGGTCTTTCAGGGCGCCGAAATCATTGATCTCGACGATGCTGTCGCCCTGCATCAGATCCCGCGTCATCCGGCGCTCGCGCTTGTTGACCGGTGAGATGAGGCCGGACCAGACGACGGTCTTGCCGCCGCGCTCCAGGCGCTCGGCCGCCGCCACGATCGCGTCAATGGTCAGCGGCGAGCGCTTGCCGCAGACGATCTCGCCGAGATGGACACGCTCGACCGGTGCCTCGTCGGCGATGCGGGCATAGAAGTCGGCCAGGCGGCCGGCGGGCCAGTTGAAATAGAGCGGGCCCAGGGTGAGGCCGATGGATTTGGATGTCAGCGCCATGTCTTGCGGTATGCCCCCGTCGTGCTGCGATGCCCCTCGGTGAGAGCGGCCAGTGTGTCTGCGGTGCCGGTGCGCTGACCGGCAAGCACGGCGTCGATGGCCGTGCGGAATTCGCGGGTGACCTGCTGGACATACGCCTTGCCGCGCTGGCGCCCCTCGATCTTGAGTGCACTCACACCGGCGTGGATAAGGTCGGGCAGGACGTCGATCGTGTTGAGACTGACCGGGTCTTCGAAGATGTGGCCCGCCGCGCCCCTGTCGATGAAACGCCCCTTGCAGATTGTCGGATAACCGACCGGCTGACCGACCGGGCTGCGCTGGATCGTCACGCCGGACAGTTTCGCCGAACGATGCCCGTTCTCGCCGGAATAGCTGACGCATTCGGAGGGGGAACACACCCCGGACAGGTTGGGCGACCGTCCGGTGACGAAGGAGGACAGGTCGCATCGCCCCTCTGTCATCACGCACAGGCCGCCAAAGGCGAAGGCCTCGATCTCGACATCGATCTCCTTCGCCATGGCGGCGATTTCCGGAATGGACAGGATGCGCGGCAGCACCACGCGCTTCACCCCGAACCGGGCGGCATAGAAGTCGATCGCCTCCGGTGTGCCGGCGGCGGCCTGGACGGAGAGATGAAGCCGCAATTGCGGATGCTGCCGGGCGGCATGGTCGAGCACAGTCAGATCCGCCACCACGATGGCGTCCACGCCGCAAGCGGCGGCCGTGTCGACGGCCCGGGTCCAGGGCGCGGTGTCGCCCGCCGTGGCGAATGTGTTGATGGCCAGCAGGACTTTCGCGCCGCGCTTGTGGGCGAAATCGACGGCGGCGGCCAGCTCGTCCGGCGAGAAATTCAGGCCGGGAAAATTCCGTGCATTCGTGGCGTCGCTGAGGCCGCAATAGACGGCATCGGCCCCGCTCTCGACGGCGGCGCGCAGGCTGGCCGGCGTGCCGGCGGGACAGACGAGTTCCAGCATCAAACGAGCCTTTCCAGCAGAGGTTTCAGGCCGGGCGGGAGCGGGAGGGGCAGGATGTCGGTCCAGTCCAGCCCGGCCGCTTCGATGGCGTTGCGCAGGGCGACCAGCGGCGCCATCTCGCCCTCGATCACGAGTTCGGAGGCGAAGAAGGCGGCATCCCCGTCATCCTTACCCTGGAAGATCGTGAGCAGCCGGGAGAGCGGGGCTTCGACACTCACTGCGACGGCGGTTGTATCGGCCCTGGGGACGGCATGAACCCGGCCGCCCCGGTCGGATATGCGGATCAGAAAGGCGACCGGTAGTTCGTTCGGCGCGATGCGGATCGTGGTGTTGCGGGCGGCGTCGAGGCGCGTGTCGAGATCCGGATTGCGGCGCAGGACCCGACGCAGGCTGAGTGTGAGCGCCGCGCCCAGCGGGGCGCAGGCAAGCGGGCCCGGCCGCACGGGTGGCGCGGAGAACGGCGCGCCGCTCCGGCGCCAGGCGGCGGGGCCTGCTGCGTGTGTTGAACCGGTCATGTCTCCCCCTTTTTGTCGCGTGTTGATCCGGTGGTTCCGGCTTGCCCTCTAGCGATCGTCCGGCTTCGTCATGATGGGCGCCTTGCCGTGATGAGCATCGGACCGTAGCGCACGGCGAACAGGCCGAACGCGCCGCTCCAGAAGGCGGCGGCGACACCCATGAGCGGATATTGAAGGCCACCGGCCAGCACGGGAGCGAAGACCCGGATCAGGGCGCCGGCGATCACCAGGATGTAAATCAGGCTCGTCCAGATATCCGCCGTGCGTTCGCGGCCGGTATGGCCGAGGCTGGCGCGGGTCATCACGGCCAGGGTCATTGTGCCCATCGCGCCGGCTGTCAGCGCGTGCAGGGCGGCGGTCGAGGGAACAAGCCCGGGCAGGAGCGCGGCCAGTCCCATCAAGACCAGGGCGAGCGGAACCCAGGCATAGCCGGCATGCAGGACCAGGACGAGCGGCTCGACGCCGGTTCTCCAGCCTTTCCAGCGGGCGAGGCGGGTGCCGTGCAAACCGCCGGCGATCACCAGAAGCGCGCCGGAAAACCAGTCCTGCGGCGCTATGATCCACGCCAGAAGGGCGCTTCCGGCGAACACCAGCGTCGCGCCGTCGAACCGGCTCATCGGGGCCGGCAGGCTCGCGCCGCGGCCACTCTGAACAAGCCAGTTGCGCGTGAAGCTGGGCACGATGCGGCCGCCGATCAGGGCGATCATCATCGTGACGATCGCGATGGCGATGGTCTGGGCCGGACGCCAGCCCGCCCCCGTGGTCATGGCGATGTGGAAGCCGATATTGGCCAGGGCGAACAGGGCGGAAAGGATGCAGACCGGCAGGTTGCGCATATTGCCGCCGGTGATCACCTCGCGCAGCAGGACGGCCGCCAGCACGACGAGAAACGTGCTGTCGATCACGGCGGCGACCGGGCCCAGCGCGTCGTAGGCCAGCATGGCCGCGCGGCCGGCGGCCCACAGGCCGAACAGCGTCATCAGCGGCAGGCCGCGCACAGGCATGCGGCCGGTCCAGTTGGGCACGGCGGTCAGCAGGAAGCCCCCGATGATGGCGGCAATAAACCCGAACAGCATCTCGTGAATGTGCCAGTCGAGCGCAGGCGCGGCGCCGATCATGGTCCGGCCGGTCAGATAGCTCCAGATCCACAGCGGGGCGGACAGGGCCGCCCAGATGGCGCCGAACAGGAAGAAGGGGCGGAAGCCGAAACTGAACAGGGCCGGGCCGGTATAATCGCGGCGGGCGCGGATCGGGTCTTCGGGCCTGGCGCGGCGGAGGGCGGATTTGTCAATTCTGGGCACGGCGAACCTCGAAATCTTGGAACCGGGCGCCGAGTTCGGCCATCAGGGCCGTATCGTCGAGCGCGCATTCTCCCGGCCACGTCCTGCGGTCCGGGGTTCTGCACTCTTGAAGCACAAAGCGGGAGACGCCGATTTGTGTCAGCGCAAACGCGATGGACCGGAGTGCCGCCGCGTCGATCCGTTCGGGCCATACGGTTGTACGCACTTCGTAGGGAGTGCCGGATTTCGCCAGCAATTGCAGCGACTCCCGGGCCTTCGTCCCGGCCGGGGCGACACCGGTGACGCCGTGATAGCCGGCGAACGGGGCTTTCACATCGAACCCTACCCAGTCCAGGTGAGGCAGGATGCGCTCCAGGAGGGCGGGCGAGGTGCCGGCGGTGTGCAGGGCCACAGCAAGCCCCATTGCCCTGACCCGCGAGACAGCGTCCGCCAGGGCCGCCTGACCCAGCGGTTCGCCGCCGGAAAAGACGACCCCGTCAATAAAGCCCTGCCGGGCTGCGAGGGCATCCAGAACCGTCTCGAAATCCAGCATCCGGTCGGCGGTCGCCGGGATCAGGTCCGGATTGTGGCAATAGCCGCAAGCCAGCGGGCAGCCCTGGCAGAAGACCACGGCGGCCAGATGGCCGGGGAAGTCGACCGTCGAGAACGGTTCGACTCCCCCAACGCGGAGCGGTCGGTTCGCCATGTCAGGCGGCGGTCAGGCGGGCCCGCCGCTCCTCGAAATGCGTGCGCTCCTCATGTTCGCCGCGCTTGCCCGGATTGAAGGCGGCGACAGGCCGGTGATAGCCCATCACCCGGGTCCAGACCTCGCAGGGCTGCCGGTCTTCCTCGGCGAGCACGCTGCCCTCCGGCAGGGCGGTCTGTTTCTCGGCATCGCATTTGGGGCAGTGATGATGCTCGCCGGCCAGATAGCCGTGGGTCGGGCAGATCGAGAAGGTCGGCGTGATCGTGATGTAGGGCAGGCGGAAATTCGACAGCGAGCGCTGCACCAGGCGGCGGCAGGCCTCGGCCGAGGAAATCCGCTCGCTCATATAGAGGTGGAGCACGGTGCCGCCGGTATATTTCGTCTGCATCTCGTCCTGGCGGGAAAGCGCCTCGAACGGATCGTCGGTGAAGCCGACCGGCAGCTGTGAGGAATTGGTGTAGTAGGGATTGGTGTCGGTGCCCGCCTGCAGGATGCCGGGGAAGCGTTTGCGGTCTTCCTTGGCGAAGCGGTAGGTCGTGCCTTCCGCCGGCGTGGCTTCCAGATTGTACATGTGTCCGGTGGCGTCCTGGAATTCCAGCATGCGTGCGCGGACATGATCGAGCAGGTCCAGCACCAGGGATGCGCCGTTCTCGGTCGTGATGTCGTCCGTGTCGCCGGTGAAGTTGCGCACCATCTCGTTCAGCCCGTTCACGCCCAGCGTCGAGAAGTGATTGCGCAGCGTGCCCAGATAGCGCTTGGTGTAGGGGAAGAGCCCCTTGTCCATCAGCGCCTGCACGTATTCACGCTTGATCTCCAGGCTGTCGCGGCCCAGCTCCAGCAACCGGTCGAGTTCGGCAATCAGCCCGTCCCAGTCGCCCTGGAAACGATGGCCCAGCCGGGCGCAATTCACCGTCACCACACCGATCGATCCGGTCTGCTCGGCCGAGCCGAACAAGCCGTTGCCGCGCTTGAGGAGCTCGCGCAGATCGAGCTGGAGGCGGCAGCACATCGAGCGGACCTGGCCCGGTTTCATGTCGGAATTGATGAAGTTCTGGAAGTAGGGCAGGCCGTATTTCGCTGTCATCGCAAACAGCGCTTGGGCATTCTCGCTCTCCCAGGGGAAGTCCTCGGTGATGTTGTAGGTGGGGATGGGGAAGGTGAAGACGCGGCCTTTGGCGTCGCCGGCCGTCATCACGTCGATGAAGGCGCGGTTGATCAGGTCCATCTCGACCTGCAGGTCGCCATAGGTGAAATCGGCTTCCTCGCCGCCGATCAGCGGTGTCTGCTCGCGCAGATCCTCCGGGCAGACCCAGTCGAAGGTGAGATTGGTGAAGGGAGTCTGCGTGCCCCACCGTGAGGGCACGTTCAGCGAGTGGACGAATTCCTGCAGGCCCTGGCGCACGGCGTCATAGCCCAGCCCGTCGACGCGCACGAAGGGCGCCATATAGGTGTCGAAAGAGGAGAAGGCCTGGGCGCCGGCCCACTCGTTCTGTAGGGCGCCGAGGAAGTTCACAGCTTGGCCGAGGGCGACGCTGAAATGTTTCGGCGGTCCGGCTTCGGCTTTCTCGGAAACGCCGTTGAGGCCTTCGCTCAGCAGAGTGCGCAGCGACCAGCCGGCGCAATAGCCCGACAGCATGTCGAGATCGTGGACGTGGATATCGGCCTCGCGGTGCGCCCGGCCGATGGCGGCGGGATAGACCTGGTCGAGCCAGTAATTGGCGACCACCTTGCCGGAGACGTTGAGGATCATGCCGCCCAGGGAATAGCCCTGATTGGCATTGGCCTTGATGCGCCAGTCGGCGCCGCCGAGATATTCCTCGACGGCGTGGGCCACATCGATCTGCGTGCCGCGCACGGGCGGTTCGGTATCTTGGGTCGGGGTTGAGTCGAGCATCTGAAACTCCCTTCGCGAATCAATATTTTGTGTTTGCGATGAGATTGAGCTCTATATGTGGTGTTTCGTCGAACTGACAGATGGTCGCAGGGACGCCCTGTCGCACCCTGAGGTGCTGCCCCAAAAAAACGCCCCCCGGCCAGAGGGAGGCCGGGGGGCGGATGGAACTGCCGGAGCTTCTGGGGAGGCCCCGGCAGCCGGTTGGCGGGTTATTCCGCCGGTGTCGCCACCGGTGCGGTATCCTCGCTCTGGCCGCGGAAGCCGGCCCAGACCAGGCGGGCCGCAAAGGCCGCCAGGACGAAGGCGCCGGCGCTGAAGACGATGTCTCCGGGCACCCGCATCCAGACGAGGAAATGGATGATCTCCTGCTGCAGGAACTCGGCCGAGCGGGCGTACCAGAGCCCTTCGGTGATCGAGGCATGGGCCTGCAGCACGCCGACCGGGAAGAGGCTCATGAAGACCATCATCGCCAGGCCGCCATTGAGCAGCCAGAACGACCAGGCGAGCATCTTGTCCGACCAGGCCTGCTTCGCGAACAGTCCGCGGAAGCAGAACAGCATCAGGCCGATGCCCAGGAGGCCGTAGACGCCGAACAGGGCGGCGTGGCCGTGGGTGGCGGTCAGGTTGAGACCCTGCACATAGTACAGCGAGATCGGCGGATTGATCAGGAAGCCCAGCAGGCCTGCGCCCACGAGATTCCAGAAGCACACGCCGACGAAGAAGTAGAGGGGCCATTTATAGTTCTGGACCCACTTGGCCGCCTTCGTCATGCGGTAGTTCTCCAGCGCCTCGTGACCGATCAGGGCCAGCGGCACCACTTCCAGCGCCGAGAAGACGGCACCCACGGCGATGACCGAAGTGGTCGCGCCTGTGAAGTAGAGGTGGTGAAGCGTGCCCAGCACGCCGCCGGTCAGGAAGATGATCGTTGCGAACAGCACGCCATGATTGGCGGTGCGGGCGCGCACGAGACCCAGCTTGACCAGCAGGAGCGCGATCGCGGCCGTTGCGAAGACCTCGAAGAAGCCTTCCACCCACAGGTGGACAACCCACCAGCGCCAGTACTCGATCATCGACAGGTGGGTGTGCTTGCCCCAGGTCAGGCCGGCGCCATAGAACAGGCCGATGGCGATGGTCGACAGGAAGAGGATCACCGTCAGCGGACGGCCTTCACCCGGCTGTTTCAGGGCCGGCCAGAGGGCGCGGCCGACAAGCGACAGCCAGATCATCAGGCCCGCGAACAGCAGCAGCTGCCAGAAACGGCCCAGATCGACATATTCCCAGCCCTGGTGTCCGAACCAGAAATTCATGTCCAGATCGAAGACCTGCTGCACGCCGAGCCATTCGCCGGCCATCGAACCGACCACGACGATCAGCAGGGCGACGTAGAGCACGTTGACGCCCAGCGCCTGGAATTTCGGCTCCTTGCCGCCCAGTACGGGCGCCAGGTAGAGGCCGGTGGCGAGCCAGGCGGTCGCGATCCAGAAGATCGCCAGCTGGGTGTGCCAGGTGCGGGTGACGGCGTAGGGGATGATGTCGGAGATCGGGATGCCGTAGAAGTCATGGCCTTCCACCGCATAGTGCGCGGTAACCGCACCCAGGAAGATCTGCGCCAGGAAGAGGGCGATGACGGTCCAGAAATACTTCCGGGTCGCCTTCATCGAGGCGGTCGGCTTGAGACCCGTGAAGGGATCTTCCTTCGGCGGGACCGGTGCCTCTTCTTCCTTGCGGCCGGCATGCCACCAGACGAGCGCCGCGATGCCCGCGATCAGCAGGATCACCGAGGCGATGGACCACATGATGTTCGGGCCGGACGGCGCATTGCCGACCAGCGGTTCGTGCGGCCAGTTATTCGTGTAGGTGACGTCTTCGTCCGGACGTTGTGTCGTGGTCGCCCAGGCCGCCCAGAAGAAGAAGGCCGTCATAGCTTCCCGGCGCGCGGCATCCGGGATCGCATTGTTCGCGATCGCATAGTCTTCACGCAAGCCTTCCAGCGCGTGCGCATCGCCGAACAGGTCGACATAGTGGCGCGACACCGCGGCAATGGCCGCGGCGCGGTCGTCGCTGATAGTGATATGGCCGGTCGTGGGGTCATAGGTGTTCTCGCGCTGCGCGGCTTGCAGGCGCGTCTGCAGGCGTGCCTGGTCTTCCGCCGCCAGCGCGCCATAGGTCCGGCCGTACTCGGCCTCGGCCCAGCCATCCAGGATCACGAGGGATTCCCGGTGCAGCCAGTCGGCCGACCAGTCCGGTGCGAGATAGCCGCCATGGCCCCAGATCGAGCCGACCTGCTGGCCGCCCATGGACTGGTAGACCTGACGGCCGGTCTGGATATCGTCGCGGGTAAATACGGTTTCGCCCGACCGCGTAACAACGGCGGACGGGACGGGCGGGGCCTGGCGGTGGATCTCGTTGCCCAGCAGGCCAAGCCAGCTGAACGACACGATCAGTATCAACGCCAGGATCGCCCACATCTTTCTCATGGAGCGCTCCTGCATGGTTTTCTCCCTCGGCTTGAGCGTAAGGCCGCGCTCCCGCCTTCCGGGAGCGATGATGCGACCTCGATAGCCGAAAGGATCCGGGCGCGATTTGCGCTCGCGCAATTTGCGGGAATCTCCCGTCAGACGGCGACGGCGTGGCGCGCGGTCGACGTCGGCAGATAGGCGTCGAACGATGCTGCGACGCTGCGCACCAGCGGCCGGTATTCGGGGTTCATCGCCAGCCGGTTGCCCTGGCGCGAGAGGATGCCGGCGTGTTCGAACGCCGACAGGTCGGGCATGTCGAACGCGGTACCGGCTGCCGCCGCGATCGCATCGACATCCACATCGAGATGGCACATCAGGCGCTCGATGATGGCCCGGCGCAGCCGGTCGTCCGCTGTCAGCGCGTAGCCGCGGGCGACAGGCAGATCGCCGGCCTCGACGCGTCTTTCCCACTCGTGATTGTTCGTTGTGTTCTGGATATAGCCCTGCGGCATCCAGCTGATCGCCGAAGCGCCCATGCCGATGATCGCCGTTGCGGCATCGGTGGTGTAGCCCTGGAAATTGCGGTGCAGGTTGCCGGTCTCCAGCGCGATCGCCATCGGATCGGTGCGATAGGCGAAATGGTCCAGCCCGATCTGCACATGCCCGCCCCGCGTCAGGGCTTCGGCGATGGCGTCGGCCTGGGCGAGGCGCTCGGCGGCGCCCGGCAGCGTCTCGTCGCGGATCATCTTCTGGTGCGGTTTCATGTGCGGCACGTGCGCGTACCCGAAGACGGAGAAGCGGTCCGGCGCAAACTCCAGCGCGGTTTCGGCGCTGGCCACACAGTTTTCGACCGTCTGAAACGGCAGGCCGTAGAGCAGGTCGAAATTGAGCCCCTCAACGCCGCTTGCCCGCAGCAGGTTCACACAGGCCTCGATGCAATCGCGGTCCTGGACCCGGTTGACCGCCCGTTGCACCTCTTCGTCGAAAGTCTGCACACCGAGGCTCGCCCGGTTGACGCCGGTCTCGCCAAAGGCTGCGGCCATTTCCGGCGAGAAGATGCGGGGATCGACCTCGACCGCCACTTCCGCATCGCCCAGCACATCGAAACGGTGACGCAGCCGGTCCATCAGCGCGGTAAAATACCGCGCGGGCAGGTAGGTC
>PANX01000105.1 GCA_002707795.1 Maricaulis sp.
CGCAACAACTTTGTGCCAAGTTTTCCGCAAACCGTCCGGGGTGCTTGACCGGACGGGCGTGCTGACCTCCTCTAGGGGCGCGACGTCCGGGGGGACGGGGCCGATCGGCGGGACCGCGAGACATGGTACGGACACTCAGCGCGACCTTGATCGCCGCTCTGTCCGGAGCGCTTGCGGCCCCGCCGGCATTCCCCCAGACGGACTCGTCCTCCGGCATATTTTCCAATGAAAACAGCGGCTTCGGCGCAGCGTTCGAGACGCGTTTCCAGCTGGATGCCGGCACGGTACTCGCCTCGGGCGACAGCGCCGATACGCCCCTGTTCGACATCGATACCGCCCTGACCGTTGAAGGCTTCACCGATGCCGGCCGCCGCTATGGCCTGGTCGCCGGCGGGCGGATCGAGCGCGACAGCGGCCGCCGGGGATGGGGCGGGCTGGCGGGCGATTGTCCGGCCGGGCGCGGCGATTGTGCCACGGGGGTGAGCCCGGCGAGCGGCTATCGCAGCAGTGGCGCACCGGTCGGCGATGCCACCCGCACGGCTCTGGAAGAGGCCTATCTTTATTATGACACGGGCTGGGGCGAGCTGCGCTTCGGCTACGGACCGGGCGCTGCCCAGCTGGACACGGCCGGCGGTCCGGCCGCTTTCCGTCTCAGCCGCGCCGATGGCGGCCGGGTCGCCACCGACCGCTTGTCGGGCGCACGCACGGCCAATCTCGCCTCGGGCTGGTCGCCGAAAATCCTGTTCCGCTCCGTTGCCCTCGGACAGGAAAGCACGATCGGAACCTTGCGGGCCTCGGCCTCCTTCACGCCCGCCGTGCGCGATTGCGGCGTCGATGTCTGCCATCGCGAATACGGACCGGCCGGTCTGGTCAGCCCGGTCTTCGACGACGTGGCCGAGCTGGGCCTGATCTATGCGATCCGCCGCGGCGATCACGAGATCGAGGCCTCCTTCGGTATCGCCAGCGGCGCCGACGCCACCGGCCGGCCTGGCTTCGAACGTCTCCTCGCCTGGGATGCGGGCCTGTCCTGGCGCCTTGGCGACTGGTCGGCGGGGCTGCGCGGTCTGGTGAGCGATAACGGTCTCGCCGGCGACCGGGGGTATCAGGCCTGGTCGGCCTCGGCCGGGTATGAGGCCGGGCCCTGGCTGTTCACGCTGGAATATGCGGGCTTTTCCGACGACGCGGTTCATGTCGACGGCACCAGCTGGCAAGTGGGCGGATCGCGCCTGATCGGCGAGCGCTGGCTTGCCGGCGTCGGACTGCGCAATGCAAGGCGGTGGGATCCGGTGCTCACGCCGGGTGGACGCACGCAGGTCCGGTCCGGGGACACCGTCGGATTTCTTGAACTCGGCTGGCAATTTTGACAAATCCGCCACAGGCGGCGTGAAACTGTTGTAAGCGCCGCAGAATCTTCTTGGGACGCACAGCTTCGATACGGTAGAACGAAAGCTGTGTGAGGGAGAGTGCAATGAGCGGGCGGAGCTATCCGTTTGACATCATTGGCAAGACGGCGCCTGCAGTTGTAACGGCTGCGGCCCTGTGCCTGTGTGCGCCTGCGGCTTTCGCCCAGGACGATACCGCTGCTGCCGTCGCGACGCCGGCTCCGGCTGCGTCCGGGGCCGAGACGCCGTGGTATGAGGCCTTCACCCTGTCCATGAATGAAGCCGCCCATCCGGGCCTGGAAGAACCCGACACGTTCGACTGGGAATCCGCCGGCGGCCGCTGGGGCATCACGCTGGGCGTTGAAGACCATTCCGACACGCGCTTCGAGATGGAAGACGTCAGCGCCGGCGCCTTCGTCAATCTCGGCGAACGCTTCCGCCTGGGCGGCCAGGTGCGCTTTGCCGCGCCGGACAGCGAATATTTCACACTTCGCGAGAACCGCCAGGATCGCCGCGAACCGGAAATCAAGTTCGAGTCGGCCCTGCGCTTCTGATCGCGCCGACACACGCAATTCCTGAAAATCCGAGACCTGTCAGCCGTTTCGCCGTGCGCTCATTGACGCCGCCCAGCGCATAGACCGGCAGGTCTGTCGCCCGCGCCATGGCACTTGCGGACCAGCACCCCAAAGGCCGCCCGGCGCTGGGGCTCTGGCTGGGAAACACCGCCGACAGCAGGGCTGCATCGACACCGGCGGCGCTCGCCCGGGCCAGCGCCCGCCAGGAATGGGCGGCGGCTGTGTAAATGCCTGCGTCGCCGCGGGCCCGGCAGTCGGCGGCCTCGGCGATCTGCCGTTCCGGCCAGTGCACGCCATCCGCCCCGGCCCGCCGGGCCAGATCCGGATCGCCGGAAACCAGCAGCCAATTGTCCCGCTCGCGGCAGATCGCAGCCAGCCGCTTCGCGACCTCAAGCCGGTCCGGCACGCCGAAATGCCGGTAGATCACCGCGCTGCCGCCCGGGACCGCAGCGGCGAACGCTTCCGGGTCCGGCGTGCGGGCCGGATCGGTCAGTGCCAGCAGCGCCGGCGGACCGGCCCCGCGTGCGCCCTGCACCGCAAGCGCCTGTCTTGCCAAGCCCGCCGGGGCGTCATATGGCGGCATCATGAGCGACACTTTTGCAATCTCCGCAAACCGTCAGGCCCTTCTCGACACGATCGCCGCCGCAGCCGGTGCGGCGGGGCGAGATCCGGGTGATATCACCCTGGTGGCCGTATCGAAACGCCAGAGCGAAGAGCGGCTGGATGCCGCGCTCGCGGCGGGCCAGCGCGTGTTCGGCGAGAACCGCGTGCAGGAGGCCCAGGCCCACTGGTCCGCCCGCCGCGCCGGGAATCCCGATCTCGAACTGCGCCTGATCGGCCCGCTGCAGTCCAACAAGGCCGAAGACGCCGTTGCCCTGTTCGATGTGATCGAGACGCTCGACCGCGACAAGCTGGCTGGCGCGTTGCGCAAGGCGATGGATGCGCAGGGGCGCACGCCGCGGCTCTATGTGCAGGTCAATACCGGCGAGGAGGACCAGAAGGCCGGCGTCGCTCCGGCGGAGCTGCCGGATTTCCTGGCGCGGATGCGGCAGGTGTACGGCTTCGAGATCGAGGGTCTGATGTGCATCCCGCCGGTCGAGGAGCCGGCCGGTCTCCACTTTGCCCTGCTCGGCAAGCTCGCCCGCGAGAACGGGGTGGCGCGGCTTTCCATGGGCATGAGCGGCGATTTCGAGACAGCCGTCGCGCTGGGCGCCACGTCTGTACGTGTCGGCACGGCCTTCTTCGGAGATCGGGACACCTAGAGCCATTCCATCGCAATCAAGGCCGATGAAATGGCTCCGGCTTTTTTTGAGTGGTCGCATTTTCGAACCGCAAAACCGGTTCCCACTTTCGCTGAAAATGCTAGCTGATCGTCAGCGTGTCGCCGGGTTTCGCCTGCGCCAGCAGGGCGCGCACATCGTCGGGATCCAGCGCGACACAACCCAGCGTGGGCTCGTAATCGCCGCGCTTGCAGTGCAGGAAGATCGCCGAGCCGGCTCCGGGCACGGGCGGATCGTCATTATGGCCGAGCACGAGAATGATGTCGTAGAGCCCGTCCTCGCGCCACAGATCCTCGTGAGACGCCGGATAGGGCTTGCGGACGGGGCGGTTATAGGCGGGGTCGTCCGGCGCGTCGCACCAGCCGTCATCGGGCCGGATCGCCCGCACCGGCAGCGCGGTGTCAGGCGCATCCACCCGGTCGGCCCGGTACATCACACGGCGCAGCGCATAGCGGCCCAGCGGTGTGGCACCATCGCCCTCACGCTTGTCTGACGCGTCCGTGATGCCGCCTTTTCCCAGCGCCGCGCGTACGGTGCGCCCGCCGAGGTCGATCTGCCCGGTTCGTGAGACTTGCCAATCCATGACGCCAGCATAGATGAAAAAAAAGCGGTGGTCGGCGAGGGATGCTCTTGTGCCGGAAATGGCACAGGCATCCGCTTCGCCTCCCCCACCACGGATGGGTGTCCAGCCTGCGGACTCGGCGCTAACCAAGCAATTTCGGTACCAGAATTCGTGATGGAAATACGGGACACTTCGCTATGCTTAAGCAGATATTGCCGGGCACATCCTGCCGGTGGGCAGAATTTGCCTTGCGGCCGGAAAAGGGCATGATCGCATCATGAGCGCACAGAAAACGATTCTGATCGTGGACGATGACGAGGATCTGCGCGAGGCGCTGGTCGAACAATTCGCGCTTCACGAGGAATTCCGCACGCTCAGCGCCGGCACGGCCGGCGAAGGCATGGCGACGGCCAAGGCCGAACGCGCCGATCTGGTCCTGCTGGATGTCGAACTGCCGGACATGGACGGCCGCGAGGCCTGCCGCCTGATGCGCAAGAACGGGGTGTCCGCACCGGTCGTCATGCTGACCGCCCAGGACACCGATGCCGACCAGATCCTCGGTCTGGAATCCGGCGCCAATGACTATGTCACCAAGCCGTTCAAATTCTCGGTCCTGCTGGCCCGCGTGCGCGCCCATCTGCGCAGCCACGAGCAGAGCGAGGATGCGGTTTTCCGGATCGGGCCGTACGAGTTCCGGCCGGCGATGAAGCTGTTGCTGACCGCCGACGAGAAGAAGATCCGGCTGACGGAAAAAGAGACCAATATCCTCAAATACCTCTACCGCGCCGGCGGCAAGCCGGTGCCGCGCGACGAGCTGTTGCACGAGGTGTGGGGCTATAATCCGGCCGTGACGACGCACACACTGGAAACCCATGTCTACCGGCTAAGACAGAAAATCGAACCGGACCCGGCCCATGCCCGGCTCCTGGTGACGGAGAGTGGTGGTTACCGGCTGCAGGGGTGAGGCAGGGCGGTCTGTCTCAGGGCTCGCCCGTTCCGCCTTCCCAGATCCCGAAACAGGCGGTGAAGACCAGCAGGTCGCCCTGCTGCAGCGTGTCCTGCTCGATCTTGTCATTATAGCAGGTGCGGAAATGGAAATCGAAATCGCCCTTGCGGTTGCGCAGCGTGTCGCGCTGGGTCACCGGCAGCCAGCCGACCAGATGCAGACCCGCATGCCGGGTCCGGACCAGGCTGGCATAGCTCTGCCCGATCAGCGGATCGCCGGCCGCCAGCTCCTTCATGTAGAGATGGGTGCCATCGCGCATATTCATCACGGCGATCAGGAAATCGAGCACCGAATTGCCGTCGAACACGTCCTTGACGAGGAAGCGTTCGACCAGTGTGGCGCTGGGGATGACGGCATTGGCGCCGGCGCCGGCATGGCTGGCGGTCTCGCGGACGGGCAGGTCCTGTCCCTGTGAGAATTGCGGACCGAGAAAGGCGTCGCGGTCCTCGCGGGCGATGGCCTCGGCGATGATCTTGCAGGTCCACCCGCTGCTGTCGGCGATCTGCCGGATCAGCTTGGTGGCCAGAAGCGTGTGCGCGTCGGCGGCGCGCACCCGGGCCGAGCTGGACGCATTGCGCTTCTTCTTCGCATCCGCCAGCACGATGGCATAGTCGAAGGCTTCCACGCCGCAATCCGTCCTGAAGCCGTCGAGGCGTTCGGCCAGGACATTTCGGGTCAGGAAGGGGGTCGACTCGATCGTGACGACGCAGATCTGCGGATCGCGATGAAAGGCCCGCAGGTTCTTTTCCAGCCGCTCGACATGTTCCTCCGAGGCATAGATCAGGATGCGCGTGCCCTCGGGCCGGGAAAAACTGAACAGATCGCGGGGGATCGGGGCCGCGTCCAGCACGGTCTGGCGGTGCCCGGGCTTCAGGATCGTGTCGCGGGTATGGGCGGCATAGATGATCCTGTCATTGCGGGCCGGGACGTAGTCGTAGCCCGCCTCGCGGGTCAGCGAGATGATCGGACCGCCATCCTCCACCTCGGCGTCGTAGACGGCCTCGCGCTTGAGATCGCCGCGCACCACACCGATCAGGTTCGCGCCGCTGCGCCAGATTTCCCGCTCGACATCGCACAGCGCCATCTCCGGACCATAGCCGGGGTGGCGGTCGCACAGTTCGCCGTATTCGACGGCATAGATCTCGTCGAATTCGTCATAGGTCAGCACTTCCAGCAGATAATCCACCATCAGCGGGTGGATGGTGGAGAGCGCCGCCGCCTTGGCGATGAAGAGGTCCGGTGTGATCAGGGTGTCGCAGCCGAAGCTCGCGAAATGGTCGGCATTCTGGTTGAAATTCAGCTCGGCCGATATGCGGATGTCCGGGTTCAGCCGCTTCAGGTTCATCGCCGTCAGGATGGCGCCGATATTCTGGCTTTCCCGGCGCTCGTAATCGGCCAGAATGATGGCGTGGGAGGCGCGCCTGGCGCCGGCTTCCTCCAGCGTCTTGCGGTCGGCGCTGTCGCCGCGCCGGAAGCGGACCCGTTTCGGATTGAAATGATGACCGTCCATCGGGCTCGCATCGCCCGACTGGGCCACCATGCAGACCTTGTATCGTTCGGCTGCGTCCTGTCCCGTCAGGGAGTAGACCACGCCGGACAGGTGCTCGTTCCAGCCGCACACCAGGATGTGGTCATGCCATTTCGTGCGGGCCCAGCCGGCGGCCCTGGCCGCGCGCTGCCGGCCGATGAAATTGCTGGTGACGATGATCGCCGTGATCGGACCGCCAATGCCCAAAAGGGCGAGGCAGGCCACCATCACCCGGCCTGGCGGGCTGAGCGGATAGGCGTCGTTTTCGGTAAAGCCGCTGGCCACGAAGGCCAGCATCCAGACAATCCCCTCCATGAAGGCGAGATCGCCGAACGGATTGTCCAGGTTGAAGGCCCGCGCGTGCATCGCCTCGGCTGTCCGCAGGGCGATAAAGGCGCCGCACAGGATGATGGCAAACAGGCTGATGCCGATGAACCAGGGGCTGGGCCGGGCCCACAGGTCGATCGCCTGCTGCACGCCCGGCAGGCGCCGGTCCCGGGCCCGCGCTTCGCCGGTACGGTCATAGGTGGTGCGCATGGAGATCGCCGCGACGCTCGAGGCCAGCAGCGCGCCCCAGGCGATCAGCCAGAGCCAGTAGCGCGGCGGCGCAGCGGCATGGCCCCGTTCGACCAGGACCGCGCGTGCGGCCGGATGAAAGTCCACCGCCAGACGCGTCACGAAGTCCTCGGGCGGATAGAGACCGCCGACGTCCTCCTGCAGGCCGGGCCAGATCGCGAGCAGCGTGCCGGTCAGCGCTCCGACCACCTCGCGCGGTGCGTCCCGCCGGGCGAGCAGCACGGCGCGCGTCGCCAGAGAGGGCTGGATGCGCCCGTCGATCTCCAGCCCGGAGCTTTCGTAATAGGGGTTCTCGTTGGCCAGCTGGGTGATGATCGAGGGCGGCACGGCCAGGCGCGAGAAGCGGTCCGCATCGAACTCGAAATTCTCGCCGGCCGTCACGAAGACCGCATCCACCTCATTCTCGCCTAGTGCCGCGAAGGCTTCCCGCATGCCGTGATTGGCCGGCAGATAGTCGACCCCTTCACGCAAGCCTGCTGCGGCCAGCACGTCGCGCGCATTGATCGTGCTGCCCGATCCGTGCACGCCGATATTGATGCGGCGTCCTCGCAGCTCGCCGAACAGGTCCGGCGCATTGTCTTCCTGGCGCACGAAGACCTGCACGAATTCGGGGAAGAGCGGCGCGACGGCGGCAAAGTCCTGCCAGCGCTCCAGCCCGTGGCCGCCGGTAAACTGGTGATAGGCGAGATCGTTCTGGGCGATAGCGAAGGCCAGCCGGCCCTCGCGCAGCCCGCGCAGATTCTCCAGGCTGCCGGCGGTCGGCGTGTTGCAGACCGAGCCTTCGAGCCCGGCCTCGATCAGGCGCTCCGCGAAGGCATGATAGCGCCCGCCCGGCTCGCCGGACCCGATACAGATCCCGGCGGCACTCCCGGTATTCTCCCCGGAGCCTGTGCCTGCCTGGGCCAGGGCCGTGCCGGCCGCCAGGACACATGTCGCGACTGCTGTCAGGAAAATTCGCATCAACCCGTCCCCCCGGCGCACAGGATGCGTCGGAAAACGGCCCGATTACAAGAGATTGGGTAGAATTCGCCGGTCAGCCGCCGATCCGCAGCACCACCGGCGCGTGATCCGAGGGCTTCTCCCAGCCGCGCACATCTTCCCAGATCCTGAAGGCGTCCCGTCCGCCGGCCAGGGCCCGTTCGCGCACGGCGGGGGCGGCCCAGATATGGTCGAGACGGCGGCCGCGATTGGCCTTCTTCCAGTCCCGGGCGCGGTAGCTCCACCAGGAATAGACCTTCTCGTCCATCGGGATCAGCTCGCGCGCCACATCGGCGAAATCGCCGGCCTGGCGGATGCGCTCCAGCGCCTCGGTCTCGACCGGCGTGTGGGAGACCACTTTCAGCAATTGCTTGTGTGACCAGACATCGTGCTCATAGGGCGCAATGTTGAAATCGCCGACCAGCACCAGCGGCGGGTTCTCGGCCGCGCGCGCCTTGAAATAGGCTTCGATGCGGTCGAGGAAGCCCAGCTTGTGGGCAAAGCGCGGATTGATCGCCGGGTCCGGCTCGTCGCCGCCGGCCGGGATGTAGAAATTGTGCAGCTCGATGCCTTCCACCATCACACGCTGGTGCCGGGCTTCGGCCCTGGGACACAGATCCTCGTCGCCCAGATCCTCCAGCGGGAATTTCGAGGCGATCGCCACGCCGTGCATGCCCTTCTGGCCGCGCACGTGGAAGTGCCGGAACCCCATTTCGCGGAAGGCCTCTTCCGGGAATTGCTCGTTCTGGCACTTGATCTCCTGCAGGCACAGCACATCCGGATCGGCCTGGCTGACCCAGTCGGCCACGAGCGGCGCGCGCAGGCGCACGGAGTTGATGTTCCAGCTGGCGAGCGTGAAGGCGGTCATGGGCAGTCCTTGTGCGGGTGATCGGCCGAGGGGCGGTCAGAGAATATTGTAGGTGGCGCCGGCCAGGCCCACCGGCCAGCGGCCGCGCGCAAACAGGCGCCAGCGTGCGAGGAAGGGATGGGGCGGATCGTCATCCTCGGCCTCGGCGAGCACCACCAGAACGGCGCCATTGGCCGCCTGCGCCAGGGCGCCGGCCGCCGCATGCACCAGTCCTATATCCTCGACATCCGCCAGTGCCGCGGCCTCCTCGACCGCATCACGCGCCGTATCGCCGGTCTTCTGGGCCACCAGGGTGAGGGCGGCATGGACCGCTTCCTCGTCCAGCCGTTCGAGGACGCGGGACACCAGGCCGGTGCGCAGCATCTCCTCGGCTTCCCAGCCCATGGGGTCGCGGTCCTGGGATTCGGCGGCGCCGGCGGCCTCGTCCCAGTCCGACAAGAGGGCCGGTTCGGCTTCGGGAAAGCCCAGCCCGTCCAGATAGGTTCGTGCCAGGTCGCGCTCGCGCGCGTCCAGCGGCTCGCCAAGACGGGAGAACCAGGTGTTGGCGTTGAGGCTCTCGGCAAAGGCCCGGGCCTTGTAGAGCAGCGGAATTTCTTCGAGCAGGCGCGGGATGTCGGCGCCTTCGTCTTCGTCGTGGAAGTGCATGTGACGTATTTAGCGATCCGGGCCTGTCTTTGACAGGGGGAAGGTGTGCCGCACCGGATCGCGAATGACGGAAGCTGAAACGAAAGGCGCCCGGTCTCGAGGGGGGAGAGACCGGGCGCCAAGCCGTGCGCATGTCTTTTTACAGCGCAGCGCCGGGAGGGGATCAGTCCGGCGCGACCGAGAACGGATCTGCAAGCGGGGGGACGACGCCGATCCTTTGCCTCTCAGTCAGCGTATCAATAACGCCACATCGTCCGGATTTCTGCAAATAAAAAATGAGAAAGGATTTGCCTGTGGCAGAAAAACATCAACCATTTTACCGGTTGCGGCGCGAATCCCGGCGGTCTTCCGCCTCCGGAATGACAAACAGGCGCGGGTTCAGACGCATGCCCGTCTCGACATTGTTCAGGCTGACCCGGGTGATCTCGCCCATCGCGTCGGTGACGAACCATTCGCGCAGCTCATAGCTGGGCTCGGCAAAGACGAACATGATCTCGCCCGGCATTTCCTCGCCGGGGTCGCGCAGCGTGACATAGAGAAAGCCGAACTCGCTCTCCATGCCCACCAGTTCGGCGTCACGGGCGATATCGATATCCTCTTTCAGCAGCCACCAGAGCGGCGTCGAGCGCAGCGGGCCGCGATCGACCGTCTCCAGGGCGCTGTCCTCGATCGCGACCGTGGTGCCGTCGGCAATGATGCGGATCGGCGTAGGCTCGTCATACTCGAAGCGCAGGCGGCCGGGACGCGACATGGCCAGTTCGCCGGTCGCCGCTGAGCCGTCCGGTGCGACCTGCACGAAATCGGCACGCAGGGTCCCGATACCGTTGAGATAGGCATTGATGTCGGCCAGCGCCGCCTCGCGGTCGAGACCGGCCTGCGGCGCCGCGCCGGTTTCTTCGGAAACCGGCGTTTGCACGGCCTCGGCGGGAGCGTCGGCCGCGGGGTCCTGCTGCAGCAGGGCGAGGGAGAAAAGCAGAGCAATCATGGGCGCAAGCTGGCCCGGGATTTGGGCGCGAGCAAGGCCTGGATGTTCATTCTTCCGTCAGCCCGCTGTCATCGCTGCAGCTCAGCCGCCAGGCCGAGACGGCGCCCGGCTGCCAGTGCGGGATGATCACCAGCTCGCCGTGCACGGTGAGATCATTCATCAGCACCGGCGGATCCTGGCGCTCGACAAGGTGAACCGGCGCCTCGCCCTCCACCCAGTGCCACAGATCGCCGGGCCACTGGCTGAGCATATAGCCGCCCGGCGCCGCCGGCGCGATACCGTCGGCATTCTGCAGGCCGCCGGTCAGCGGCGTGACGGCACGGGTCTGCCAGTCGATCGCCAGCACTTCGCCATTCGACATGGCCGTCACGAGCAGGCGGTCATCCTCGGGCAGCAGCCCGTTCACCCCGGCCAGCGCCGCATCCTCCAGCCACAGCGAGACCTCGCCATCCTCGAGCACATGGATCCGGCTGCGCGCACTGTCCGACACAAGGACGCGGCCCTCATGCGCCGCAACATCATTGAGAAAGCCGGCGCCTTCGATCGGGTACCGGGCAACGACCTCGCCACGCCCCGGATCGATCTCGACCAGCGTATCGATATCCGCCACGAACAGCCGCCCGCCCGACAGGGCCAGACCCTTGGGCGCGTTCAGGCCCGTCACCCAGCACTCCGGCCCGATGCGGCGGCCCTGCGCGTCCAGCCGGGCCAGATAGCCCGCGCCATTCGCCTCGGCGCCTTCACCATTGACGTTCGACACGATGAAACCGCCGGCCCCGTCAGCGATGACGCTTTCCGGTGCATCCAGCCCGTCCGTCCGCCAGACCGGTTCGAGCACCGGCGCCAGGCAGGTGCTCGCGATCAGGGAAACAAGCATGCACGTTCTCCTCCGCTCCCGGCCCCATTCTAGGCCGGCCGGAAGCGCGCGCAGTCACATCTGTGTGAAGCCGGGGGGGGCCGGGTCAGCGCAGCGTGTCGAGCAGGCCGGGCAGTCCGCCCAGATCGCCGATCTCCCGGAAGCGGGGGTGTCCGGCCGGCGCTTCGGCGTGTTCGAGCGCCCAGGTCAGCCCGTGCGGCACGTGAACGCCCCAGCTGCCCGCCTCGATCGCCGGCACCACATCCGAGCGCATCGAATTGCCCACCATCATCGCGCGCTCGGCGCCGTCGCCATGCCGGTCGAAAATACTCCGGTAGATGTCCGGCGTCTTTTCCGAGACGATCTCGATCCCGTCGAACAGCTCCGCCAGACCGGAGGCCGCAATCTTGCGCTCCTGGTCCATAAGGTCACCCTTTGTGACGATTATGGTGCGGTAATGGGGGGTCAGTGCTTCCACTGTGTCACGCACATGGGGCAGTAACTCGACAGGATGCTCCAGCATGTCGTGACCGGCATCCAGGATTTGCCGGATCGTGGCTGCCGGCACCCGGTTCTCCGTCACTTCGACCGCCGTCTCGATCATCGACAGAACGAAACCCTTGATGCCGTAGCCATAGCGCTTGAGATTGCGCCGCTCCGCCTCCAGCAGCCGTTCCGACAGGTGGTCCGGCTCGGCAAAATCGGCCAGCATCGCGGTAAAGCTCTCCTCCGTCAGCCGGTAGAAGCGCTCATTATGCCAGAGCGTATCGTCTGCATCGAAGGCCAGTGTGGTGATCATGACAGTCGCGCTCCGGACCATTGCGGGCGCGGGAAAATGACCGCCCTCGCACCGGAAGGCAATGCCCTAAACCCCGTCATTCTCCGGCAGGAAAATCTCGCGGCGGCCGGCGTGGTCGGAGGGGCCGATCATGCCTTCTTCTTCCATGCGCTCGATCAGGGTGGCGGCGCGGTTATAGCCGATCTGCAGGCGGCGCTGGATGTAGGAGGTCGAGGCCTTGCGGTCGCGGGCCACAAGGGCAACCGCCTGGTCGAAAAGCTGGTCGCCGGACCCTTCGTCGCCCATGTCGAGACCGGGGATGCCATCCTCGTCGTCATCGCCGCCGGCGGTGACAGCCTCGATGTATTCCGGCGGCGCCTGCTTCTTCAGGAAGGCTGCGATTTCCTCGACCTCGCGATCGGAAACGAAGGGGCCGTGCAGGCGGCGCACGCGCCCGCCCGAGGCCATGTACAGCAGGTCGCCCATGCCCAGCAATTGCTCCGCGCCCTGCTCGCCGAGAATGGTGCGGCTGTCGATCTTCGAGGTGACCGAATAGGAAATCCGGGTCGGGAAGTTCGCCTTGATCGTA